>JAXHUD010000076.1:0-11155 GCA_034189815.1 Chloroflexota bacterium
GGCATCAAATGCATAAGCAAATGCTTTTCTGATGTGGACATCATCAAAGAAAGTGCCGGGAACGCCGTTCCCATCCAATTGGTTGGACCCAATATAAGGGTTCAGAGCAACCATTTCGGTCTCTGGCTCTTCCTCAGCAGGCTCTTCGGCAGTTTCCTCAGCAACAGGTTCTTCTGTCATGGGCGCCTCGGTAGGTGTGGTAGCACAAGCCGATAACACCAGGCTTGTAACCATAATCAAGGCTATCAAAAAATGTAGTTTTTTCACGGTTTTCTCCTCCGTTTCAAATATATTGAACTGGTTTTTCAAACATTTTTAAACTTATTTTAGGTATTCTGAGTTTCCGCCTCCTTTCCAGGGACTTTGATACAAGCCACAAAGTGACCGGGGCTGATTTCACGCAACGCCGGTTGGGCTTCAGCACATTCGGCACTCGCAATCGGACATCGTGTCCGGAAGCGACACCCTGAAGGCGGGTTTGCCGGAGAAGGCACATCCCCTTCCAGAACGATCCTCTGATGGTCTTCATAATATTCCGGATCGGCCACAGGTATTGACGAGAGCAACGCCTGGGTATAGGGATGCAGCGGGTTGATATAAACATCATTGCGATCTGACAATTCAACGATAACACCCAGGTACATGACCGCCACACGATCACTGATGTGACGGACCATTGAAAGGTCATGAGCAATGAAAAGATAAGTCAGAGCCAACTCTTTCTGCAGGTCTTCAAGTAAATTGACCACCTGCGCCTGAATAGACACATCCAACGCGGATATCGGCTCATCACAGATAATAAAGGAGGGGTTCAACGCCAGAGCCCGGGCCACACCGATCCGTTGGCGTTGACCGCCCGAAAATTCATGCGGATAGCGGTTGGCATAATTTTGATCCAACTTAACCAAATCCAGGAGTTCTCTGACACGATCGTCAATTTCCTTGCCGCTGACCATGCCAAATGCCAACATGGGCTCACCGATGATTTCCCGCACCGTCATCCGGGGGTTGAGGCTGGCATAAGGGTCCTGAAAAATCATCTGGAATTCCTTACGCATCTGCCGCAAGGGTTCCGGCTTCAATTCCGTTAGATCGGTATCTTTAAAATAAACATGCCCGGAGGTGGGTGTGTAAAGCTGAAGGATCGTGCGCCCAAGCGTGGTCTTCCCACAACCCGATTCGCCAACCAACCCGAGCGTTTCACCCTGGCTGACTTCCAGGGACACCCCGTCCACCGCTCTGATGGCGCCCACCTGATGGCGGATTACACCCCGATTGATGGGGAAATGCATAACGAGGTCTTCTACACGTATCAATGGCTCATTAGTGAAACTCATTATCGTTCCTTCCCAGTCTTGGTATCCACCCAGCACGCCACTTTATGACCATCGCCAATGGGGAGCAGCGGCGGGTTTTCCGCCCAACAGTGCTCCATTACCCACGGACAACGTGGCGCGAAAGGACAGGCATGGGGTTTTTTATAAAGGACAGGGGGCATACCATCGATCGAGTATAAGCGTTTCTTTCCTTGATCCTGAATTTGGGGGAGGCTGTTGAGCAATCCAACAGTATAAGGATGGGAGGGATTAGCATATAATTTCTTCACAGACGCTTCTTCAATGATAAAACCGGCATACATCACGGCAACTCGGTTTGCAATACTGGCGACAACACCAAGATCATGCGTGATCCATACAATCGACATACCCAGTTCTTCCCGCAGCCGGATGACCAGTTCAACGATCTGCGCCTGAATAGTCACATCCAGGGCGGTGGTTGGTTCATCTGCGATGAGGATTTGCGGCATGCAGGAAAGAGCCATCGCAATCATCACGCGCTGGCGCATACCTCCCGAATATTGGTGGGGATAGTCTTTCAGACGATCAGATGCCCGCGGGATGCCCACCATCCCCAGCAATTCAATTGAACGATTGCGCGCCTGTTTTTCGGTCAGCCCCAAATGCAACAGGAGTGGTTCTGCCAGCTGCTTGCCAATGGTCATCACCGGGTTCAACGACGTCATTGGATCCTGAAAAATCATACTGATTTGTGCCCCTCGCACTTTTCGGATCTCATCCTCACTAATCGCTAACAGATCGCTGCCTTTATAGTTCGCCTCACCCGCAACGATCTTCCCCGGCGGCATGGGGATCAGCCTTAAACAGGAAAGCATTGTCACGCTCTTACCACAACCGCTTTCTCCTACCACGCCCAAAGTTTCACCTTCATCCAACGTAAACGAAATACCGTTAACGGCATGAACAATTCCTTCAGGTGTATTAAATTGAGTTTCCAACCCTTTTACGTCTAATAACCGATTTGCCATTGACTATTCCTTATAGCGTCTTGATTGTTATTGCTCCAGTTATTGTTAGAACTGCTGAGCCATGTCATTGCTGTGGTTTGACGCATCAAGCGTCACAACTGTGACAGGCGCTATGCGATAAAACTCTGCTTAACAAACCACAAATCCTTTATCCTGATTCATAGCGGTGCGGTTCAATGAAGATATGATCACCGGCCTCTGGAACACTTGTTCACAAAGTACGGGCTGTGAGTACACCGTCGTGCATTTTACCCATGTCCCCCCAAAATCTACTAAAAAGTCCATTTGCGCCCTGGGGGAGTCGAATGCAACCAGCGTTATTCTGTAGGGCTTGGTTAAAACCTCGTCCAAATCCGCAACGACTGCCAGGCGCATCCGGCGCTTCACCACCTCATCCACTTCCTCATCTTCAGCAGCTATGGCGAATTGGAATAAGTTTTCCAGCGCCTGCAGGGGGTCGCGGAACTGTTTATTGGCAAGGTTATCCCCAGCAGAGCCTGCCGCTCCCATTAATATGCTACACACCAAAATAACAGCAAGGATGGCTCCGCTGTGAGATGACATCATAACGGTTTCGATAGTATTCATCTCCGCGAGGCCACAAAGAAAAACCGGCAAGGTAATGACAATGATGCCAATGATTTTTAATTGATTCGCGTGGGCAACCATGGGATAGTTGAGCCACTCACCCAAACCGGGTTGCAAAACTTCAAGGAGGTACGGGGTGCTGACAAAAGGCACCCAGATAATCAACCAGACCAGTATCAATCCGAAAACAATCCAAAGTATCAGGGCGACCCAACTTTTAGCGATTTTTACGCTCCCCCATCCAACCAGGCCGCCAATCAGGCAACTGATCATTGCTCCTGGCAGGAATTTAATCCAGGCGTAAGAAACATGCAAGGTTGCCAAAGCAATTCCATCTTTCCCCCAAGCAGCAATTGAAAATGCAAGACCTGCAATCAAACCGTAAATAGTCCCTAGCCTTCGTTTCTTTCTGTTGAAATTCAAAGACACTTCTTCTCCACTCCAGAAACGCCACGTTAAAAATTATATCATCAAATCTTAAAAACGTCTTTTTAACTTTTCTGCTCCCTGCGGAAGGCCGTCATACTCCAGAATTTCAATTTAAACAGATCACATTCCGTCAAACCTAAAACCGGTTATTCCACCGTTCCTGCAACCGCATTGACCAGTCGGGCAATATCAAATGACAGGCATCAAATGTACCACACCCCTGATATCCAGGGGAGTCCCAACGCTATCTAAACCAGATTTTGGTCGCGAAAAGTGTGAAGAGCACCCAAACCGTGGAAAAGACCAGCGCCACAACCAAGCCGGCAAGCATGGCACTCCAGGTGAAACGTCGAGCTTCTGATTTGGTTAGCTGCGGGGCTTGTGCGGTTGAAAGTTGTGTCTTCGTCTCTTCTTTGGTCTCCTCCTGATCCGACCGGTTTGGCCAGACTTTTCCCGTGATGTCCACGCTGCTCACAGGGGTCATATCAAAAATAACACGACCGTCATCGTCGTCGTATTCTGTTTGTTTTTTTCTTGCCATAGCATATCCCTTTAATCGTAGAGATGGCAAGCAACCGTATGACCGGGCTCAATTTCCTTTATTTCAGGAACAACTTTGTGACAAACCTCCATAACACGCGGGCAGCGAGTATGGAATTTGCATCCGGATGGCGGGTTCGCCGGTGATGGGATGCTGCCTTCAAGAATAATGCGGTCCCGCTTTGCTGTAGGATCGGGAACCGGTGCTGCACTTAATAACGCCTTCGAATAAGGATGCAGTGGATTTTGGAAAATTTGTTTCTTGCTACCGTGCTCAACCAGATCGCCAAGGTACATCACGCCGATCGAATCCGAGATATGTTCCACAACGGAAAGGTCATGCGAGATGAAGAGGTAGGTCAGGTCGAAATCATCCTGTAAATCTTTGAGCAGGTTGATGATCTGCGCCTGAATGGAAACATCCAAGGCCGAAACGGGCTCATCGCAGACGATAAATTCTGGGAGCAAGGCCAAAGCACGGGCAATGCCGATGCGCTGACGCTGACCACCGGAGAACTCGTGCGGATAACGATCCTTATGATAGGGTTGCAGACCGCAAATCTTCATAATGTGATCAATATAGGCATCATGGTTCTCTTTGGTTGTGAGGTTATGCTCCACAACCGCCTCGCCGATGATCTCGCTGACAGGCAGCCGGGGGGACAGACTGGAATAGGGGTCCTGGAAGATGATCTGCATCTTCGTCCGGATCTCATTCATCTCTTTCCGGTTCAGAGAATAGATATCAACACCATTAAAGATCACTTCGCCATCGGTTTTCTCATTGAGACGCAGGAGCGTCTTACCGACCGTGGTCTTTCCACATCCGGATTCGCCAACCAGACCCATGGTCGTACCGCGCTTGATTTTAAAGCTGATGCCGTCAACAGCCTTGACATAGCCAACAACCTGCTGCAGCAGGCCAGCTTTGATCGGAAAATATTGCTTGAGATTCCGTACTTCAAGCAAATCCTCGGTAATATTCTCCTGTTTCTTCTTAACACTAATAACTTCTTCCATATCAGTCCTTGGGTTAGTCTTCGATGTAATGGTAACACGTCACCATATGGGTGGGGGTTACGTATTCTTCTCGTGGATAGGCCCCATTACAGACATCCATCCGTCGCGGGCAGCGGTCTTTAAAGTAGCAGTAATTCGGCATGTTGATCGGGTTCGGAACACTGCCGGGGATCGTATATAGCCGGTCCACTTCTTTGTTAATCACAGGCTTTGATTTCATCAAACCAACCGTATAAGGATGGAGCGGGTTATGAAAGACTTCCTCCGCCGTGCCCTTTTCAACGATTCGGCCCGCATACATCACAACGACATAATCCGCCATCTCGGCGATCACGCCCAGATCGTGTGTGATGAGCATGACGCTTGAATTAATCTTATCTTTCAGGTTACGCAACAGATCCAAAATCTGAGCCTGGATGGTTACATCCAGCGCAGTGGTGGGCTCGTCGGCGATAATGAGCTTGGGGTTACAGGCCAGCGCCATAGCGATCATAATACGCTGGCGCATACCGCCCGATAGTTCATGGGGATACATCTCATAAACGCCGGGTGCATTCGCAATCCCAACGAGGTCAATCATATCCAAGGTTTTCTGCTTGACTTCCTCTTTGGACATCTCAGGATTGTGCAGGCTGACGACCTCGTCAATCTGATCACCAGCTTGGAACACCGGGTTCAGGCTGGTCATAGGCTCCTGAAAAATCATCGAGATCTTCGCGCCCCGAATGGATTCCATCACTTGAGTCGGCGTTTTCGCGATATTATAAACCTTCTCACCGGAATCAAACCGAATTTCGCCTTCAACAATCTGGCCCTGGGGCCGCTGTACCAACTGCATCAGAGACAACGCCGTCACGGATTTACCGCAGCCTGATTCGCCCACAACGCCAACCGAGGCGCCTTTTGGAATCTCGAAGGTCACGCCGTCAACGGCCTTGACCGTGCCAATATCCGTAAAGAAGTAGGTATGGAGGTTGTCGAACTCCACAACGTTTTTGGGGTCCGCCATTTCCGTCAGATATGCACTCTCAGGAACATTTCGGCGGTCGCGCTCTTTTTCAAGCGCGTTCGTAATCCGGCGATTTTCTCGAGAGATCTTCGCCGATTCCCGCGCGGTAATCCTTGCGCCATCCTCAGGTTTCGTAAACCCTTTAATCCGGGCCAATAAGGATTTCTTTTCTTCTGCCATGTTATCTACCTTCTCATCCTCGGGTCAAATGCATCCCGAAGTCCATCGCCAACAAAGTTGAAGCCCAATACGGTCAGGAGGATCAGCAAGCCCGCCGGGATCCACATGAACCAGAAATTGGTCATCACGTAAGCGTCTGAGGCCACGTTGATAATACTACCCCAGGACGCCAGCGGATACTTCACACCGAGGCCCAGGAAGCCTAAGGTGGCTTCTGCAATGATGATGCCGCCCAGTGAGGCCGTGGCCTGCACAATCAGGAGGGGCATCACGTTTGGCACCAGGTGCCTGAAAATCCTGCGGCTCGTTCGGATACCGGTCGCTTCGGTCGCGACCATGAAATCCTGCTCTCTCAGCGAAAGGATCTGGCCGCGAACAACGCGAGCCACACCCGTCCAACCGAGAATACCGAGGATCATCATCAATAAGAAAATCCGGCCTCGAGCATCAACCTGCAGTGTATCCATAACCGAGCCAAATATAATAACCATGGGATAGAAGGGGATACTGTTGAAGAGGTCAACAAAGCGCATCAGCGTTGTGTCAACCGCACCGCCAAAATAACCCGAGACACCGCCTACGATCACGCCAATTGTCACCTCAATAATCACAACCACGAAGCCAACCAGCAGTGAGACCTGCCCACCGTACATCAGACGGGTCATCACATCCATACCATTATTGTCCAACCCCAGGGGGTGTTCGACAGAGGGGGCCTCATATTGCCGGATGAGCGTCGTCGGCGTTTCTTTGCGGATATAATAGTTCTGATTGACACGATTGATCGTATATTCGATCGTTTCGCCTTCTTCATCGGTATACAGAACCTCATCCTGACGGTTCAAAATGCCCTGGCGAATTTCAGATTTGAAATCAACTGAAAGAAATTCGTTTTGATCCAGGGGGTTGACAATGATATTGGAGACTTCCACAATCGGTTCATCGTCGGCATCAAGGATTGTGCGCTGTCCATCCTGGTTTTCAATACTGTACGACTGATCACCAACCATAAAACCAGCCCAGCCGTTCGAAATGGCACTTTCACTGGCAAGCAGGAAATCCAGTGAGGTAATTTCCGAAATGTCATTCTCGTCATAAGCGTCATAGACGTTCAAAGTCGCTAAAGCCACGTCGTCCTCTGTGGAGACAACATTGACCTTGCGCTCTTGGGTTATCCGATAGAGTGTCCCATCGGCTGTAAAACTATCCTCACCCGCATCAACGGCAGCGGCGTATGCAGACAATAATTCATCGCTCAACTCGTTTCCGTTGGTCGGATTCAAATCTCCAAGCAAGTCTTCGGCAACCGGATCCAACTCAGCGATGATATAAGAACCATCACCAACGATCTCGTAATAAAAATCGGCGCCATCGGATTCAAAACTTTGCTCGCCATTACTAAGCGCCAATAGGAATTGAGCCCGATCCCCTGCGGTAAATTCGCCATCATCGGCAACCGTAAAACGCAATTCTTCATTATAGATCGCCCCGGCATAGTCTTTTGACATGGAGCCAAGGCCAACAAACACCTGCGCCTGCTCATAAGGCATGAACAGCGGTCCGAGGAATGAAAAAGAAAACATAAAAACCAGGATAAAGAGGCCAATAACAGCCAATTTATTCCGGATGAAACGCTTGAAAACCAACATACCCGGCGAGAGGACCTTGACACGCCTGGCATCATCAAGTCGCATTTCCTCTTCGACTTCTTCAACCATTTCAACTTCGAGTTCTGTACCCGGATTCGATTTGTTCGTCTCAGTCATTTGGCACCGCCCCTAATTCACACGCACGCGTGGGTCAACCACAGCGTACATGATGTCAGCAACAATGAGGCTGATCTGAGTCAGAAGGATAAGGAACGTCGTATAGAACATCGCAAAGGGAATATCCCCACGGACCATCGCCTGGAATGAAATGTAACCAATGCCGGGGATCTGATAAAGGGTCTCCGTAATCTGCGAACCGCCGAACATCGAGGGCAGCAGAAAACTCATATAAGAGACCAGCGGGATGAGCGTATTCCTGAAAGCGTGTTTATTGATCACAACTCTCTCAGAAAGCCCTTTCGCCCGAGCTGTGCGAATATAATCCGAGTTCAATACCTCCAACATATTCGTTCGGGTGTAACGCATAAGCCCACCAATGGAGAGCATCATAAGCGTCACAATGGGAAGGACCAGGTGATAGCCAATATCAACGACTTGTTGGAAGGGCGTCATTGAGGTGTGAAACCTGCCCGTCAACCCATAGAGGTCAAACCAACCTAATTGGATTGAGAATACATATTTTAATATCGTCGCCAAGAAAAAAGTTGGTAAGGATATGCCCAACAACGCGAACACTGTGATCGCGTAATCTGTTTTCGAATACTGTTTTCTTGCCGCCAAAATACCCAGTGGAATGGATATCACTATCTGTACAATAAAGGTGACGACATTGATTATCACCGAATACCAGATAACTTCTTTGAATTTCTCCGTTACCGGGATGCCAAACTGCCAGGATTCACCAAAGTCTCCTTTTACGGCGTTTCCCAGCCACCCAAAGAAACCGGGGATAATGCCCACATCTAGCTTGTAAACAGCGTTCAGCTGGTCAAGCCATTCTTGATATGTTTTTGTACTCAGGGGGTTAGAGGCACGCTCCCGCGCGATTGTTTCAACGTAGGAAGACGGCAAGGATCGAATGACAGTGTAGACCACCATCGCCCCGAAAAAAACAATGAAAAGCCCTAAGATGACTCTCCTAATAATGAAATTCCTCATATCAATTCCTTGCTTTTACAATAAAAAAACATCTTTAAATTCAAAAGCCATAGTATCAAATTGTGAGCCCACCCTACGTACTGGTGGGCTCACAACAGAATTCAGATCGATAGAACGACTAGTTCATTTCAAGCAGTTCGATGTCGTTCATCCAACCCCAGAAGGTGGTGATGTCGGGGGTGATGGTATCAATATTGATCCGCTCAGTGCTGAAGATAATCACATTCAGGCGCTGATAGGTCGGGATCTCGACAGCCCAGTCCATGATCACATCAAGGGCCTGCTTGTAGATCGCCTTGCGGTAGTTCTGATCGTCGCTGAGGCGGGCATCCACAATAAGCTGATCCAACTCAGGATCCTGGATGTGGTAGTGGTTTGAATCACTGCCACCAGCACCGGGAACGCCGGAGCTGTGATAGACCTGGTACATATCGGGGTCAATTGTCGCGCCCCAGGCCGCGGTCCAGAGTTCCTGCGTCCCAGCATCCAGAGCATCCCAGAGGATGTTGGAATCGGCGGGATCGTTGATCACGAGTTCCATACCGAGTTTCTCCAGCGAGGCTCGCGCACTCGTCAGGATATTGTATGCAGGGTGGTCGCCAGTGCCTTCACCGGGGACGATAACTTCGTAGCTGAGTTTGGCGCCTTCGGGAGCTTCGGTCAAAACGCCATCTGCGACGGTGTAGCCAGAAGCCTCAAAGAAGCCCAGAGCAGCAGCTTCAGCAGCAGCGTATTTTTCTTCCATGGTCATGTCGGAGGTGTAGATCGGGTCGCCGTTGACATCAACGGAATACGCGATCTGGTAACCTTCATCGGTCGGCTGAGGAGCAGCCCATGATGTGTTGGAAATCGGGTAGTTAATCACGGAAGCGCCTTCACCATAGTAGCTGTCAATAGCAAGGTCACGGTGTACGGCCATGATGGTGGCAATACCTTTGCGCAGGTTCTTGGAGGCTTCCGAGCCGGCATCTCCACCAACGTTGACGGTGTCAGCGTTGATGCCGATATAGCCGTAACCCAGGAAGTCAACCATGTTGGAGGTAATCACGTCGCCAGTCATTTCGCCGTTGGCGTTGTAGGATTGAACCTCAGCGTAGCGTTCTGCGGAGTAGGTCATTTCGCCCATATCTGCGGTGCCGGTCTCAACAGCCGACGGAACCTCAGCAGAGGCGGTTTCTTTAAATTGTACTTCAGCAATCTTCGGGCAGCCGCGGAAGTAGTTCTCGTTGGCTTCGAAGTACACGGTCCGGTTGTCATAGGTCACGAACTTGTAAGGACCAGCGCCCATGGGGGTGGCGGTCAGGCTTTCCTGTTTGGACAGGTCGCCGAAATCGAAACCGAACATGTTGTTCTCGTAATCATATTTGTCCACATCGCCGTAGTAGTGCAGCGGCGTAACCTGGATGCCGAGAATGCTGTAAACTGCGGGTGCGGAGTAACCGTTCACGGTCACTTCGACGGTGTAGTCGTCAACTTTGACGATACCGGCGATGTTCGGAACGCCTTCGCCGCCCATGGCCTCGTCCTGGGGGCCCCAGAAGTTAATAAAGCTTGACTTCACGACTGGCAGAACTTCAGCCTCATCAGCGGACTCATAGGGGAATGCTTCCTCAAGGTCGTAACCGTAAGCGGCGAGGATTTCGTTCTTGTAATCTTCCCTGGTCGGGAAGGATTCAACCAGGTCCCACTGGGCGCCGGAAGGTGCAACAAAGAGTTTTTCCTCATCTGCGCACGCAGGTTCTTCTTCCGTTGCCTCAGCTTCTTCCGTTGCCTCGGCTTCCTCGGTCGCTTCAACTTCTTCTGCTTCTTCCACCACCGGGCATTCCAAACCACCGAATCCCCAAACAGCCATACCTAAAGTGGTCTGCAGGTTTTCATCAGCAGCAACTTCTTCCGGTGAATAACCAATTAAAGCTTCGGCATAAGCATCACGATAGTTGGCATCAACGTAGCTTATAATTTTATCGACTTCACGCAACACAACTTCGTCAACCCGGGCCCAGAAGTCATCTTGCTGTTCCTGAGTCCAAGTATCATCCTCGGACCACTCGTGGTCGGGGCCGGCGGCATAGATCTCGTCTGCCATCAGGAAATATTTATCATAAACATCACTGGTGGTCTGGCTCTGGTAGTCCTTCAAACCGACGATGTCATAGGAACCGAGGGTCGTCGAGCCGACATAGGACGGGTCGAGGAAGGTGTAATAGGTGAAGATAACGTCATCGGCGGTAACGGGGGTGCCGTCCGAGAACTGCATGCCAACGCGAAGTTTAGCCGTGTACTTTGTGGTATCAG
>JAXHUD010000077.1:0-11110 GCA_034189815.1 Chloroflexota bacterium
ACACGAAGACCCGGAAGTGCTGCGCTACCTGGGGAAATCGGGTTTACAGCCGGGCGCCCTGATCACGCTCCTCTCTCGAACTCCCTATGACCAGACCATGCGTGTGCAAATAGAGGGAAACGACGAGGAAGTCGTGATCGGCCCAAGTCTCGGAGCAAAAGTCTTCATCAAAATTGATGGTTAGATGTCATGCTGCCGGTGGCCCTCCCAAAAGCAGACGCACAGCGGTATTACGACCGATTAAGCAAAATCTACGATTGGCTGACGGCCAGCGAGCGTTCCCTGATTGAAAAAAACGTCAGCGTCCTTTCCCCCACCAAAGGTGAAACCATTCTGGAAATCGGCTGCGGCACGGGGACAGGGTTGACCTCGATCGCCCGTCCATCCCCCTTGTGGACATCCTCCAGCAAGCCGGATTCAGCATCAATCACACCGAAAAAGTAATAAGTTGGGGTCTACCGGTTGATCTCGTTCTTGCCTGCCAGGGTTAAGCCGCCGGGGAGAGTGAAACCCAAACGCCCCGGCGAGTATACGACCGGAGATTATAAAAAGGAAGAAAGAAGATAAATCATGCCAGAACTTCCCGAAGTTGAAACCATCGTTCGCCGGCTCAGGAATGGGTCAGATGATTACGCCCCCGTCCCCGGTCATGTGATCGGGGAGGTCAAGATCTACTGGGAGAAGATTGTCGACACCCCGGATGTGCCGACTTTCAAAGCGGATCTTGTCGGCAAGACCGTCAAAGACGTTCAGCGCCGCGGCAAATTCCTGCACTTCCCGCTCGATGAAGGCCACCTGATCGGCCATTTACGGATGAGCGGCGACATGCTGATGGAAAAGCGGGTGGACGACGTTGGTAATGCGATAAAAAAGAAAGACCACGACCAGGCGATCTTCAATTTCGAAGCGCCCTGGCGTCTGGTGCTCACCTCCGTCCGGAAGTTCAGCCGGGTCTACTACGTCACCGATCCGCAGGAGATATTCGGTAAACTGGGGCCGGAGCCCCTGGGTAAAGATTTCTCAGCGGATGAACTGTATAAGAAATTACACGAGCACAGCCGGCAGATCAAACCCCTGCTGATGGATCAGTCCTTCCTCGCCGGCCTGGGGAATATCTACACGGACGAAATCCTCTACACAGCGCGGATCCATCCCCTCCGCAAATCGGATTCAATCTCAAAGGAAGAAGCCCGGGCGATCTACGACGCAATGCAGAAAATACTCAAAAAAGCGATCTCGAAATTGGGCAGCAGTCTGGACTGGATGTATCGCGGCGGCGAATACCAAAATCACTTCCTTGTGCACCAACGCGAAGGCGAACAATGCCCGGGTTGCAGCGGCGAGGTCAAGAAAATCACCGTCGGCCAACGCAGCACCTATTTCTGTCCCAACTGCCAGAAAGCACCGAAAGATTCCTAAACCCCCGTAAAAAACTGCACAAATAAACAAAAAAGAGATGGCCTTGAGAAGCCATCTCTTTCTCATCTCTGGTTATATTCTAAAAACGTAACGAGCGTTTCGTCAAACTCAGGTTTTCTAACCACCAGCGGACCGTATCTGCCACGGACTGGGCCAGCTTGCGGGGCTTATAGCCCAGCTGCTGCCTGGCCTTGTCACAGCGAATGTCAGAATTGCTAAAGACCGTTTCAATCGAATAGCGGGTGATACGAGGCGTTGTCCTGGTGATCTTATAGTAGCGTTCCGCGATCGGCGCAACGATTTTCACAATCGGAAGCGGGAAGGTGACCATCCTGGACTTCTTGCCAGTTACCTTCTGCACGATTTGGTGCAGTGTCGGCAATTCAATCCGTTCGCCACCGAGGATATAGGTCTCACCGGATTTCCCCCGGTCCCGTGCCAGGATCTGTCCCTGCGCCACATCACGCACATCCACGAAGTCAAACGCGCCTTCCACCATAAAGTGGACCCGTTTCTTCATCCAAGAGAGGATCAACTCGCCCATCTCCGAATGACGATAATCATAAGGCCCCACCACACCGGTCGGGCATACAATCCGGGTATCCAGGCCCTCCGCACTGGCCTGTTTGACCAGCAGCGACGCCTCGGCCTTCGTCCGGTCATACGGGCCAGCCGGATTAAGCGGGTCGAATGCCAACTGCTCCGTGATCGGGATGCCCATCTGGGGCCGCTCCAATGCATGGATCGAACTGGTATAGATCAACTTTTCGACACCGGTTTGTTTGGCCGCGTCAATCACATTCCGAGTACCGTCAACATTGACCTTTTGTAAGAGATTCTGATTATTTTTCGCAATTGAGACTAAAGCTGCCAAATGGAAAACAACATCCACATCCTGCATGGCCCCCACCAGCGATTCACAGTCGAGGACGTTGCCCTCAACCCGTTCCACATCCAGTCCCTCCAGCGACTGAGTGTCCTCACCCGGTAAGATAAGCACCCTGACCGGTTCACCACGCGCCAATAATTCTCGGACCAGGACATTGCCTAAATGGCCTGCACCACCAGTAACCAAATTCATACTTTCACCTCATCCCGTTCATCAAGATATCGTTTCCAGAGCAGCTCATCGCCGACGAATCAATGGCTGCAGGAATAGAGATGCCAGCCGGGAAAGTGGCCAAAATGTGCCATGCACGCACATACGCTTTCCGGCAGACCTCTGCGACACCGACGGCATCGTAGCCGTTCCAAGAAAACAATTCCAATGCTGAATGAAAAATGATGAGGCGAGTGTCCTCACCGAAAGAAAGAGTGACTATAACAACGCGATCGATTAATAAATCAATCGACCGATCAGACGATCAGTAAACTCTTCAATAGATTACCATTCGTCGGGAGAGACTAACAAGGGGTTGGATGTAAATTCCGTGTAATATCCGTTAAAGAAAACTCGCTAGCCGGATATTCTCCCCAAGATCAGACTAGCGAATTTCAGATCTCCAAAGCACTCCCTACTTTGAAGACGGCAATACTCAGAAACAATTCCATTATATTCATTTAATCCGAGTTTAACTATAGCCGCAATTACAATCTCACGTAAGAAGCATTCAGTTAATCATCTTAAACGTTTGTATTGTGTGTGCCGTAAACATTTTGTATTACTGCATAACACTCAGCCTTTACCCTATTGAAAACACCCAATTTCAGGTCAACTGGCTCCCCAGAGTCAGAGTGCGTAAAACAAAAAAGGGGAAACTTCACTCTGAAGCTGTCTCATGGATTTAACTTGCAAAGGCGACGACGGGAGAGCGCAACCCAAATAATGTTGCTTTTGCATTGGGGGCAGAACCCGTGAGCCAAACAAAAAAACACCGCACGCTGGAGGTGTTTGATTTTAATTTCTAGAGGCGACGACGGGACTCGAACCCGTGATCGGGGTTTTGCAGACCCTTGCCTTACCAACTTGGCTACGTCGCCTGGAAAACAAAGGCCGATACCGGCGGCCGATATGGCCATTAGATATCAGCCCATCGATAAAATATAAGAGCGGGCGAAGAGACTCGAACTCTCAACCTTCTCCTTGGCAAGGAGACGTTCTACCATTGAACTACACCCGCATAAAAATAAAGTGCATTAATTGTTAAGGCTTATTACTAAAGCGACCAATATTTTACTTGAGTTCTGCCCGGTTGTCAATAATGCCTTGGAGACATAATGCCTTGGAGACTTGGAGCCTAAAGCCCCATTTCTTTATGAGCCTATACCCACCCGATCATGACCGAAACAATTACCCTGAGTGATAGCAATATGCATGCGTTAGGCAATCAAAAAAAACAACGACTGATTAGCACCGCATTGTACTTTGACACAAACAAATGGTGACCTTCCGCCAAATCCAAAATTCCCCTTTTGCATTCTGATTATAAATGGTATAATCTTGGTGAAATTTATCACAAATAAGCGGAACCGACGCCAATTCGGACGTCTCGCTTCAAAGGAGTGTTTTGAATGAAAGTAATAATTATTGGTGGCGTGGCCGGTGGCGCCAGCACGGCAGCCAGACTACGCCGGATGGATGAAAATGCTGAAATCGTCATGTATGAGCGTGGACCGTATATCTCGTTCGCGAACTGCGGCCTGCCCTATCACATCGGTGAGGTGATCGAGGACCGGGAGAAACTCCTGGTGGTCACCCCCGAAAAGCTTAAGGCAATGATGAACATCGACTCACGGGTCCGGCATGAGGTCATCAGCATCAACCGGGACGAGAAAACAGTCACCGTGCAAAACCTGGAAAACGGTCAAACCTACGACGAGCGCTATGATAAACTGGTGCTCTCCCCCGGCGCTGCACCGACCGTGCCCCCGCTCCCCGGCGTGGACCTGCCCGGCGTCTTCACATTGCGCAACCTGCCCGACATGGACGAGATCAAATCCTTCGTCGACGAGAAGAAACCCGCCCGCGCGGTGGTCGTCGGCGGCGGCTTCATCGGCCTTGAAATCGCTGAGAACCTGCAGCATCGCGGTGTGCAGGTCACTCTGATCGAAATGCTCAACCAGGTCATGGCCCCTCTGGACTATGAAATGGCCGCTCTGGTGCACCAGCACCTCACCTTCAAGCGCATCCGCCTGGCCCTGGGCGATGGCCTCAAGGGCATTGCGGAAGGCAGCGAACAGGGTTGGATGCAAGTGGAACTCTCCAGCGGCCGTAAAGTGGATGCGGAGATGGTGATCCTCTCGATTGGCGTGCATCCCGAAAACAAGCTCGCCAAGGAGGCCGGGCTGGAACTAGGCGTGCGCGGCACGGTGGTCACCAACGTACACATGCAGACCTCCGACCCCGACATCTATGCGGTTGGCGATGCCGCTGAAGTTACCAACCGCCTGACAGGCGAGGCCACCACGTTGGCCTTAGCCGGCCCCGCCAGCCGTGAAGGCCGTGTGGCCGCCGACCATATCACCGGCCACGCCGAAGCCGCCTTCCACGGCGTCCTGGGCACCTCGGTCGTCAAGGTCTTTGACCTGACCGTGGCTGCCGTCGGGATGAACTCGAAGGCGCTCGAAAAGGCTGGGATTGACTTTTCCAATGTGATCGTGCATGTCTCCAACCACGCCGGCTATTATCCAGGCGCCTCGCCGATGGCCTTCAAGCTGCTCTTCAATGACGAAGGCAAAATCCTCGGCGCACAAGCGGTCGGGATCGATGGTGTAGATAAACGCATCGACGTGATAGCCACGGCCATGCAGTCTGGCATGACGGTCTACGACCTGGAAGAGCTGGAGCTGGCCTATGCGCCGCCTTTCAGTTCCTCCCGTGACCCGGTCAATATCATCGGTTTCACCGCCGGCAACGTGCTGCGCGGCGACGCCAAGGTGATGACCTGGGATCAGGTCAACCAATTGGACCGCGACAAGGTCGCCATCATTGATGTCCGGCTACCGGAAGAACTGGCACTGGGTATGCTCGACGGCGCGGTCAACATCCCGCTTCAGCAGATCCGCCAGCATCTGAACGAAATCCCCAAGGATCGCCCCGTGCTATGCTACTGCCAGACCGGCCAGCGCTCCTACTTCGCTTCCCGGATCCTGATCCAACTCGGCTACGATGCATATAACCTCACCGGCGGCTATAAGACCTATTCCCACGCGGTCGGGCGCCAGTCCAACTTCGACGTTTTTGAGCATGTCACCATCAGCAGCCGGGAAGAGATCAAAGAGATCCCGCCCGCGGGGGTGACCTCCAGCAACGAATTTTCAGTGGATGCCTGCGGCCTGCAGTGCCCAGGCCCCATCCTGAAACTCTACAATAAGATCAAGGAAGTGGAGGAAGGCGATGTCGTCAAGGTGAAGGCCACGGACTTCGGCTTCACCAGCGACGTGGAAGCCTGGTCGAATTCAACCGGCAACCGCCTGCTTTCTCTGGATACGGTTGACGGCGTGATCGAAGCCCGCATCCAGAAAGGCGCGCCCAAAGTGCAGGAGGCCGGCCGGGCGATGGGGATGAACAAGACCCTGATCATGTTCTCCGGTGACCTGGATAAAGCTCTGGCGGGCTGCATCATCGCCAACGGCGTGGTCGCTTCAGGGCGCCAGGCCTCAATCTTCTTCACCTTCTGGGGCCTGAACCTGCTGCGCAAGAACGAACACGTCAAGACCAAGAAGAATCTCATCGAGCGGATGTTCGGCTGGATGATGCCTCGCGGGACCAAGAAAGCCAAACTCTCGCAGATGAATATGGCCGGACTCGGCACGTCCATGATCAAAGGGATCATGAAAGAAAAGAACATTGATTCCCTGCCCATCATGCTGCAGACCGCCATCGACAACGGCGTCAAGATCCAGGCCTGCCAGATGTCCATGGACCTGATGGGCATCAAGCGTGAAGAGCTGATCGACGGGATCGAGGTCGTCGGCGTGGCATCCATGCTGGCCGATTCGGACGAATCCAACGGCGTGATCTTCATCTAATATTCGACCACCAAGTCAACGCATTGAGATCCCTGGGGTTTTGAAAACTCCAGGGATTTTTGTTTATTTATCCTCGCCCCCCATTGCATTGGTTTTCTATTGAAAATATAGGACGATAGAGAAGACTATCGGTTATGGTAGCTATCCTTTCGCAGACACCCGAAGGGCGCCGCGCCCGCCAGCCAATCCCCAATCTCAAACGTTCACCCCACCAGATAATCCCGATACGGTTCGGCCTCAATCACCGGGATATCCAAATAGGCCGCCATCTCAACTGCGGCTGCCTGCAAATTGCCATACACCAGCGGATAATGATGCTGGTAACCATGCCGTACAACGGTCTCCACCATCTCGCCCACTCCGACCGGCTCAGCGTTGACCTTGATGTCCGTCAACCAACCACGACTGCCCTTATATGAGGGCTTCTCGGGGTCAATCTCGCCGTTCATCACCAATAACCCGTCCAGGTTCGGTGTGAAGCCCATCACGGTCACCTCACCCGCTTTGAGAACCAGATCATTGTGCAAACCCATCTTGCCCTTCTGAGGGTCATCAAACAGCCAAAGCGACTCCATGGTCACCCCGCCCTCACCAGCCAGACTTGGCGAGGTCGGCCCGCAGTGCCAGAGTAGCGCGCTATCATCTGCCGGGTCCACGGACACCAGGTCCATCAAGGTTACGATCTTGCCGTTGGTCAGGTATCGCAATGCCAGCATCCCGGTCGCCGAAGGGACGTCGCCCTCACAGGCCGATACTTTTCCGAGCGTGTTCAACTGGCCCACCAGGCTGCAAACCGCCACACCGGGCGTCACCTGGAAGCGCGGCCAGCAGCTAATTGCGACCGCATCAAAGCCCTGGGCCTCGATCAGGTCATCCAATGCGACCTGCAACTTCGCCAGTTCTTCCAGATGCGCCTTACCGTCCTCTTCCATCGTGACGTTATCCTGCAGGAAAGCCTGCATCACCGCGTCCAATTTCGGGCCTTGCTCCACTTTCTGAGCCCGCCCCAAGACCGCATCCAGTTCCAGCGAGCGCACCCTTACGCCCAGCTTCTGTTCGTAGACCCGCGGATCCACGATCAAGTTATCAAACCCGGGAGCGACCCCGCCGATCAGGCCAATCCGGGCATCCTGCAAATTGATCACCGCGCGCAGCGCGGCAACCGTGACAGCGAGCCGATTTTTGAACAGGGCAGCGTCTGGTCGCCCGAAGAACCACTTGACCGGATGAGGATATCCCGTCAGATAGCGGCGCAGGATACTGTTATACATATTCAGGCCGGTGAAGCTATTAAGCGGCAGCCCGCCCTCCGCTGAGGGCTCGCCTTCCGGTACAGCCCACAGCCCAATCCGCACGCCCAACTTCGCAAAAGGTCGAATGAAGTCGCCGCTCGCAAAAGAGCTGGCCTGAACGAGGAGGTAGTCGGGCCTCCATGCTTCGAGCATCTCAGCCGCTGCGGCGGCATCCGAAGGGGAATAGATTCCATCGGGGAGCACTTTCAGTTCAAAACCCAGCGACTCCGCCAAATTTTGCAAGGCCGTACGGTCCTTTGTGAAATGACTTTCCTTGTCGCCGCGAAACGGCGTGGACATCATCCCCACCAGGCCAATTTTCGGTTTCCGCATCATGGATTTCCTTTCAATTCTGTTTATACCAAAGGCCAGCGGCAGGCCGGACTGCTGGCAGGGGCCGCCCACCAGGGCAGTGCGGCTTCCGGCAGCGCACAAAGCGATAATGAGAACCCGCCCATCTCCAGCGTGGTGAAATAAGATCCAACCACCCCATCCATCACCTGCAGGCCGCGCTCGCCCAATTGGCGATAAATGCTCTGGTAAAGGATATGCAGTTCGGTCTGTGATGTGCCCCCGCTGCCGTTCAGAAAGACCCAAACCCGACCCTCAAGGAAAGCGTCCAGGTCCGTGACCAACTGATCCAGCAGTAGTTCAACTAATTCATCCGGAGGCAGGAGGTCTCCGCGATAAACACCAACCTCGCCATGTACACCGGTGCCGACTTCAATCTGCCCCTCGGGCAGGTCAAAGAGCCGCTCACCGCTAAACGGATGCCTCGGCGCGCGGGATGCCACCGCCAGAGATGCCGTACGCTCATTGACGGCCCGCATTTGTTTGGCCACATCCGTCAGCGGCAGTCCGGCCTCGGCTGCACCGCCGCCGACTTTGAGCGCGAAAAGCAAGCCGCCCAAGCCGCGGCGCCGGAGGTAATCCTCGCGCGGGGCCGTGGCGACGTCGTCGCTCAGCAGGATCAATTCCACATCCTGTCCGGCCCCCTCGGCTCGATGCTTTCCCAGACGAGCGTTCAAGACATCGCCTGCGTGGTTGGATACCAGCAGCGCCACACCTGCACCGTGGTCCGCCTGTTTAATCGCTTCGGCAATCTTGAGCCCAGAGGCACAGGTGAAGAGTGGTCCGTATACGTCTGCATCCAGCAAACCCGGGCCGACGAATCCACCCATCGAAGGCGTATGCCCGCCGCCCTGCCCGATGGCCAGGCCGACCTTACCTTCCGATTTGGGTTTCGCCCGCACCAGTACGCCTTCATCCGTCAGCCGGACCAGGCCGGGATAAGCCAGCGCCAGGCCGAGGTTATCCTCAGCGATCATGCTCGCCGGGCTGTTGATGAACTTGCCGGAGGGATGGAAACTGTCTGCTTCCACATCCCCAGCGAGGTCCGGTGCTGCCATCGTTCTACCTTCAGCGATCTCAGTGAAAGATTTTACGATCAAAGCAAAGCTGGCCGCCCCGGGGTCGGGATGTCCTTTCGAACGCTCGCCCAGGAAACGCGCCCGGCCTTCCTCGGCTTGCATTTCGCGGGTTGCCACCACACCGACTTCAGCGGCTTCGGTCGCTCGGCCAAACGCAGCTTGAAGTGATAATCCCGATTCAGCCTCCAGCGCATCGACTGCGGGTCCCAGCGCGTCCAGCAAGGTCTTATCGCCGGGGTGTGCACCGCCCACCACCTGCACCGCTTCATAACCGCTGCGGAAGAAAACAGCCAGGTCTGTCAGACCAATCTGTTGTTTACCTTCGAATACAAATGCGCCTTCACCAAAAAACGCCGCCAACAGCGGGCCAATCGCGCCGCCGGTCTCTTCCGCCAGGGCGTTGGCGACATCCGTAAATAATCCTGCGATGTCCTCATCTGAGTCCTCGGCGGCTCGGGCTGCGGCTCGGAAACCGCGCGCCATTGTGTCACCATGGTCACCATCCCCCACCACCGCGTCCAACTGATTCAGCCTTGCTCGGTGGTCATTGAACGTTTGATATAAAAGATAAAATAATGCCTTAAACCGCGAAAGATCAAACATCGAATGCCACTTCTTCACGAATGAACCGGGCTGTTTCTCTGGCATTTTCTGTCAGGTCCGGCGCCAGCTCCCGCCAGATATACATTCCGCTGCCGACTTCCCCCACCGGTCGAACAAAAGTCTCCGCCACGAAATAACCGCTGTAATTAATATCGATAAGTGCGTCCCGGATTCCGTCCCAATCAAGATGACCGGTGCCGGGAGCTTTACGAGTATTCGACACACAATGGAAATGTCCCAAATGCGCTCCCGCCAGGCGGATCGCAGTCGGGAGGTCTTCCTCCTCAATATTCATATGGAAGGTATCCAAATGCAGCGCAAGGGACGGGTGATTGACCTCTTCCAGCAGGGCCAGCCCTTGCTCAACGGTATTGATCAAATAGCCTTCAAACCGGTTGACCACCTCCATACACAATCGAACGCCTGTCGCCGCAGCGATATCACCAAGGAACTTGAGCGATTCGATGCATTGTTCGCGTCGCCGCGCGCGGTCATCGACAGGAAAAACACCCCAGGGTGCGTAGGTCAGCCCAACCAAAACCGGGCTGCCCAGGGCGGCCGCGCCTTGCAGGCAAGCCTGCAGGTGCTCCAATCCCAGCTTACGGATTGCCGGGTCGGGCGAGGTGATATCCGTCTCCGCCCCCAGACCGGTTCCGCAGCTTGCTGCCATCCTCTGCGAATCCAGTTCTGCCCGCAATTCGGTGAAGTCCAGCGCCGCCGGGGCCAGCAGCGGAAATTCCGCAACCTCAAACCCGGCTTGTTTGGCCTTTCCGATCAGCGGCAATAAGGGATCAGACCAGCTTTCCTGCCAATATGATAAATGAATACCGATTTTTTGTTTCATAAAGTCCAAAAAGTGGTCCCCCTTCGCAGAGGGACCACCTCACTAACAAAACAGGGATTAGCCGCCAAAGAGCCGGGTGATGCCGCCAACCACGATCGCAATGATCGAGAAGTCATTCCCGCCGAAGGCATTGATGAAGCCAGCAGCAGTGTTCATCACGAAGGGCAGTGAGAGCGCCTGGAAGACGATCAACAGGACGCCGCCGACGATGGAAGCGATCACCACACCGCGCCGGCCGCCGGTGGCATTCGCCAGCACGGCAGCAGGGCCAACATCAAAGAAGGCCGCGACGACGAGGGGCAGCAGCAGGTAAGGATAACCAGCCGCGCCGAAGATCACCAGGGTGACCAGGGAAGCGATCATGGCGATCGGGAAACCGATCATCAGGGCATTCTGGCCGTAGGGGAAGATCATCGGGCAGTCCAACGCCGGAATGGCATTGGGGACAACCTTCTTGGCAACGCCGTTGAAAGCAGGAACAATCTCACCCAGCATCATACGTACGCCGGTGAGCAGGATGCTCAGACCACCACCGAAAAGGATGGCCTGCA
>JAXHUD010000078.1:0-11018 GCA_034189815.1 Chloroflexota bacterium
ATTTCGAGGAAGCGCAGGCGCGTGGGCTCCACACCCAGCCTGCCACCTTTCAACCCCAGGGTAGCCGCGGCTCGTTCAAAGGCCGCCGGCCAGGTGACAGGGTCGTCACCATATGTAAAAGTCTGAAAGTCAGCGGCTGCCCCCACCAGCTTGCCTTGTTCCAGTTCCGGGAGGACCACGGCCGCGTTGCCATGCCGGGTGATGATCAGGATCGTCGGCCGCTCCATCAGGTGGAAATGCAGCCCGGAGAGATAAATCAGGCTCGGCCCGGGGTTGAGCGCCAGAGCGTCAAAGCCCTGCTCGCCCATCAAGATAATTAATTTGTCCATGCGTTTATTCATTCACTCACCTTCATTTCACACTTGGCGTTTATTATAATGTAAGCATTGAATGAGATAAAGCAAATGGAAATGGAAAATAAATGGGAAAAATCGATACTTTACCATAAACTCATATTTGAGTCGGTAAAAGAAGAGAACTCCCTGAAAATAGGACAAAACCCAGACCCGAAAGGGGTTCTCAGACAACAAGTGACACTGTTAAAACAGTAAATATAAGCCGCAGAAGTGGTAGAGCAAAAAAAACCGAGCCTGATAGGCTAATAGAGATATGTTAAGGAATTGGCTATATTGAATGAAAGTAAGATTAAGGCCATTCAACCAATGGCATAATGGGATCCCTTGCAAATGAACCACCGATTGGTTCAAAGATACGAAGGAGTAATGGATGCTCACTTGCATCATTACGCTCTTTATCCAGGGGTGTCAGATCAAAGGTTAACTGGCGTACTATCTCATCAGTGCATTCTTCCTTATTTGCATTGTGAAAGAGATAAAGTCTCCCCTGTGGGGGCAATGATTCTAAAAAAGCACTCCAGGCATAGAGTTTGAAGGTATGTTGTTGGCATCCACCCTGATAGGCGACCTCGAGATTCAAGCTGTTTTCCTCCAAGGCAATCGAAATAATTTGGGCAGCGTCGCTGGGATAGCCATCGTCAGGCCACTCATCATATAGGATCACCTCTAAGCTTTCATTTTCGGGGGTCGAACACGCCGTAAGTGTTAAAAATACAAACAACAATCCCACTAGAGATCTTTTTTTTGTTCATAACATTACTCCTATAGAATTAAGAAATTTTATGACTGAATAGAATGCGTTATTTTTAATTTACTCCCGATACGGATTCTATATCAGTTAAACCTGTGAGACTATTATAGATGGTTTTTACATCATCCTTTTCCCTCCCTTGACTCTTCGCTCAATTCCAATATAATTATGACATAAATTATCTTATTCAAATGGAGCAGTACCATGTTTGTTTGCTTGTGTCTGAAGCGGGGCCGCTAGTCACCGCTCAGACTGTCTAAACTGAAATTCTGATCAGCCAGTCGATCTGGGCGGCGGACAGCCCCGCAAGATGAATCTGTTTGCGGTGCGAGAGTCTCGCTGCCCTTTAGGTTAAATCGTCTGGCTGCGTGTTTTTAATCCGCACCCCAAGAGAATCGAAATCATTGAAAGACAAATGGAGAAAAATGAAAATCTTCAACAACATCACCGAACTGACCGGAGACACGCCCCTCGTGCGCCTGAACCGCCTGAATAAGGACGCCGTCGCTGATGTGGTCCTCAAACTGGAATATTTCAACCCTGCCCACAGCGTCAAAGACCGGATCGGCGTGGCGATGATCAACGCCGCCGAAGACGCCGGGGTCCTGACGCCGGAGAGCATCATCGTCGAGCCGACCAGCGGCAACACCGGTATCGCGCTGGCCATGACGGCCGCGGCGCGCGGCTATAAGTGCGTGATCACCATGCCCGAAAAGGTCAGCATGGAGCGCAAAATGATGATGAAGGTTCTCGGCGCAGAACTGATCCTGACCCCGGCCGAAAAAGGCATGAGCGGTGCCATCGACAAAGCGCGTTCACTGGTCGAATCAGACCCGCGCTACTTCATGCCCAATCAGTTCGCCAATCCCGCCAATCCCGACGTACATCGCCGCACCACGGCGGAGGAAATTTGGCGAGACACCGACGGCCAGGTCGATATCCTGGTAGCGGGCGTAGGCACCGGCGGCACCATCACCGGGACAGGCGAAGGCCTGAAGGCGCACAACCCCGAGATCCGCGTGGTAGCGGTGGAACCATCCGCCTCACCCGTGCTGGCCGGCGGCGAAAAAGGCCCCCACCCCATCATGGGCATCGGCGCAGGATTTATCCCCGAAGTACTCAACACGGAAATCTACGACGAGATCGTCGAGGTGACCGGTGAGGATGCCTTCGCCACGGCCCGCGCCCTCGCCACCGAGGAGGGGCTGCCGGTGGGCATTTCCTCCGGCGCGGCCACCTGGGCAGCACTGCAGGTGGCGGAACGGCCCGAGAACGAGGGCGAACTGATCGTCGTGATCATCCCCTCCTTCGCCGAGCGCTATCTCAGCACTCCGTTGTTCGACGATATCCGCGATTAGGTTCGATTAAAGGATAACAAGCATGGAAAACACCTCAAGCCCCAGCCTGCCCAAGGCCGTCGAAGCGAACCTGGATAAGGAGATCGCTTTGTTCAAGATGATCATGGAAGATATCCGCTGCGCACTGCACCGGGACCCCGCCGCCCGTAACTGGGTGGAGGTCCTGTTCAGCTATGCCGGGCTGCATGCTATTTGGGCCTACCGGGTCAACCATTGGCTCTGGCGCCACAAGATCTACTTCCTGGCGCGCTGGTTCGCGCAAATCGCGCGTTGGATTACGGGGATCGAGATTCATCCCGGCGCGGTGATCGGACGCCGTCTGTTCATCGACCACGGCATGGGTGTCGTGATTGGGGAAACCGCTGAAGTCGGCGATGACGTCACGCTCTACCACGGCGTTACCCTCGGCGGGGTGAGCCTGGAGAAAGGTAAACGCCACCCCACCCTGGGCCACAACGTGGTGGTCGGCGCCGGGGCCAAGATCCTCGGCGCAATCGAAATTGGCGAGGGCAGCCGGATCGGCGCTAACGCCGTGGTGGTCAAGCCCGTCCCGCCCGATTCGGTCGTGGTCGGCGTCCCTGGTCAAATCGTCAAACGCACCCAACCTGACCTTGAGGAACCCATCGACCTGCACCACGACCGCCTGCCCGACACGCTCGGCGATGCCATGCGTCAGGTTCTGACCCGTTTGAATAAATTGGAAAACGAAATGCACGTACATGAGAACGGCGCAATCCACCCCGACGAAGAAGGCAATTGGATCGGCTCGGACTTTAGTATCTAACCTGAGTTCAATTTACGAATAGCCCCATAAACAAACTCACAGGGTGTCTAAATTATCGTCTAACCCACAAACAACCCTACTGCTCCCGCTCCCGATACAAATCCAGCGTCTCCACCGCGTGGCGCAGGTGCGGAATCACGATGCTCCCGCCAACCACCAACCCCACATTGAACGCATCAACCAATTCCTCATCCGACCAGCCCGCGTCCACACATTGGATGATGTGATAATCAATGCAGTCGTTGCAACGCAGCACCATTGAGGCGACCAACCCCAGCAGTTCTTTCGTGCGCGCATCCAGCGCACCGTCCTCATAGGCCTTGGTATCCAAATTAAAAAAGCGTTTGATCCCTAAATGTTCAATCTCGGTGATCCGGTCGTTCATCTGGTGCCGGTAATCTTCAAATGCCTGTAATTTATCGACCATTACAACCTCCTCAGTGCCCCCGCCGACGGACCACTTCGCGCAGCGTGCCCACCAACAGAATCAACACCAGCACCGAACTGCAAAAGATGATCCCATCGGTATAACCAATATCCTCCGGGGTAGGCGGCGCCTCTGTGGCCGTGGGCGTTAGCTCACCTGTCACCTCGGTTTCCGCTGCGCCCTGCGGCGTGAGTGAGGCTGTCGTGTCAGCCGGTGTGACGTTTGGTCCACTCCCTGCAATCGGCCGCAGGAAGGTCAGCGTCGCCAGGATCAGAACGCCGATCACCAGCGCGATCAGGATCCAGTATGGCCCGAGCTGTGGTTGTTTGGGGTCTTGGGGGAGTTCTTCCATGGACATCCTTATTCCTCCAGGCTATCCACAGCCACCTGGGCTGCCTGTCCGGGATCCACCAAATCCTGCAGAATCTGGCGGGTGCCCTCACGCAAGATCGGCCCCAGACTGGAGATCAGATCGTTGGTCGGTCGCAGCCGGGTCATCAGAGCCACCTGGTCAACCGTGTTACGCAATCCCTGGTCCGTCCAGCTTTCCAGCGCGGAAGGCCGCGGGGGAATATAGCCAGCCGCCGCCGTCCACTCCGCCAGGAACTCTGGCTGGACGAGAAACTCCGCTAATTGAACCGCCAGAGCCTGGCGGGTCGGTATGGCGGTTGCCACAGTCCAGCTCATCCCACCGCCCAGCGTGACCGCACCAGCGGACATCGGCAGCAACGTGGTCACATTCGTGTCACCAGGCTGGTCCTTCAGATAATTGGACAGCCAGGTGACCGCCAGGTTGGACTGACCCTCCCGATAGGAGGACCAGACCTGTCCCGGCGTCTGGTATTGGTTCAACCAGTCAGGCAAGGCGCCGGCGCGCACGCCAGCCTGAAATAGGCCAAATACATTTGACAGGGGTTCTAATTCCAACACCGGACGACGTTGATTATCCTGGATCAATCCGCCCTCCGCCCGGTATAGCGCAAGTGTGAACAGCGCCTGGTCACTATCGGCAGGAAAAGCCAATACCTGCTCCTGCTCGATCAGTTCATCCCAGGAACCGGGCATTTCGGGCAGCACCTCCGGCCGGTAGGCTAACACAAGCGCATCAGCGGCATAAGGCAGTCCAAATGTACTGCCCTGCAGGAGCGCCATTTCACGGGCGAAGCCGTACCAATCGGCGTCATTGGGCAGGGTCGTCATTCCATCCAATGGATAAATCAGGCTCTTAAGCGCGGCCGTTTCCAGGTCGGGCCTGCTGAGCGCAATCAGGTCCGGCAGCGCTTCCGGCGCAGCCGCGCTGGTCGCCGTCAGGGCATCCAACAAACCACCCGTACCGGTGGTCGCCTTGACCCGCACCACAATCTCGAGGCCATTATTCAAATCGGAAAAGAGCGCTAACTGCGCAGCAAATAGCTGGCTTGCCTCGGTCTCTGCCGTCGGGTCCAGCTCCGGCGGGACCCAGACCGTCAACTCGGTCACGGGTTCCGGGGTGGCTTCCGCTGTCGTGGTCATCTCGGGCGTGGGCGCCATTTCGCCGCCCGACCCGGGCGCCGGCGTCAGTGTCGGGGTCGGCTGCTGGGCACCCGGCAAATCGAAAGGCAGGCTTTCGCAAGCAGAAAGCAGCATTGCCAAAACCAGCCCCAGTCCCAAAAGTCCACGAATTTTCTTCAAGCGGTCAGCTCCTACGTTAGTTGAACAAACTAGCCGAGTTCAATCGGCTCGCTCAATAGTTTTACCAGAAGTGCCACAGAATTTTCAACATCGTCGGTGTCCACCATCTCCGAAGGAGAATGAATGTAGCGGCATACGATGGAAATGCACCCGGCGGGCACCCCACCCCGGGTCATCTGGATCGCATGACCATCTGTCCCGCCGGCGGTCAACACTTCCATCTGGTAGGGGATCTCGGCCGATTCAGCTTGCTTGACCATCCAATCCACCAGACGGGGGTCCGCGATGAAAGAACTATCGCGCACCTTGATCGCCGGGCCATTACCCAAAGCGGTCACCATCTTGGGGGTTGCTTTGGGTGTATCGCCGCTGAGGGTCACATCCACCGCAAACCCAACATCAGGGTCCACGCCGTAGGCTGCCGTTGTGGCGCCGCGGATGCCGACCTCTTCCTGAGTGCTGAACACGAAAAACACCTCATGCGGGGTGCTTTCCAGCTGTTTCAGCGCCTCAATGGCGATGGCCGCAGCAATCCGGTCATCCATGGATTTGGCAACCATCCGTTTGCCGAGGTCCATGAATGGCCGTTCGAACCCGCAAACATCGCCAACCCCGACGGGGCAATCCGCCCTATTTGTCGCCCCCACATCAATGAACAGGTCGGTCAGCTTGGGCATCTTCCCGCGCTCAACCCCGCCCATGCCGATCACACCGCGGGCGCCATCCATGAACAGGACCCGCCCACCTACGCAGGTCAGCGGATTCACGCCGCCGACATTTGTGAAGCGGCAAAAGCCGTTCTCGTCCACATGTGTCACCATCAGGCCGATCTCGTCGATATGCGCCGAGACCATCACCCGCATCCCGTTTTCAGCTTTCTCGCCTTTCCGGGCGATCAGATTACCCAGCGCATCAACCCGGATCTCGTCCGCTGCGTCGCCGATGCTCTCCCGGACCACGTCACGGATCTGGTATTCAAACCCGGAAGGACCGGGGGTTTCAACTAGTTTTTGGATTAAAGATTTCATCAAGATTCTCCTGGAATTTGGCAATTCAGTCAAATGATTACGTTTTTCGTTGGTCAATCCCGCCGCTCGCCGGCGAGCAGATCGGGCGTCACCCGGCCGAGAGCCGCATGCAGCAAGCGCAGGGTATTGGCCCAATCGTCGATCCGGGCAATACCTGCAGCGGAATGAGCATAACGAGAAGGCACCGACACCGAGACGCTGGGGATGCCCGTTCGCACCAGATGGATCGCGCCGGCGTCCGTGCCCCCGCCGCCGGGTTGGCGGAATTGATAGGGGGTGCTTTCTTCGTCCCCCGTCCGCGACAACAGCTTCACCAATCGGCGATCAGCGATAGTCCCCCGGTCCATCACGTAGATAGCCGGGCCGGCGTCCAGCCGCGTATTGTAACGGGTGTTCTGATCTTCCTCATCCCAGGTCGGCAGGTCATAGGCCGGCGTCGAATCAACGGCAATCGCCATATCTGGATTGAAATGATAGGCCGCCACCCGCGCCCCGCGCAATCCAACTTCCTCCTGAACGGTGAAGGCCGCCAGCAGGTCAATATTGGGTGGGGCATACTTGAGCAGCTCGATCAGTGTGGCAACACCCAACCGGTCATCCAGCGCCTTGGCACGCAGCGAAGGCCCGAGGATTTCAAACCGTGTCGCAAAGGTCGCCCGGTCGCCAGGCTGGACTTTGTCGCCGATCTCCGGCCCCAGGTCAATCCGCAGGGAAGAACACTCAATCTTCTTCTTACGTTCGCTGGTCGTCGTCTGGTGGATCGGTTTCGCCCCGATGACGCCGGGCAGATGGTCTCGCCCCACCAGGACGGCCTTCCCCGGCAGTTGGCGCTCGTCAATGCCGCCGACCCGTTCAAACTGAAAAAGGTCATCGTCATGTTTCTTGACAATCATGAAGCCGATCTCATCCATATGGCTCGCCAGCATCACCCGCACCCGATTCTCACCTCGGCCAAAGCGAGTCACCAGGACATTGCCCATGGCGTCAACTTTGACGTCGTCGGCGATCAGTTTCACCTGCTCAATAACAATCTGCCGGACCTCGTGCTCGTCGCCGGAAACGGCGGTGGCATTGCAGAGCTGTTCTAATAGTTGAAATTGGCTCGGGCCGATCTGCGGTGCTTTACTTGCTGAAATTTCTAATTTTTTGGTCATGGATTACGCTTCCCAATTGATCTGGTCGAGGGTGTCGGGTTTGAGGTTTGCAATGAAAGCTGCCATCAACCGCCCGACACGCCTGACGTCTTTGAGCGACACCGTCTCTACCGGTGTATGCATGTAGCGCAGCGGAATTCCCAGAACTGCGCAGGGGATCCCATCTGCGACGACCTGAACGGCCATCGCATCGGTTCCAGACATCTTCGGCATCAGGTCCTTTTGGACGGGAATCTCCAAAGTTTTAGCCGTCTCTTCAAAGCGGCTGTAAAGCGCTGGGTGGATGTTCGGACCAAACCCAATCCCCACACCGCCGCCAAAAGGCAGGTTCTGCCAATCCGTGGCGCCAGGGCCCTTGGCAAAGCAAACGTCTACAATAATGGCGATATCCGGCCGGATTTCAAAAGGCGAAGTCTGCGCCCCGCCCAGGCTCACTTCTTCCTGTGCGGACGCCACAGCCCAAACGTCCCAATCATGTGCGCGGTTCTGCAGTTCTTCCAGGCAAAGCGTGGTTGCGGCCACAGAAACCCGATTGTCGAGCGTATGTCCAGCCAGGGCTTCCCCGGTCAGTTCTATCGGCGCCTGCGCGTAGGAAACCAGGTCTCCCACCCGCACTTTTTCAGACACGACCTCAGGTTGCAGTCCCACATCCACCAGGAGATAGGACATCTTAACCGGCCCGCTGCCAACCGACTCCGGCAGCAGAAATCCCGGCGGCTGAACCACCTGACCACGTAGCGCTTGCCGCCCGTGGACGATCACCGGCTGGCCCGGCAGGATCCGGTGGTCAATCCCGCCGATCGGCGCAATGCGCAAGAAGCCATCTTTGATCTCCGTGACTATCATGCCGATCGCATCCATATGCGCCGAGATCAACACACGCTTTCGGGGGTCTTCACCGCGGCCTTTCTTCAGGCCGTGCAAACTCCCGATCTTGCTGACCGAGAGTTCATCCGTCAGCGGCCGCCAGGCTTGTGTGATGATCTCGCGGATCGGCCCTTCAAAGCCAGAAAGGCCGGGTGCAGAGAGCATCTTCTTCAATAACGGCAAAATATCATTCATATTGTTTCGAGTCCTTATTAATTGGCGATCAAGGGGTATTCGTCGTTGTAGGGATCACTGTGTTCGTGATCGTTGATGTAGGCGGCGCGGTGCTCGCCGTTGGGGATGGCGTTGGGGAAGGCGTTGGGGTGGCCGTATCGGTCAGTGTGGACGTCTGGGTCATGGTTGCTGTCTGCGTCGGGGTCGCCGTGGGCGGCTGGGTGCCCGTGTTCGTGATCGTCGGCGTCATCGAAGGCGTGTAAGTAATGTAGGGAGTCAGGGTAATTGTCGGGGTGGTGGTAGCCGTCAAAGTAACTGTTGGCGTCATATCCCCTGTCTGTGCCCGATTAATCCTTAACAACACCAAACCCAGGCCGTAACAAGGCAGGGTGATCAGGATCGCCAACAGGAGCAGGTAGCGGATTCGTTTGGTGCTGCTTAGATTTTTCAAACGGCCTCCAATGTATCAAATCATATCACCAGGCCAAACAGCAGGCAAGGAACTTGAACAATGTGAGCCTTTTCAGGGCTCCGCCGCGTCATCATCCTTTAATAATTCCGGCTTAAAACCCTTGATAAAACCAATGATGATCAACATCGCCAAACCGCCCGCAAACCCATTATTGTAAAGGTTCATAAAACCATGTAAACTACCCACCTGCATCACCATGGGTAAATGCAATGCGCCCGCCATCACACCTGGAATGACCCCGAACTTCCCCGCCAATGGGGCCAGGGTCGTACAGAACAAAGCTGCCAACAAAGGGCCCGGGTCGGCATGGTTCCAAATATGCGTAAAACAGGACAGGTAAACGCCCAACATAATGGGCAAAACATTACGAGGATGCTTGCCCAAAGCGCCAAACCCCGTCACCGTGAATATCCCGGCCAATGTCGCCCCGTTGACATCCCCGCCGACCAGGTGGATATACGCCAGACCGATCAGGCCGACTAACCCCATGTTAACCATGGTCGTCCCCAGGTCGGTTATCACCACATAATCCGAAGCCAGGCGGCCGGATTCGGACCACAACTTTTTATATTGTGAAAACCTTGCCCCCCAGATGAATCCCATCAGGATCAGCCCTAACAAAACCACGAGGACAAAAACCGTCAGGAAACTCGTATGCTCCGTTGACCAATAAAACGCCGACTCAATTTCAAGGCCGAACCCCCGCATTGTAATATATACGACAGTGGCGACGAACCCCCCCGTCGTCCCAGTGTTATAAAGATTGTATCCCTCATGGAAGCTGTAAATGTGGTTCATTAACGCTGCCAGCAGCACACCGCACACCACGCCTAATATTAACCCGCCCACCAATCCTCGCCATCCAAACCCAAACCCGAAAGCCACCTGACTCACCACAGGGCTCAGCGTTGTTCCAAACAACAATGGCGCGATTAAATCCTTCATCGGCTGCCGGTTGAAAACCTTATCGTAAATGTAAACCCCCAGGAAAATCGGCAGGATATTAAACACATTTTTACCGAAGAAAGCAAAACCGGCCAGCGTGAAAATCGCTGATAGCAAATAGCCGTTGAATCTCGCGTTGATCAACCAGGCCAAACAAAGGCCGCTCAAAGTGACCAGACCAGCATTGAAAAACGCAGCGCCCAGGTTGGCATAGGCGATATAATCCGTGATAAGGATACTGGGTGACTGGATGATTGCCAGCTCCCCTCGCAAGACATCAGCCGCTGGGGTTACAATAAATGCGAGCAGCAACATGCCGGCGCTAAAAACACTAACCAGCCAGGTTATGCGAGTTCTATTCAGAACAGGATAGGTTGTCTCTTGTAGCAAGTTACACCTCCAGGGTGAGGGCCATCAGGGGGGTGCAGAATGGGGGGGCAGGTAAATTGAATGGGCAAAGTATCCAATACACAATTGATTCGGTTGCAAAATTTATCTGACATGCTTGTTTAGATCAGGCCAGACATTCGGGCGAACAATCCAATAAGGAACGAGCCTGGATGTCAGGTCGTGCAAACATATTTTAGGTTTACTTGAACTATTTTAACATAAAAAAGATGGAAAGATTCAATATGAAAACGGAAAGTTCCTCAGCGGCAGCCTGATCTGCCGGGATATCTACGGCAATGCTGTCACCATCCCCCTGGAGAAGATGATCTTCTGCAATTCGGTGTATGCGCTGATCGACCACGGAGGCAAACTCCTGGTGGTCCGCACCCACAGCACCGGCCTCTGGGGCTTCCCCGGCGGTGGGATCGAACCGGGCGAGCCCCTCACTGAGGCCCTGGCACGGGAAGTCCGGGAAAAAACCGGGATCACTGTCAAAAAGGGCATGCCCACACGGGTTAACGGGTTGAAGAGGACTTCTTCTACTATAACCCGGGCGACGAGGCCGACCACACCTGTTTGTTCTTTTATTGGTGCGAGGCGCTTTCCACGTCCCTAGTGAGCGATGCGGATGTCTTCGATGA
>JAXHUD010000079.1:0-10899 GCA_034189815.1 Chloroflexota bacterium
GATAGTCCAGTTCATTGTGTTGAACGTGTGCTTTATGGGAAAACCACCCCACATCGTCATGCCATAGGAGGCGACCGATATTTGCAGGACATCATTCGTTTGTTGGAGGAAAACTTTATCATAGTTTGTGATATTGGAGGGGGAGTACTCGGTCTCTCCATCATTTACCAGTCCGTCATAAGTTGAGTTTACGTTCTGTTCTTATTTTAAGCTCAATCATAAAAAAGCGCCCAAGAAGGGCGCCCGGCCTGTACCTTTATTTGGTTTCAATCCAGCCCCTGCCGGCCTGCCAGGGCTCGCAGGAGTGTGTTCTGGTCGGCGTATTCCAGGTCGCCGCCCACGGGCAGACCCCGGGCAAGGCGGGTGACCCGGATGCCCAGCGGGGCGATCCGCTCGTTCAGATACATCGCGGTTGCGTCGCCTTCCATGCTGGGGTTGGTGGCGAGGATGACTTCCTGAAAGCCGCCCGCTTTCAGGCGCTCATAGAGTTCCCTGATCTTGAGGTCTTCCGCACCGATCCCTTCGATGGGGGAGAGCACGCCGTGCAGGACGTGATAGAGGCCGTTATACCCGGCTGTTTTTTCGATCGCCAGGACGTCCAAAGGCTCTTCCACCACACAGAGCAGATCACGGTCCCGCTGGTCGCTGGCGCAGACTTCGCAGACGGGCATGTCTTTGTGAGTGATATTGAAGCAAACTTCGCATAGTCCTGTCTCCTGTTTGATGCCGATCAGCGCTTCGGACAGGCTCACGGAGATCTCTTCCGGCGCACGCAACAAGTAAAAGGTCAGGCGTGAGGCCGTCTTGGGGCCAATGCCGGGCAGGCGGGCCAGCGCATCAACGAGGTTCTGGACGGGTTCGGGCAGGGCGCGCATTTTGGTGGGTTACATCCCCAACCCGCGGCCGCCGAGCATGTCGGTGAACGGTCCCATTTTATCGGATGCCAATTTGCGGGATTGATCTAATGCGGCGTTGATGCCGGTGGTGATCAGGTCCTGCAGCATCTCGACATCGGCGTCTTCCAGCAGTTCAGGGGCGATCTCAATGGATTTGCATACCTGGTCGCCTGTCATGGTCACGCTGATCACGCCGCCGCCCACAGTGGCGGTCACGGTCTCTTCAGCCAGTTCAGCTTGCACCTGGGCTATTTGCTGCTGCATTTGTTGGATTTGCGCCATCATTCCCCCGCCTTTGCTTGAGGGCGGGCGATTATAACCTTTGGCCATAGTGCTTTCCTTTCAACTGTAAATAATTATTCTGCTTCTTTGGCATCGGTGATCTCACCGCCCAGATCGCGAGTGGCCGTGCTTACCATGCCGTCCTTATCGATCACGACATTGTCGGGCAGGCTGCCGCTCTGGTGGGAAGAGACGATGCATTTTACCGCTATTGGACGCCCGAAGACTTCTTCGAGGATGTCCGCGGTCAAGTTGATATTACCTTCTTTTTCCATCATCTGTTGGAGCGTCTCGGAAGAGAACCCCAGGATGAGCGTGTTGCCCTTGAGCCCGGTGAGTTTGGAGGTGTTCAATAGCCCCTCCGTACGCGGGTTGTGTTTGCCGACCATGGCTTTGATCTTGCGCCAGGATTTATGGATGGCATCGAAGGAGAGTTCGCCTTCAAAAGCGGAGGGCTCGGGCTGGGGTTCGGACAGTGCTGCTTTCGGGGTTGATTTATTGCTTTCAACCGGCGCCGCTTGTTTTTCCTCACTTTGGACTTCCTCTTGTAGTTCGGCCTTTGCGGGCTGTTGGGTTTTAGCTGCCTTTTGGTCCGTTTTTACCGCAGAAGCAGCGCTTGGTTTTGGGGTCGGTTTCGGTTTGGGCTGCGACACTGTTGATGCAGTGCGGACTGCAGTTTCAAGACGATCTGCTTCTTCAACCACGGAGGCTGTCCTGACGACGGGCTCAACCAGGAATTCGGTGAAAGCTAATTCCAACCCCAATCCGGGATGCCAGCTAGCCTGTTTGTCAGAGGCGGCCTGGTTGAAAGCCTCCACGGCGCGCAGGAGTTCAGCCATGTTTAGGTTGTTGGCGTGTTCGTGCACTTTGGGTCGAATGTCGTCTGGGATTTCTTCCTGGTTGAGATTGCCCATCTTGTGCAGCAGAATGGAGCGTAAATAGGTCACAATCTGCCGGGCCAACTGCCGGGGATCGGTGCCGCCGTCCAGCGCCTGGTTGATCTGGGAGAGCCCCTGGGCGGGATCTTTGGCAACCAGGGCATCCACGATCTCAATCACACGCAGGCTGGTCGCTGTCCCCAGCACATTTTGTGCGACGGACAGCGTGATTTTTTCTTCCGTTGAGGTGAGTTGGTCCAAAAGCGAAATGGCATCACGCAGGCTGCCGGTCGCCTGGCGGGCGATCTCGGTGAAAACCGCTTCTTCAACCTGGATGCCTTCTTCTTTGCTTTTGACCTTCAAGTGGTTAACGATGATTTCAATGGGAATCCGGCGGAACTCATGGCGCTGACATCGGGAAAGCACCGTCGCGGGGATTTTATGAATTTCGGTCGTTGCAAGAACGAAGATGGCGTGCGGCGGCGGCTCTTCGAGCGTCTTGAGCAGCGCGTTGAAGGCTGCCGTGGATAGCATGTGGACCTCGTCAATGATGTAGACCTTGTAGCGGCCCTGGGACGGCGCGAAGTTGATCTTTTCGCGCAGGTCTCGGATGTCATCCACGCTGGTGTTGGAGGCGGCGTCAATCTCGATCAGGTCCATGAAGCGGCCGTCGGTCACAGCCTGACAATATTCGCATTCATTACAGGGACGTTTTTCCAGGTCAGGTTCGAGGCAGTTTACGGATTTGGCCAACAGGCGGGCTGAGGTTGTCTTGCCGGTACCCCGAGGGCCTGCGAAGAGATACGCATGTGCCACACGGTCGAGCCTTACGGCGTTTCGCAGGGTCTGGACAACGTGCTCCTGACCGGCGACCTGATCCCAATCCTGGGGGCGCCATTTTCGATAAAGTGCTTTCGTCATAATAGTCTAATCTCGATTAGGGTATTGAATAGGTGGCTTGGACTGCGCCTTCTGTGTCTTGCAAGGTAACAGTGTCACCGGCATTCCAGAGGGGTGCATCGGCCTGCCAGAACAATTCTATCACTGTATTCTGGCCCGTTTTGCTGTGAACTTCAACCGCACCGGCCTGGTTTAGGATCAGTGCAGGGAATTCAAACCGAACACCGTCAGGGTTGATCAGCTGCCAGCCGGTCAGGTCCACAGCGCCTTCGCTCTGGTTGACGATCTCGACGTATTCCATGGCAAGATCGCCTGCGCCGACCACGGTCCGGATATTGACTTGATAATCCTGCTGTACGAAGTCTAATGTGGGCAGCGGTGTTTCAATGGTCGATTCACGATCATCCGTCTGTCCGGTGGAGAGGGGGGATGGAGCATTGACAATTTCAGGTCGGGGATGCGTCGCCTGCCACACGAGCAATACCGTCAGCGTTGTCGCTGCGGAAACCAGAATGTTCAAAATGAGATAAAAAATCAGTTTCGATTTGTTTTTCATGGGCAGAGCCTTCCCTCAATCATCAATGATAGCACAGGAAACCGTGCAGAACAAAGCCGGCGGTTTAGGAAGGAAGAATGGATAATGGGTCAAATATACCAATTAACAATTTGATAACAATTCATTACAGCGCCATTAATCAGGGCATGATATCCTTTATTCAAGTTTCAGGAACTTGATTTCTCTCCTTCCGAGTTCCTAGTAAGAATCGAAGTTGTGGTAGTGACCCCCAACTGAGAAAAAAGGTGAGGTTAACGAAGCAAAGCAGGCGTTTGGTGAGGCGCCTGCTTTGTGATTCAAATGGGGGATACTTATTGTTCGCCAAACACCAATTGTTTGATATGCTCAATATGATCGCGCTGATGCCAGAGCGTCCGGCGCACGATTTTGCGATAAGACCAGAATTCCCCATCAATACCGTTTACCTTGACGATGCCGTCAAAAGTCGGGAAGATACTGTCAATTTGCGCGGCGAGTTGCCCGAGGCGTTCAACAGGATCGGGAAAAAGGTCGGCGCGGGATAAGGTCGTCAGTTTCAATCGGGAGAGAATCCATAACTCAGCGTTTGCCACATGCTTGACAATCCCGTTGATGTTCCAGCGTTGATCAGATCGCTGTTTTTCAAGCACGTCCTCAGGCAGGGTGGAAAGTCCCGCGATGAGCTCATCTCGTTGCCAGTGGAAGATCTGGAGCGCATGGTCGATCTCCTCCTCCGTCAGCGGTCGCCAATCATCGAGAAACCAGGCTTTGACCTGATACCCCTGACCCGCCGGCACGAGGTGGTAATTTTCATCGATATTGAAGGTCGTGAAACGCTCTTCGATCCGAAAATCCATCTCCATGAGCTGATGCCAGGGATCGGGAGTGTGGTCCCGGAGCCATTTATCGTATTCAAGCAATGCCTTAGGCAGACGGATCAACGCTTCGGCTTCATCCTCGCCATAGGCAAATGCTCCCGGGAAGTCCAGGGCATAAGCGAGGAAGCGACCATTTTCTGTGTTGTTCTCCAGGCCAATCCTGATCTGCATTTTTCCTCCAGTATTTATATGTGTTCTTCCTCTATGATAACAAAAAACCACCAGGTTCCCGGTGGTTTTTAAGCTGAAATGATTGAGTAATTCCCCAACAGACCGGCCATGTTCGCTGTTGGGGCGTCGGCATCTGCGATGTCTGTTTTATTCTTTTTCACTTTGGTCTAGCCCAGTGAAGCTGATCATCATGAATAAAACGCTAAAAATACCGACCACAAAATAAACTGCGGCGCTCATGGACGTCCTCCTTTCAATAATAGGATATAAATCGGTTGTTTAATATCTTTCTCAGTATTAATGCCGGCGTTCTTTTCAAAAAAGTTCCCTAGGCGGGTTTCTTTAACTAACACGAAGGACTGTAATTCGTCACGTTTCTATGTTAAATTGAAAATAAGAGTTTTAGGAGGGCCTAATGGTTAGTATGGACGCGCCAACCGGCCAGGTTAGTCCTGACCGGTTGTTATTTGTTTGTCAAATATTGGTTTGATTAATCAGAAAATACGGGGAGATGGCCCAGGGAGATGATGTCGGCCCATTTGGCGCGTTCACCTTCCGTGAGGATCGCAGCTTCGGCTGCAATTGTGCCGCCGGCTTTTTCAATGATCATTCGCATCCCCTGCAGGGTGGAACCTGTGCTAATCACGTCATCAACGATCACGACTCGTTTACCGTTGATCAGGGCGTGGTCTTTTTCATCGAGGAAGAGTGTTTGCGGTTTTCCGGTGGTGATGGAAAGCGTTTCGGATTCAAGCGCTTCACCCATATAGGGTTTATAGGCCTTACGTAAAATGACGTAGGGCTTACCTGTTTCAGCAGCGAGGTCGTGGGCGATGGGAATGCTCTTTGCCTCAGCCGTCACCAGGACATCATAATTCGTATCAGCTAATTTGTCAGCCAGCGCCCGGGCGCAAGCTTCTACCAATTCCACATCCCCAAGGATATTCAGGATGGCGATCTTCAGGCCGGGTTTGATCTCAAATAATTCAAGCTCGCGGTGGATTCCCGCGATATCAATGCCATAGGTTTCACGATTCTTTGCCATTTTTATGTGCTCCAGTCGTTCTTTGTGGATTCATCGCTATCATTATAATTCATACAACAATGATGCTGAGGGGGCAATGTGACATTTTGAGGTTGGGAAAAGGTACACAGGAACATGCCGTGCGTTCTGGTGGGTTGTTAAGATGTGGCCGTGATGATAAAACAGAAAAACCAACCTTGATGTTGGATTTTCGTGTAAAGATCGGTTTAATTTGTTGAGTGCCGGGGACGCCGACCCCGGCACTCATTTTAAGGAGGAGAAGAAAAGAAGTTGCCCTTACTTGATTAAATCTTACAGGATCGGGATGAAGAATGCTTGACGTTTACCCTACGATTGCCCTACGATCATTATCCAATCTTCCCGGGCTTTGATTGCTGATACAGTCTGATCGAACTTGTTGGGAGGCGATTTGAGGTAAGATTGAGATATGTTCATTTTTCACAAAGAGGTGCAGTTTGGCAATGATGTTTGGTACATTGGATGCGACCCCTGTCGGTCCGGTCAGCCTGATCGCGGGGGATAACGGGTTGGAACGGATAGCTTTTTCAACCCTTCAGGACCTGAAGAAGGCCGAGGCAGGCGAGGATGAGACTCCGTCGCTCAAAGGCCTGGAGACGGTCTCTGCACTGCTGGCCCAACTGAACGAATACTTTTTTGGTATTCGCAAGGTCTTCGATGTGGAAATAGATTGGGACGCTATCACTGGTTTCCAAAGAGATGTGCTCCAGCTGACCTGTAAAATCCCATTCGGCGAATTCCGTACATATGGCGAATTAGCGGAAACCTTGGGGGAAACCGGCGGAAGCAGGGCTGTGGGCGCCGCATTAGCTAATAATCCCATCCCGATCGTGATCCCTTGCCATCGTGTGGTCGGAAAAGACCGCCGACTGCATGGTTACACTGCGCCAGATGGTATTAAAACCAAAGCCTTCTTGCTGACACTCGAAGGAAATACCGTTAATAATTTCAAAGTTGCTTTACCGGAGGGGCCGCTGTTCCAGGGAGTGTCCTATGAGTGATATGAATAATATGGATTTCGATGGATATAAGTCTGGTTTTGTGGCGTTGGTGGGGAAACCTAATGTGGGCAAATCCACCCTGCTCAACGCTTATATTGGGCAGACGATCGCAGCAGTGTCGTATAAGCCGCAAACGACCCGCAAGCGCCAACTTGGCATTCTAACCCGAGAGCGCGCGCAGATTATTTTTGTGGATACCCCCGGATTGCATTCTGGAGATTACAAACTCAGCCAGTTCATCAACGAAGAGGCCCGGATTGCCCTGAGGGATTCCGACCTGTTATTATTCGTTGTGGATGCTACTGAACCGCCGGACCAGGAAGACCGGCAGTTAGCCGCGGAGATCCGCCGGGATTCCAAGGTCCTCCTGGTTTTGAATAAAATCGATCAGGTAGCCCCGGATCAACTTGAAACGAGAGAAGCCCAATATCGGGAGCTGTACGATTTTTCTGATGTAATCGCTATCTCGGCCATCACCGCTTCCGGAAGGGAGCAATTGCTGGAAAAGGTCATTGAATTACTGCCTGAGGGTCCGCGATTCTATCCGGAAGACCAGATCACCGATGTCTACGAAAGGGAAATTGCGGAGGACCTGATCCGCGCCGCCGCATTGGAATATCTGCATGAGGAAGTTCCTTATGGCATTTTTGTCCGCGTGGATGACTATAAGCCGAGGGAGGATGGCACAATTTACATCCATGCGACCATTATCGTCGAGCGGACGTCACACAAAGGGATCGTGATCGGCCGAGGGGGTCAGATGATCAAGCAGATTGGCATGCTGGCACGTGAGCAGATAGAAGAGATGAGCGGGCAAAAGGTCTTCGTTGAGCTTAAGGTCAAGGTTGAGAAGAACTGGCGTAATAACTCGGACTTCCTGCGAAGGAACGGGCTGACACATAGCTGAGATGGAGGGAACGGCAATGGCGGGGATAGCGATTGTTCTTGCAGGTTTTTTATTACATTGGATAGCGATCATCCTGAAATGGGAGCGGATCAAGCCCTTTACGAAAACATTGGGTATGGTCTTGCTGATCGCCTGGACCCTGACCAATCTTGATTTTCAATTGCCTGGATTGGCGGCGCTGTTGATCGCTGCGCTGACATTTGGCCTCGCCGGCGATATATTGCTGGCGCTTGCAGATAAATGGTTTACTGCTGGATTGGGGGCTTTTCTGCTGGGTCATGTGGCTTATCTGAGCTTGATTACCTTTTCTCTCAAAAGGGCAGACCGGATTGGTTTGCTGAGTGCGTTCTCTGCTTGGATGATCTTGCCATTCGTTTTGACCTTCGTTGCTGCGTTGGTGGCCTTCAGCCGAGTGATCGTAAAGCCACTGCGGAAAAAGGGTCCAGATCGCACTTTTCTTGTTGCATTGCATATCTATGCCTTTTGTTTGACTGGCCTGATGGTCTTCTCAGGCTATTTGACTTTTTTGTTTTCAGGCTCAGGCCGGCGAATTTGGGCTATCCTGCTGGGCGGGACCTTCTTCTTCATTTCCGATTTCATTCTGGCTTTTGATCGTTTTGTGAGAAGGGTACGCCTGGGGCAGTTGTGGGTGATGATCACTTATTACCTGGCGCAATTTTTCCTCGCTTTCGGTTTTGTTGCAGTTATTGCAATCCTTTCCTGAAAGGGATAACTCATCGTTTTATGGCCGCGATATCGAGCATACGTCAGATCAGCGGGTTTTAATGACCTTTGTTCATCGAGTTGAGATCAGGAAGCATATTTGAAATACCAATGCATGTTTTTGTATAATTAACCAGTACATTTGATGACAAGCAGCCCAAACAATTGTAAAAATTGACCTAAGGTTTTTCAATTTCAAAACGTCGTAGAGTTGTTAAGAATGAGTTCCTCTGGAAAACGAGTGGCAGATGGAAAAGGCGAAAATCGCTGGATTGGCCATGACTTTTATCTGACTGCCGGGTTGGTGCAAGCATGCGGCTTGCCAGGCTGGAGCGGGGCGAGTGACATTACGGCGGAGGATCTCCAGTTCACACAGATCGCTATGACCGTGATCGCTTTGCAGCAGGCGGACGATGTAGTAGAGACTGGCGGTGAGATGTTTGCGCCTGCTGCAAAGCGAATAATAAAAGAAAGGAACGTCAATGAAAAATAAAAAGCAATTGCTTATTATGTCAATCAGTTTTGTACTATTCTTTGTCCTCTCCGGGTGCAATTTACCGGGGATGAGCCAGGATATACCGATCGAGGAACTGGTCGCGACTTATCAGAAACAAACTGAGGCCGCGATGGGTTCCGAATCGCCAATTGAGGAAGAGACAATGGCGCCCCCTGAAGGGGGCTCTGAACCCTCCCAAACGGCAACTGCCACGATCGCCCTCACCCCCACTCAAGAAAAACCGATGGTGAACGTCAGCGTCGATACAAACTGCCGGACCGGCCCCGGGAAAATATATGATTGGATTGGCGGACTGCTGGTTGGCGAAGAAGCGGAAGTTGTCGGCGCGTCAACGGATGGACAATATTGGATCATCCGGAATCCGGACCAAAACGGAGAGTGCTGGCTTTGGGGTAATTATGCGTCGGTGACTGGCGAGACGGCTGATTTACCGAGATACACTCCACCGCCGACACCCACCCCTGCTTTTGTCTGGGAGGGAAACTGGACCACTTATACCGTCGATACGAGTGACAATTTGATAGAGACCTACCCCATGTCGATTTCTGTTATCGGTCAGGACTTCACCGCAATAGTTGATATGGGCGGTGGGGATTCCGCTACCGCAACCGGAACCATCAGTGGTGATCATTTATCGGTGACAGGAAGTTGGGTCGGCCCTATCAATAACGGCCCCTTCACATTCTATGCGATGGGAGCAAATCAATTCCAGGGTAATGCGAATAATGGCGGCGGCGATTTTGGCTGGTGCGGTAGCCGAGGCGGGGCCGGACAACCTTCGCCATGTTTTGTGCCTTAACCTTGCGAGTTTGGAAACTGAAAGAGAAGAGAGGTCCTGGATGGACTTCTCTTTTTCTCATAGAAGAGTGGATTTTGGCTTTACAATGGAACCATAGTTAAACTGAATTAGCGGCATTGCATGGAAACTGGTTGTGAATCTTTGGCCTATGGTTAATTTTTGGTTTTTCAGTGTTCTAAAGGCTGTCTCCTTTACGAGACAGCCTTTATCGTTCAATGAGGATTTGCTTCTTGACAAAAAAGAACATTTGTTCTATTATAAAGATATCCACATTACATCATACGTACGGAGGTCCTTATGAACGTCAGTCAAAGCATTAAACGGTCCTTTTCGAAAACAACCTTGAACCAGAAGCAGCGCAAGGGGATAGGGTATTTCCTGGTTATTGTGTTGGCGCTGGTCGCGTTTGAGGCTTTTAACTTCAGTACAACTGATTTTGCCCTTTCGGATCTGCTGGGTGATCTGCGGTTCATGGGAATCCGCTGGGCCACGCTGCTGGCGCTGGCCTTCTGCGGGATCGATTTTGCCGGGATCGCACGGCTCTTTACGCCGCAGATGGAAGACGATGAGCCGGGGTCGACCTGGTTCATGTTTGGCGCCTGGATCCTGGCAGCGACCATGAATGCGATCCTGACCTGGTGGGGGGTAGTGATGGCCATGCAGACCCACTCGGTATTAAGTGCGAGTATCATGGAATCCGCTTCGTTGGGCAAGGCTGTTCCGATTATTATTGCGTTGATGGTTTGGGTGATCCGGATTATGTTGATTGGCGCCATATCCAACCAGGGTGACCGGTTCTTGCACGGCGGAAAAGAGCAAGCACCCAAGGGTATGTCCCAGCGTGAGTTTCGCCAGGCACAAAGCCGGGCTGCCCATCCGAAAGCGGCCAGGAGTTCTGTCCCCGCAGGATTAAGCCGGGCCTCCGTTGCCAAATCGAAGGCCAGGAAGGTTGGTCGCCGTCCTGAGCCTAGCTATGTCCCGATGCAGGATGTGGACGCTTACCACGCTTATAAAGCCAATGGCGCTCGCCGGTAGAGCAGTTGACCTGTAAGCCATTGGTTGATAGCACAACGTATATGGTCAACACTTCAAATGAATTATCCAAAAATACCCCTATATGGCGGGGTATTTTTGCTATAAGGGAGCACGCGAATGAGGGAGGGCTGGGAATGGCATTTATTGAATGTTATGCAGTATTCATGACCAAATTTTATAAAAAATCGTTGACATTTTTCGGAACACATAGTAAGATTGCGAACGCAGTTTGTTTGAGATTAGGCGAGGTAGCTCAACGGTAGAGCAGTGGACTCATAAGCCATTGGTTGACGGTCCGAATCCGTCCCTCGCCA
>JAXHUD010000008.1:0-32438 GCA_034189815.1 Chloroflexota bacterium
ATCAGGTCCGCTACCGCGTCCAGGTCGCGGTAAACATCCAAACGCCGGATGTGGGCCGAATCGTTATTTGGACCAGACAGGCTTGCAATCATAGCGCCATTTTACCGCGTATTCGGACCATGAATGAGATTTGGTGGCGTTCATTTGATAAAAACCTGAACGCCAATACCATCATGGAATGATGGTCGCTGTTAATATTTAAGACGCAGGAACAAGGCCACGCCTCGCAGTATTTTGTTCTCTTTGAAGAAAAGTTTATCTATTTTTATTCTGCGGAGCAGAATACCCCGCAGCTTGCTGCGTGGGTTCAATGGGTAAGGCAAAACCTGATCCGAAGGAGAAAATTTTGTAATACCCCGCCCGCTTGCGGCGGGGATAAAAATTTTCAAGGTTTTGCTTCTTTACTTGGGATAAAATTCTTGCGATTTATTATTCTCTGTGTTGAAAAACCCCATGAGCATTTCAAAAGCCCCCGGCGCCTGGGCCAGGGGCATAGATTGCCATCCTTTAGGATGATCTTGGTCGAGCTGCATGGCGGCGATAGCGATAAACGATCCGGCCACGGGTCAGGTCGTAAGGTGAGATCTCCAAACGAACGCGGTCTCCCAATAAAATACGGATATAGTGCCGCCGCATTTTTCCAGAGAGATAGGCCAGGATCTCGGAGCCATTTTCCAACTCCACCCGGAATTGTGTTCCGGGTAAGGCTTCAACTACCGTACCCTCAACCGTTAATTTATCGTCCTCTTTTGCCATAGCACCTCCAGATAGTTATTAGAACAAATTAATCACGCTGGTGAGAACGCCGAATAGCTTTCTTCTTTTCAATGCGTCGCAGTTCGCTCTTTGAAATAAACCAGCGTCTACGACGGATCGTGCTCAACACACCGCTCTTGACAACCTGCTTGCGAAACCGCCTTAGCAGTTGTTCTTGTGATTCATTAGGTCGCAGGACCACACGAGCCAAGACCCTCACCTCCCTTCAAAAAGGGATTTTTGGAACGAGCATGGGTTAGGAGGTGAAAACCACACCAACCTTATCACGTTCTCAAGGCAGATGGGCGCGCAAATGGGTTGAGCGCACCAGGTTGTTATTATACTCGAAATAATGAAAAAAAGCAGGGGGGATACGACAAGCTGCCCGGCAAAATCCGTCTATGTTAAAAGAAAAAAGTCTCTTGGCAATGACCTACTCTCCCAGGGGGCTGCCCCCCAAGTACCATCAGCGCTGACGAGCTTAACGTCCGGGTTCGGGATGTGACCGGGTGTGTCCTCGTCGCTCAAATCACCAAGAGACATTTTCACAGTTATTAAAGTTACCATGAATAATAATGACACGTAAATTGTGAGGCGAAAAAGCACCGAGTTCTCCACATCACGTGGTGAAGCCCTCGATCATTAGTACAGTTTAGCTAAACGTATTGCTACGCTTACACACACTGCCTATCAAGCAGGTGGTCTACCTGCGATCTTACTCCATTTACTGGATTATAGGGATCTTATCTTGGAGCGAGTTTCCCACTTAGATGCTTTCAGCGGTTATCTCTGCCAGACGTAGCTACCCAGCGATGCCGTTGGAACGACAACTGGCACACTAGAGGTCTGTCCACTCCGGTCCTCTCGTACTAGGAGCAGCTCTCCTCAAATCCCTTACGCCCACAGTGGATAGAGACCGACCTGTCTCACGACGGTCTGAACCCAGCTCGCGTACCGCTTTAACGGGCGAACAGCCCGACCCTTGGGACCTTATCCAGCCCCAGGATGCGATGAGCCGACATCGAGGTGCCGAGCCAGGTCGTCGATATGGACTCTTGGACCTGACTAGCCTGTTATCCCCGGGGTAGCTTTTATCCGGTGAGCCACGCCCTTTCCACTCAGAAGCGTGGGATCACTAAGCCCGACTTTCGTCTCTGCTCGACGCGTTGGTCTTGCAGTCAAGCTCCCTTGTGCCTTTACACTCAATGGCTGGTTTCCATTCAGCCTGAGGGAACCTTTGGGCGCCTCCGTTACTCTTTAGGAGGCGACCGCCCCAGTCAAACTGCCCACCTGACACTGTCCCTCGCCCGGATTACGGAACAAGGTTAGGGTCTAAACATTACCAGGGTGGTATTTCACTGATGGCTCCACCAAGGCTGGCGCCCTAGCTTCATAGCCTCCCACCTATCCTCCACAGGTAATGTCCAAACTCAATGTCAAGCTGCAGTAAAGCTCCACGGGGTCTTTTTGTCCTACTGCGGGTAGGCCGCATCTTCACAGCCATTTCAATTTCGCCGGGTCCTTCGTTGAGACACTGCTCTAGTTGTTACACCATTCGTGCGGGTCGGAACTTACCCGACAAGGAATTTCGCTACCTTAGGACCGTTATAGTTACGGCCGCCGTTCACCGGGGCTTCAGTTCGAAGCTTCGCTTGCGCTAACCTCTCTCTTTAACCTTCCGGCACTGGGCAGGTGTCAGCCCCTATACGTCACCTTACGGTTTTGCAGAGACCTGTGGTTTTGTTAACCAGTCCCTAGAGCCATTTCACTGCGACCTTCCAACGCTCAAGTAAAACTTTCACGTCAAAAGGCACCTCTTATCCCGAAGTTACGAGGCTAAATTGCCTAGTTCCTTAACGAAGGTTCTCCCGTTCACCTTGGTATATTCTACCCGTCTACCTGTGTCGGATTGCGGTACGGGTACTTAAACGTCAACACTTAGAAGCTTTTCTTGGCACTAAGGGTCAGCTCACTTACGTCTTATAGACTCGCAACCATGTCTCAACTCAACCCGTGGATTTACCTGCGGGCGTCATCGTCTGACACATGGTTCACCTGAACTTCCAATCTCAGGCTGGCTTACCTCTATGCGTCCCTCCATCGCTCAGTTTAAGTAGTACCGGAATGTTGACCGGTTATCCATCGCCTACGCCTCTCGGCCTCGGCTAAGGCCCCGACTAACCCGACGCGGAACGACCTGGCGTCGGAAACCTTAGACATACGGTGAACACGGTTCTCACGTGTTTTTCGCTACTCATGCCTGCATTCTCACTTCCGTCCGCTCCAGCTGTCCTTACGGTCAACCTTCACTGCTGACGGAACGCTCCCCTACCGCTCCAGATTAAATCTAGAACCCATGGCTTCGGTATTAAGCTTAGCCCCGTTGAATTTTCCGCGCAAGATCACTCGACCAGTGAGCTATTACGCACTCTTTAAAGGATAGCTGCTTCTAAGCTAACCTCCTGGTTGTTTCAGTAACCTCACATCGTTTCCCACTTAGCTTAAATTTGGGGACCTTAGCCGATGGTCTGGGCTCTTTCCCTTTCGACCCCGAAACTCATCTCCCGGAGTCCGACTGCCACACTCTCGAATAACGGCATTCGGAGTTTGATTGGGTTTGGTAAGCTATGAGCCCCCGAGCCCATTCAGTGCTCTACCTCCGTTATTTAACGTATGACGCTAGCCCTAAAGCTATTTCGGGGAGAACAAGCTATCTCCAAGTTCGTTTGGCATATCACCTCTACCCACAGCTCATCCCCTAATTTTGCAACATTAGTGGGTTCGGTCCTCCACGGGCGTTTAGACCCGCTTCAACCTGGCCATGGGTAGCTCACTTGGTTTCGTGTCTAATCCCTGCGACTGTCGCCCTATTCAGACTCGCTTTCGCTCCGGCTCCGGGTGTAACTCCCTTAACCTTGCCACAGAAATTAACTCGCAGGCTCATTCTCCAAAAGGCACGCCGTCAGGCATAATGCCGCGCACAGGCTTTCACCATAGCACCGACACATCATAGCCCTTCGACTGTTTGTAAGCTTACGGTTTCAGGTTCTTTTCACTCCCCTAACAGGGGTACTTTTCACCTTTCCCTCACGGTACTTGTTCACTATCGGTCGCTGAGTGTATTTAGCCTTAGAGAGTGGACTCCCTTGCTTCCTACCGGATTAGCGTGCCCGGTAGTACTCAGGTATCCAGCGAGAGTTGATTGGCTTTTGTTTACAGGACTTTCACCTTCTCTGGTTGGCTATTCCATACCATTCTACTAGCCGTACAATTTATCACTCTCATTTGCCGGACCCTACAACCCCGACACAGTAAACTATGTCGGTTTGGGCTAATCCCCGTTCGCTCGCCACTACTAGGGGAATAATCTCTTTTCCTCTGGGTACTTAGATGTTTCAGTTCCCCAGGTTCCCTTCTACATGTCTATATATTCAACATGTGATGCTGTTGGTTCGCAACAGCTGGTTTCCCAATTCGGAAATCCCCGGATAATATCGCTTGTTCACAGCTTCCCGAGGCTTATCGCAGTGTCCCACGTCCTTCATCGGCACTTAGCGCCAAGGCATCCACCGTAAGCTCTTAGTAGCTTCTCACGTGATGCGGAGAAATCGATGCTCTTTCTAATATGCATCATATCTTCTTGCATACACTTGCTATTAATTGATTATTGAAATCTTTATTTAGATTTCGGCCTACAATTTGATGTCATTACTATTCGATTGGTAATGTACGTTGGCTTTGCAGCCAATTCGCCGGTTGACCGGCGATGGTCGCCGCTTATGACTTCCGCATTTCTGCGGGCTGCATTTTGCAGCAACCATCTCTTGTCAACCAAACTTTTCTTGCTCTGGGTGATGGCCCAGTGAATGGAGATGATGGGACTCGAACCCACGACCTCCGCCTTGCAAAGGCGGCGCTCTCCCAACTAAGCTACATCCCCGGTAGAGATGCACCCAATTGCCGGGCACAGTGGGCCATTCTGGACTCGAACCAGAGACCTCGCCCTTATCAGAGGCGCGCTCTAACCAACTGAGCTAATAGCCCGAGAGGGTTTAACCTCAACCCCTGAAGAGTGACAGGAAAATTTCCACCTTCGTTCAATGCATGCCTCCCACCGCTGGAAGGCACCTTTGTTTTGGAGTGACGTCCACACCCGTAGGCATGTCCGTATGTTCTCCATAGAAAGGAGGTGATCCAGGCGCACCTTCCGGTACACCTACCTTGTTACGACTTCGTCCCAGTCACCGACCCCGCCTTAGACAGCTCCTTCCCGTGAGGGTTAGGATACTGGCTTCAGGCGTTGCCAGCTTCCATGACGTGACGGGCGGTGTGTACAAGACCCGGGAACGTATTCACCGCAGTATTGCTGACCTGCGGTTACTAGCAACTCCGGCTTCATGCAGTCGGGTTGCAGACTGCAATCTGAACTGAGGCCTGCTTTACAGGATTGGCTCCGCCTCGCGGCTTGGCTACCCATTGTACAGACCATTGTAGCGTGTGTGTAGCCCTGGATATAAAGGTCATGCTGACTTGACATCATCCCCACCTTCCTCCGGCTTTTTACCGGCAGTCCCGTATGACACTTGTAACATACGGCGAGGGTTGCGCTCGTTAGCGGACTTAACCGAACATCTCACGACACGAGCTGACGACAGCCATGCAACACCTGTATAGGCTCCCCGAAGGGTCGGTCCCTTTTCAGTTCCCTACAACCTATATGTCAAACCCAGGTAAGGTTCTTCGTGTAGCAACGAATTAAACCACACGCTCCGCTGCTTGTGCGGGTCCCCGTCAATTCCTTTGAGTTTTAACCTTGCGGCCGTAGTCCTCAGGCGGTGAACTTATCGCGTTAGCTTCGACACCGATGGATTTAATCCCACCGACGCCAAGTTCACATCGTTTACAGCTAGGACTACCGGGGTCTCTAATCCCGTTTGCTACCCTAGCTTTCGCGTCTGAGCGTCAGGAATGGTCCAGGAGGCCGCTTTCGCCACTGGTGTTCCTCCAGATATCTGCGCATTTCACCACTACACCTGGAATTCCACCTCCCTCTACCATCCTCTAGTCCAACAGTATTGAACGACCTCTCCCAGTTGAGCCGGGAGCTTTCACGCCCAACTTATTGAACAGCCTGCACGCGCTTTACGCCCAGTAAATCCGGATAACGTTTGCCTCCTACGTGTTACCGCGGCTGCTGGCACGTAGTTAGCCGAGACTTATTCCGGGAGTACAGTCCTTCCTCTTCCTCCCGAAAAGTGCTTTACAACCCGAAGGCCTTCTTCGCACACGCGGCGTTGCTGGTTCCCGCTTTCGCAGATTACCAATATTCCCTACTGCTGCCACCCGTAGGTGTATGGACCGTGTTTCAGTTCCATTGTGGGGGGCCACCCTCTCAGGTCCCCTACCCGTCATAGCCTTGGTAGGCCATTACCCTACCAACTAGCTGATGGGACGCAGGCCCCTCCCAAAGCGGAGCAAGCTCCTTTAATCATAAAGCATCTAATCTAAATGATCACATGTGGTATTAGCAGTCCTTTCGAACTGTTATCCCACTCTTTGGGGCAGGTCACCAACGCGTTACTCACCCGTTCGCCACTAAGAGGATTCCAAGTATTGCTACTCAGAGCTCTTCGTTCGACTTGCATGTATTAGGCACGCCGCCAACGTTCATCCTGAGCCAGGATCAAACTCTCCGCAAAAAATATATCACCTAAAAAGGTGTTTCGTTCTTTGTTAGCGGAAGTTAGATCTGATTCGATCTTAAATTTCATTGACGAGGTTTGTCATCTTCCTATCACTCTTCAGTTGTTAAGGTTCAATTTCTCTTTGCGAGAGCAACGATTCTACCCAGTTATTCGATCGCTGTCAAGGGCTTTCTCAAACTTCCTCGAGGCCTCTTTCCAGACAAAAGCGCCGATGTCTTCTCGCTAACACCGGCCGCCTAAAATCGCTTTGCAGTATTGCTGTTGCTGGGTTTGTCGCTCGCGCGCTGCGTCTTCTGTTTTCAAAGATCTGCTTGTTTCCAGGCAAGATCAAGTCCCCGTTTGAGGGGAAGTTTATATTACTATAAACTCTGCCCGAAGTCAAGAGATAGGTCCGACCAATTTTTATCTTTCTGATGGGTCTGCCCTTTGTTTCCCGAGACGCTGGTCAATATTCCTTTGTTATGGATCTGCTCATCTCCTGAGCAAGACCTGTGTGTTAAGCACGAGGATCGATTATACCGGTATCCCTTACCCTGTCAAGGGATAATTGACCTTCTAACCTTAAAAAACCCTAAATTACTTCAGATTGGTTGTGCTTTCTCCACACCTTCTTTTTTTAACCAACTCAGAAGGCCCGGGTTCGTCATATCGAGCTGTAAAGGGGTGATGGAAACATAACCCGCGGAGAGCGCGCCGAAGTCTGTTCCCGGTTCATTTACGCCCGTCGGCACGTCACCGCCGATCCAATAATACGGCTGGCCGTGCGGGTCCAGCCGCCTCACAAGTTCATCCCGGTAGACGCGCAAACCCTGGCGAGTCAGCCGGAAGCCTTTCATCGCTGCCAGCGGCCCATACGGCACATTGACATTCAGGATGACTTCCTCAGGCAATTCGTCCTGCGCCATCAGCCAGGCAGCAACCCGGCTGGCGGCTTCCGCTGCGGAGTCGAAATCCATCCCCCCACTTATGTCTTCCGGCCGCTCAAGCGAGACAGCGATCCCCGGGAGCCCCTGTATGGCGGCTTCCATGGCCGCAGTGACCGTCCCCGAATAGGTCATATCATAACCAATGTTGGCATTCGGGTTAATGCCCGAAACCACCAGGTCAATCTGCTCTTCGATAAACCCCATCACGGCCAGCGCCACGCAATCCGAGGGTGCGCCGTCACTGGCCCAAGCCTCGCTGCCGTCTGCCAGCGTCACCGGGGACACTCGCATCGGCCGGTGCATCGTCTTGACATGGCCTGAGGCCGACCAGTTATGGTCCGGCGCCACCACCGTAACCTTATCTGCCACCTTGCGGAGCGCCTGGGTCAACGCCAACAATCCCGGCGCGGTCACACCATCGTCATTCGTCACTAAAATATGCATTCTGCCTCTTTTTTGATCACATCAATGCCGTTTGCGGCTTTTCTTTTTCTTCTTCGGTTTGGCGCTATCGCCGGCGCCCCCCCCGCCAGCCGCAGCGGCCGTCTGAGCGGCCTGTTGGAGCTTCTGCTGCTCCTCCCGGCTCACCAGCCTGGCCCGGAACATCTGCGAGATCACGCCTGCGCGGATATCAGACAGAAGACCGGAGAACATTTCGCTCGCTCGGCTGCGATATTCCACCAGCGGATCACGCTGGCCGTAAGCTTCCATCCGAACGGACACACGCAGCGCTTCCACCTGCGTCAGGTACTCCACCCAGAGTTCGGAGATCTTCGATAGCAGTAACTGTCGATAGAGCCGGTTCTGCGCAAAGCGTCCCATCGCCCGGCGGATATTCTGCCGATCATCGGTCGCCAGCTTGTCCAGCGACTGATCCTTCACCCGCTCGAACAGCGTCTCACCGACCGAATCAATCACACGTTGTTGCCAATCGGGCGTCAATGCACTCAGGGTATGCCCGGCGTTGTGCAGCCTGTCCAGCTCCGCCTGCCCCCAAATCAGGCTCTGCTTGTCCTGGGCTGCCTCCAGATGGGCCAGCACGTCCTCCTGGATCGCCTCCACAGGCCGTTCTTCCAACAGACGAGCTGCCAGGAAAATGTACGTCAACCGCACTGTGGCTTTCATCTTGCGCCGGTGGGCGTCATCAAAGGTGATCACCTGCCCCTGGGTCATCAGGATCAACAGGTGCATCAATGCAGCTGAGTCCGTCAAAGCCTTTTCTAATAATTCAGCGTTCTTTTCCAGGTCACGGGCGATCTCCCCCGAGTCGCCCAATGCGAGGTCTGCCCGGCGCTGGAGGGTATCATCCACCTTCCCCATCAGCGTGGTGCGGATCGAATCCCAATCATCGGCCATCAGATCGGTTGCCTTCAAATTCCAGTTATCGTTCAAGCGGCGTTCGAAGGTCAGGATCAGCCGCCGCAGGAAGATCTGCATCAAGACATTGCGGATTTGACCCCGAATCTCCGTTTCAGCCGACTGCTCGCCCTCCACCAATCCGGTGAGTGTCTCGTCATCCAGCCGCAGCGGGACCCGGACGAGGTTGGAGAGTTCCTTCTGGATATCCCTATCACCGGCAGGCGCTTCATAGCCCAGGCCGTCCATGAAAGTATCGAGGGCATCTGTGCGTTCGGCATATTGGTTCTCGTAGCTCATCTCGGAACGCAAGATCAGGGACTCCGCCCAGGTGCGCAGGTGCCCATGCCAGGCGTCCAGCGCATCCCCCGCCAGAACAAGCAGGCGCTGGCGCAGCGCATCGACGGACGCAGGCTCACCGACCTGGTCCATCATTACTTTCAGGGTGTACGAGGGGTGATGGACATCAGCCGAATCAATCGGTGGTTGAGTATCCTCCAAATAAGCCAGCAGTTTCCAGGGACCTTCTTCATCCTGCAGGCCTTCCTGCACCCGCCGCCCCACCTCGGTGCGCAGCATGTCGGTCACGTCATCGCGCAGGTCTTCCTTATCGAAAACCCGGTCACGCTGTTCGTAGATCCGCTCACGCTGCGAATTGAGCACATCATCGTATTCCAGCAGGTGTTTACGCACGTCAAAGTTCGCGCCTTCCACCCGTGTCTGTGAACTTTCGACCAACCGGCCGATGATCCCGCTTTCGATCGGGACGTCCTCATCAATATTCATTCGGCTCATCAGGGCTTCCACCTGGGCGCCGCCGAAGAGACGCATCAGATCGTCTTCCAGGGAGAGATAGAATCGCGAGGAACCCGGATCTCCCTGACGGGCCGCCCGGCCTCGCAACTGGTTATCAATCCGCCGCGCCTCGTGACGCTCCGAGCCGATCACATGCAGTCCGCCCAGCTCGCGCACCCGATCCATCTCATCCATGTATGTCAGGAATGCGGCCACATCTTCTGCCGCGTCGCCGTAGTCGTCCTCAGGGATCGCCTTCAGCGCAGCCAGCCGGTCTTCCATAAGCATGTTATAGGGATCTTCCACGCCGGCTTCTGCCAGCAAACGGTTGACGTTGGTCAATTTCTCTTCCGGCAGTTCACCGCCCAACTTGATGTCCACGCCACGGCCGGCCATATTGGTGGCGATTGTTACTGCGCCGAACGCACCGGCATCGGCGATGATCTTGGACTCTTCCGTATGTTTCCGGGCGTTCAACACCTGATGCGACACGCCTGCTTTGATAACACTTTCCAGCCGTTCCCAGCTTTCAGCCGGGACATCGAAAGCCTCCAGCAATGCGCGCTGGTTGCTTTCATCCAATGGGCTGAGCGAGGTCAGGCCAAATTGTCGGCCCAATCTGCGCATCTCTGGGCTGCGGAGTTCATCCAGCGGCTGGTGCAGGTCCTCCAGCTCCGGCGTGGACATCACTTCCCGCTCGTCCAGACCGTGATACTGCATATAGGCCCGCCGGATCAAATACACTTCGGCCAGCCGCCGCACATTGGCGGCGTTCAGCCGGTCCGAAAGCTGTTCTGAGTTTTCAACCGAGGATGTACCGACTAATTGCGGCCGTCCCAGCACGTGGTAATGCACCACCTCGCGCACGATAGCGCGCAGCTTGGCTTCTTTCGAACGGTAAACCACGTCAGGATAATCTTTCCGCTTCCAGAAAATGGGTGTTTCGGCATCATCCTCCGGGCGGTAGTAATAGGAATATTTATAGCCATATTCATCCTTATCCTGATCTTCAATCAGGACCGGATCGTCACCCATCGCCTGATATTCCAGATGAGTCGGGATCGGCAGGACATCCAATTCATAGATCCGGTAAAACTCCTCCGCCTCAGTTAGCGCGGTCCCCGTCATCCCTGCCAATTTGTCATACATACGGAAGTAGTTCTGGATCGTGATGGTGGCGTAGGTTACGTTCTCCGCCTGCACCTTCACCCCTTCTTTGGCCTCCACGGCCTGGTGCAGGCCATCTGACCAGCGGCGTCCCGGCATCAGCCGGCCGGTGAACTCGTCCACGATCACAACTTCCCCTTTTTGGACGATGTACTCCTTGTTGCGATGGAAGAGATACTCCGCTCGCAGCGCCTGCTCCAAAAAGCCCAGCAGCCGGGCCTGTTCCGGCGTGATGTCTTCCGGGCGCTCGGGGTCGCGCAGGGGCGTCCCCAGCAGTTCCTCCACATGCGCCAGGCCGATCTCGGAGAGCGTCACCGTGCGGTCCTTCTCGCTGACTTCGTAATCCTCCGGCACGAGTTGCTTAACGATCTGTGCCATGCGGATATACCATTCCGAATCCTCATGCGAAGGGCCAGAGATGATTAGCGGCGTCCGGGCCTCATCAATTAGAATGTTATCGACCTCATCGATGATGGCAAAGTTATGGCCGCGCTGCACTTTGGCGCTCTTCGAGCGAGCCAGATTATCGCGCAGATAGTCAAAACCAAATTCGTTATTCGTGCCGTAAGTGATATCGGCGTCATAAGCCTGCTTGCGCGGGACCATGCGGACCTGGTCCTGCTCTTCAATGGGAGAGCGAATTTCAGGATCATACATGAAGGCCATCTGCCCATTCTCGGTACGAGCCGCCATCTGCAGGATGCCGACCGAGAGCCCCAGGAAGCGGAAAATCTTTCCCATCCAGCGGCCATCCCGGCGTGCCAGATAGTCGTTGACCGTCACCAGGTGCACGCCCTTGCCGGATAACGCATTAAGGTAAATCGGCAGCGTCGCAGCCAGGGTCTTACCCTCACCCGTCTTCATCTCGGCGATCTCGCCGTGATGCAGCGTGAGCCCCGTGATAAGCTGTACGTCGTAATGCCGCTGACTGAGCGTACGTTTGCTGGCTTCCCGAACGGTCGCATACGCCTCAACAAGCAGGTCATCCAGGGTCTCGCCCTCCGCGAGCCGCCGCTTGAAATCATCCGTCTTCGCGGCCAGCGCCTCATCGCTCAGCGCTTCATAAGCCGGTTCGAGCTGGTTGACCTGCTCGACAATTTCACTCAATTCATCGATCTTTCGCTGGTGAGGGTCACCACCGAACAGCTTTCCAATCTTTTTAAACATAAATTTTTACCTTATCAGGTGTTCAGAATGTCCTACTGACTAACGGGGTCATTATAGCACAAGGGTACCCCGCCCCTAATCAATCCAGTGATAATCTTACTTGGATAAAATCTGATTTTTATTAGAGGGAATCAGCCTGACATACCCAATGTAAAAACCCCCGGAATTTTCGAAACTTCCGGGGGTTTAGAATTCTAACGAGATATACAGGTTAAATCAGGGGATCGGGCACCCTTCCAGCATATTGAACGTGATCGCGCACCACCAGGATGCTGGCATGAAATAAAGCGTGACCGCAATCACACAGGCCACCACCACGATCGCCACGATCAATATGATCAGCCAGGATGGCAGACCCTTTTTCTCCTTGACAGGAGGCTGCTGCGCTCTCGAACTCGGCGCGGACGGCTGCTCATAAAGGGGTGCTTCAGGCGCAGGCCTGTAAGGCTGCGGCGTGGGTGCGGCCTGCGGTGGCGAGGATTTGGGCGCTTCGGGCTGCACCGTGCGGTCCATGCCTGTGGAAACAACCGTGGCGTCCGGGTCATAATCGGACTTATTGAAGACCACCACAATGTTCTCACCGAAGGTGATCACATCGCCAGCGCGCAGCTGCTGCGGGCTGGAAATCCGTTGACCATTGAGGAATGTGCCATTGGTCGAGCCAAGGTCCTCAATGATAACGTTCTCCTCTTGCAGAAGGAACCGGGCGTGCCGGCGAGAAACCTCGGGGTCACTGATGGCAATTTCATTTGCCAGGTCGCGCCCCAGAAGGATTTCCTGCTGTTCCAGGGGAAAGACCTTCCCTGGCGTCGGCCCGGATCGCATTGTGAGTTGAAAAACAGGGGCTGCCATAGAACTTCCTCCATTCTGCTTCAGTTAATTATTTTAATCATTTATTCTAAGTTTAATGATTTTTAATGGGGATGTCAAACTTTTCAGCTGACTCGCCAGGGCAATCGCAAAATCAGCCTTCCGGTCAAGTCAACTTTTTATTCTCAAAATTAACCCTTTCCCGCCCTTCGGCCACCCCAGAGGATAGGCTTATTCGTTTGCCATCCTTATCAAAAAGGCGTACTTGCGTACGTTGTGATTACCCCTGCTGAATCGCCCCGGAACAAAAATATGAAACTGATCGAGCGAAACAAAATATGTAGGTCACGTGCAGCGCCAGAGCACATGACAAAGGAATACCAAAACTTCAATCCCCTCGCCCACCACCGGAGCGTGCGAAATCCCATTTCTCATACCATCATAATTACACCAACCCCAAACGATCCGCTATCAAAAATCTGACACTCCTTTAACATTAATCCAACATCCCTTCAATACCATTAAAGCGCTTCAAAATAATGCAGGATCAGGGCCTTTTTCCAATCTTTTCGTACCCGGCCCGCCTGAGAAAATAAGAAAGGGAGTAACGAACTTATGGATTTAAATAAATTTACGCAAAAAGCACAACAAGCACTGCTCCAATCGCAGACGCTTGCTTCGGATTTGCATCATCAGGAAATCACCCCCGCCCACCTGCTGCTGACCTTGCTCAACCAGGACCAGGGCGTTGTCCCCGCGATCGTCACAAAGGTCGCAGGCAGCCCCGTGGCCCTCAGGGAAGAAGTCCAGCAGGAACTCGACGACAGCCCCAAGGTCTTCGGCGACGGTGCGGGCCAACCCGGCCTATCCCGCCAGACCAACAACGTGATCAGCGCAGCGGAACGTTATGCCAAAGGTATGTCTGATGAATATATTTCCACCGAACACCTGCTGCTTGGTCTAACCGACAGCCCCGAAGGCAAACGCCTGGCGGATTACGGTCTGACCAAAGACGCGATCCTGAAAGCACTCAAGGAAGTGCGCGGGTCACAGCGCGTCGCCAGCCAAAACCCCGAATCGACTTATGAAGCCCTGACTAAATACGGCCGGGACCTGACCGCCCTGGCCCGCACGGGCAAACTTGACCCCGTCATTGGTCGGGACGAGGAGATCCGCCGCGTAGTCCAGATCCTCTCCCGGCGCACCAAGAATAACCCAGCCCTGATCGGTGAACCGGGTGTCGGCAAGACCGCTATCGTGGAAGGTCTGGCCCAGCGGATCGTGAATGGTGACGTCCCAGAAGGACTAAAGAACAAGAGAATCGTCGCCCTCGACATAAGCTCACTCGTCGCCGGTGCGAAATTCCGCGGTGAATTTGAAGAACGTCTGAAAGCGGTCCTCAAAGAGATCACCGATTCGGCAGGCGAGATCCTGCTCTTCGTTGACGAGATGCACACCGTGGTTGGCGCAGGCGCCGCTGAAGGCGCTATGGATGCCGGTAACATGCTCAAACCCATGCTGGCCCGCGGCGAACTGCATATGATCGGTGCAACAACCTTAAATGAATATCGCAAATACATTGAGAAGGACGCCGCGCTGGAACGGCGCTTCCAGCCCGTGCTGGTGTCCGAGCCCTCTGTGGAAGACTCAATCAGCATCTTGCGCGGCCTCAAACAGCGCTACGAAGTGCATCACGGCGTCCGCATCACGGACCCCGCCGTCATCGCCGCAGCCACGCTTTCCAACCGCTATATCGCCGACCGGCACCTGCCCGATAAGGCCATTGACCTGATCGACGAGGCCGCCGCCCGGCTGCGCACGGAGATCGACTCCAAACCGCAGGCGCTGGACGAAGTAGACCGGGCCATCATGCAGCTCGAAATCGAGCGCCAGGCCCTGCAAAAAGAAAAAGACAAAGCCTCCAAAGAGCGTTTGGCAAACCTGGAAAAGGACCTCGCGGACCTGCGGGAATCCGCCAGTGAGTTGAACACCCGTTGGCAGGTCGAAAAGGACGCGATCCAACAGATCCGTGACCTCAAGACCCAGATCGACGAGACAGAAACCGAGATCGAACAGGCCGAGCGCCGTGCGGACCTTGAAAAAGCCGCCCGTTTGCGCTACGGTACCCTGCACGACCTCGAAACCGAGCTTAAGGAAGCCGAGTCCAAGCTCAGTGAACTTCAGGCTGAAGCGCCCTTGCTCAAAGAGGAAGTTGACGCCGAAGAGATCGCCGAGGTGGTCGGCAACTGGACCGGCATCCCCGTCTCGCGGCTGTTGGAAGGTGAGATGCAGAAACTGATGCACATGGAAGAACGCCTCCACGAGCGGGTCGTCGGCCAGGATGAGGCCATCCAGGTGGTCGCTAACGCCGTCCGGCGTGCTCGGGCCGGCTTACAGGACCCCAACCGCCCCATCGGCTCGTTCATCTTCCTCGGCCCAACCGGTGTCGGCAAGACTGAGCTGGCCCGTTCCCTGGCAGCCTTCATGTTCAATGACGAGAACGCCATGGTGCGGATCGACATGAGCGAATATCAGGAAAAGCACACCGTCAGCCGCTTGTTCGGCGCCCCTCCGGGATACGTCGGATTTGAGGAAGGCGGCCAGCTCACCGAAGCCGTTCGGCGTCGGCCCTACAGCGTGGTGCTCTTCGATGAGATCGAAAAGGCCCATCCTGAGGTCTTCAACGCCCTCCTGCAGTTATTGGATGACGGACGTCTGACGGACGGCCAGGGTCGCACGGTGGACTTCCGGAACACGGTGGTCATCATGACCAGCAACCTCGGCAGCGAACTCTGGATGAGCTCGGTCGAGGATGAATCGGAGGTCAAAGAGGTCTCTCGAGACCAGATCAACCGCCTACTTCAGGCTCATTTCCGGCCGGAGTTCCTCAACCGTGTGGATGAGATCGTGACCTTCCACCCGCTCACCCGAAGCGACCTGGTCGAGATTGTCGACATCCAGTTAGCCCACGTGGCGAAGCTGATGCGAGATCGGGACCTGGAACTCGAGGTGGACCAGGCAGCCCGGGAATACCTGGCCGAAGAAGGCTATGACCCGGACTTCGGCGCCCGCCCGCTCAAACGGACGATCCAGCGCGAAGTTCAGGATCCCCTGGCCCTCAAAGTGGTCAGCGGCGACGTCACCGAAGGCGATAAGGTCCTCGTCACCAAAGGCGCGAACGGTCTCAAATTTGAGGTGAAAGCAGCGCCGGAGGATGAATCAGGATCAACGCCCGAACCGGAAAAAGAAACCGCCTGAACACTGTAGAAACAAATCAATTCCCTCTTTCTTTAATTAGAAAAGAGGGAATTTTCTATTAACCCGGAAAATCCTCAGAGCCCCAAAGAAAAATCTTTAAAACCAAACTGGAGTGCAGCCTTCAGGCCGCCATTAAGGCCTTAGGCTGCAACATAAACAATCCGTGCGCTCGAAACCGAAGCCTTCCCTACAGGTCCTCGTAAAATATCCACCCTTTCCTGACCCGTCCCCATTCCCCATCCCCTACCCTCCCACAAACAAATCCCGCTTCATCTTGGCCCCCGCCTCCGGCACCGGATAAGCCTGCATAAAGGTCTCGTTGGTCCCGCCAAAGAGCCGGGTGATAAAACCGCGGAAGCCCTTGTTCATCTGTGCGCCGCCCTGGCTGGCGTGACAGCGTGCAGCCTGCTCTTTGCGTTCCTTAACAACACGGTAATTAACCTTCACATGCGTGGGGAATTCAACTTCCGTCAATGAAACCAGGTCAATATCATTATTCCGGCCGAACTGATGCGGGTCCTGCCCAATCAGGCGCATGACCCAAACTGCAATCTTGAGGAAGGCCTTGCTCATCGTATGGAAGTAGAGGAATTCAGGGCGGTGCGGCAGCAGCCCTTCCGGGTCGTGGAAGTTTCGGTCAGCAGCCAGCTCAAAAGCTCGCACGGTCGCCCGCTGAATGGCGATATGGTCCGGGTGACGGTAGCCGCCAATCGGGTCGAATGTGAGCACCACATCCGGTTTCACCCTGCGGATCAAATGGGCCACTTCCTCCGCCACCCGTTCCATCGGCTGGGCGGCCAGGGCCTTGGGGTGGTGATTGTCCTGCGACCCTTCCATGCCTGAATCGCGGTAGTTCAAAAAGTAGAGTTGGTTGATCCCGAGCGCATCGGCCGCGCAACGCAGTTCCTGGGTTCGCAGGCAGGCCGCACTCTCATTCTCGACCGCCTTATACTCCGGGTCCACCTCGCCCAATTCGCCCCGCGTGGCGCAGACCAGTTGCACGTCCACGCCTTTTTGGGCATAGAGCGCCAACGTCCCGCCCATCCCAAAACTTTCGTCATCAGGATGCGCCAGGACGGTCAGAATTTTCTTTTTCTTATAATTTATTTCTTCGGCCATTTTGTTCCTTGCCTTTTGATTTATTCCATCATAAAAATACTTGCCGGCCCATTGGGATCCAAAATCCCGGTCAGGTCTCCCCAGGGAATCATCACGTACTGCGGTCCGGCGGCGTAAGGTCCAACCTCATAGGCGTCAAAATTGATCCGCAGCCCCTCAGGCAGCAGGCTCCAGTTCTCCCGTTCCGCCATGACCTCAGCCGCCTGCTCGGGCTGATAGTCAAATCCCCGCCTCACCAGAGCTTCATCCACCTGCCCAAGAATTGGATTCATATAATCCGATCCAGCGAGAAAAAGGTCCGCCATGCTGAGGAAAGCCGCGCTGTGCGCATCATAGTTTAATGCGAGAGACGTGGTGCCAGGGTGCGCGGCAATCGCAATATAGCTGGTTTCGGTCAGCCAAAAGCTGAACAGCCCCTCCCGCGCCATCGTAAGCTCGTAATCAATCGATAGAGTGCTGGTTGGCGGTTCGCCCTGTCCCCCTCCCATATCCACGCCATCAGCCAGCGCAGCCAGGAAATTGGATATCGCCGCATCCACACGAGCATTGATCGCGTCGTTGAACGGATCCACCTGAGCCTGCTCCCCCAGCAAGTTCGGCCAAACGGCCTGGATCGCGTACTTCGGCGAGTCAGCCGCTTCGTCATAAGTTCTTTCAATCCAGGATGGCTCAGCCGCAGTAACGGTCTCGCTCAGCGTCGGTGATTCGGCGACTGTGGCAGTGTTGGAGGGTGTGGTTATAGGAGTATCTTCTTCCGGGTTTCCGGAGAGGCTCGGCAGGTTACAACTTGCAAGTGAACCTGCCAGAGTGAGAACAAGTAACAATAGTAAGGTCTTTTGCTTCAATCTGAACTCCAAATATCGATGATTAAAATGATGATACCCCACCCCCGATCCAATGTCTTAAAGGGATCGCCTGGCATGGGGGGGACATGCCAGGCAATCTTCAGGGAGGAAACCACCTTTTACATCTTCCAAACACGAGGTTCTTCAGACTTATTGGTGGAAGACACACCAAATACCAATAAAATTTTGTGTCTTTACACTATATTACTCTAGTGCAGGCTCCAAAACATTAAAATAAGATTAGAGATTACTAATTAGACCTTATTTGTTTAATTACGTTTTCCCCCCATCCGGCGGGTGCCCCTTGCGGAAAAGGGCTTCCCATTCCGATAATTCCAATTCCGAAAGCAAGCGGTTTCTGGGATCAAGCGATGGCCGTTCTTCTTTCAATGCCACCAACTCCGCAGCGAAATCATCGGAGGGCACCACCTTTGCATGCGCAGCCCGGGCTGCCTGCTGCACCTGCCGGTCGGAGCTGACGACCAGGACATTGCGCGCTTTCTTGCCCAGCTTCGCCAGCCTGGCCATGATAGCCTCGTCTGCGGTTATATTCGCCCGGACGAAAACAGCCTTCACCTGCCCCATCTGCCGCTGGCCCGCCTTCCCCACAGGCGCTCGGTCAAAGTACACTTCCACCGTTCGCCGGCGTACCCGACAATATTCCTGCAGGAAGGGGATCAATTCGCTCTCATCATCCATATCCGTCAGGCTGAGGCCAGGCATGTGCGGGATCAGGTTGTGGCCGTCAATCAGGATCAACATGTTCTAATTCTATCCCATGCAGCCAAACTGACGCAGTATAAAAAGTTTTCACCCCAGAAAATTTAAGCATGCCCAATTCGTTTTATCATATAATGAACGATATCGCGGTACGCCTCAATACCGCAGTGCTGAAAAACGCGCGTCAAGCTAAATAATGGAGTAAACAATGTCCCCAAAGCCCTCGAATACGGGCGCCTGGACCCCCCACCTGCATCCCCCTACCCTCAGCCGTCGCCGGCGCGGAAAGCTACCAGGAAGTCTGCATCGGCGGCATTCTGGGGAGCGTCGCTGCAGGTTTGCTCCTGCTGGCATCTCTGTTGCCCGCCCCCGCTGTGACTGGCGCGCTGCTGGTCCTGGTGAGCATTGGCCTGGAGATCGGGGCCGTCGTCTATTACCTCAAAGTGATCACCAGGCAGGTCAAGGGCTTTGACGTCGAAAAATTTCACGTACAACTGGTGGCGACCCACAACATCATCGAACGTCAGGGAGCATTCCTTGCCACCGCCCAGCGCTTCCTGATCCTTGCTCAAAAAGGAGCCTGAGATGAATAATAACAAACTGCGTCTGCCGGAACTGATTTATGCGCTCGCCTTCCTGCTCTACCTCGGCGGGAGTTCCCTTGCCCTGATCCAAAACGGAGTGGAACTCTCCCTCTGGCTGATGGCTTTCGCAGTGGTAGCGACCGTCTGCGCCACCCTCCTGCCCGTCCTGGGGTTCAAGTGGCTAAAACTGCCGCGCCAGGGCTGCCGCGCAGGCTGGTGGATCGCCCTGCTTATCCAAGTGGCGTCCTGGGGCGCCTTTACCGCTGCGATGTTCCTGCGCCTCAACCGGGAGATCGCACATTTCAAGACCCTGATCGCAATCACAACCCTGCTCTGGGCGGGATGGCTGTTGCTCTTCATTTACAGCCGCCATGCTTGCCGCCCAAGGAACGCTGGTGATAAACTTAACGGAAATATCACGACAGAAACGCCGAATAAGAAGAAATACGAGGAATCATGAGAAATATATTTGAATCCAATCACCCCCTGGTCAAGCACAAACTGACCTTGCTGCGCAGCATGGAAACCAAACCCAAAAAGTTTCGGGAGCTGGTACGGGAGTTGGGCGCGCTGCTGACCTATGAAGCCACAGCAAACCTCGCCACCCGGGAAGTGAGCGTCACCACGCCCATGACGGAAACCAAGGGTGAGGAACTCAAAGAAAAGATCGGCCTGGTGCCCATCCTGCGAGCGGGCCTGGGCATGGTGGAAGGCGTCTGGGAACTGATGCCATCTGCAGAAGTCTGGCACATCGGCCTCTACCGGGACGAAAGCACGCTCAAACCTGTCGCCTATTACAATCGCCTGCCCATTGCCCCCACCGTGGCGGTCTGCCTGATCCTCGACCCCATGCTGGCGACTGGCGGGTCCGCTGTTGCGACCGTCGAAATCCTCAAGGAATGGGGCGTCAACAAGATCAAGTTCGTCGGGCTGATCGGCGCGCCGGAAGGGATCAAGCGCCTCCACAAAGCCCACCCCGACGTCCCCATCCACCTGGCCGCCATTGACGAACGCCTCAATGAAAACGGCTACATCCTGCCCGGCCTGGGCGACGCCGGCGACCGCCAGTTTGGGACGTGAGTAAAACAAAAATACAAATTTTAATAAAAATCCCCGGTGAAAGATCACCAGGGCTTTTATTTTATAAAAAAGATGGACTTACTCCTGCAATCCTTCCGCAGCTTTGATAATTGCCCAGAAGGATGCAGCCTTGAGGCTGGCGCCGCCTACCAGGCCGCCGTCGATATCGGACATCGAGAACAGCTCTTTAGCGTTATGGGGTTTGATCGAACCACCATATTGGATCCGCATGGCCTCAGCGCGTTCCTCACCAAACTGCTTTTTAAGCAGCGGGCGGATCACGTCCTTATGCACATTATTGGCATCCTCGGGGGTCGCCGCACGACCCGTGCCGATCGCCCAGACGGGTTCATAGGCGATGGTGATGTCTGCCGCCTGTTCGGCGGTGATGTCAGCCAGGCCGCCTTCAATCTGGCGGGCGACCACGGCTTTGGTCTGTCCGGCTTCGTTCTCTTCCAAGGTCTCGCCCACGCAAACGATCACCTTCAACCCGGCAGTCAATGCAGCCTTAAGGCGTTTATTGACCGTTTCATCCGTCTCGCCGAAATATTTCCGGCGTTCGGAGTGGCCCACAATCACGAAATCGCAAATCTCAGCGACCATCCCGGGTGCAACTTCACCGGTGTAAGCGCCTGATTCTTCCCAGTAAACATTCTGCGCACCCACCTGGAGCTTCTTGCCTTCGCAGAGCTCAGCTACGGCCGGCACAGCCAGGTACGATGGCGCAACGGCCATATCCACATTTTGGATTTTTTCCATCTCAGGCAACATCTCACTGACCAGCGCCTTTGCTTCGGCGATCGTCAGATTCATTTTCCAGTTTCCAGCAACAAAAATTTTTCGCATTTCAACTCGCTTTCTGTTATAAAGGCTTCTTTATAATGACTGAATTCAACCAGTCTGATTCTACCAGCAAAGCACCCCCTTTTCGGCTTAATTTTTGTAAACCGGAAGATAATCATGAAAGTTTTAGCGCCTAATGGCACCAACACCCGGGATTTTCAAAATCCAGGGCGTTTAGAATGCCAGGAATTAACCCTTAAACCGTGTTTCGGGTTATATCAACACCAAATCGAAACTTACTTATCATCCAGCGCGGCCAGGCCGGGAAGCGTTTTCCCTTCCAGCATCTCCAGCGAAGCGCCGCCGCCCGTGGAGATATGCGTGATCTTATCGGCCAAGCCGGATTTCTGGATAGCCGAAGCCGAGTCGCCGCCGCCCACAATGCTGATCGCATCGCTCTTGGCCAGCGCTTTGGCGACTTCGAATGTACCTTTGGCGAAGGCGTCAAACTCGAACACGCCCATCGGCCCGTTCCAAACCACGGTCCCGGCATCAGCGATGACCTTGTCGAATTCAGCCACAGTCTTGGGGCCAATGTCGAGGATTCGCCAGCCGGCGGGGACATCGCCCACGGCCATGGTCTGCTCAGCCGCGTCCGCGGCAAAATCATCCGCCAACACGACGTCCACCGGCAGCACGAGCTTGTCGCCAGCCTTGGCGAGCAGGTCCTTGGCGGTCTCAATCGCGTCTTCTTCCACCAGCGAATCGGCCATGTCATAGCCCTGCGCCTTGAAGAAGGTATTGGCCATGCCGCCGCCGATCAGGATCCGGTCGGCCTTATCCAGCAGGTTCTCGATCACACCGATTTTATCGCTCACCTTCGCGCCGCCGAGGATCGCCACGAACGGCCGCTTGGGGTCGGCGATGGTGTTGCCGAGGTACTTGATTTCCTTTTCCAGCAGGAAGCCGGCTGCCGACGAGAGAACTTCCGTCACGCCCACGTTCGAAGCGTGCGCCCGATGGGCGGTGCCAAAGGCGTCATCCACGAAAAGGTCCGCCAACGAAGCCAGCTGCTTCGCCATCTCGGGGTCATTCTTCTTTTCGCCGGCGTGGAAGCGGGTGTTTTCCAGCACCAGCACCTGGCCGGGTTTCAGCTCGGCTGCAGCCGCTTCGGCTTTCGGGCCGATGCAATCTTCAGCGAAGGACACCGGCGCGTCAATTAATTTATCCAGATAGGCTGCCACGGGCTTGAGGCTCAGTTCGGGTTTGACCTCGCCTTTCGGCCGGCCCAGGTGCGAACAGAGGATCACCGCCGCGTCGTTCTCCAACAGATATTCAATCGTTGGGAGGGCGGCCTTAATGCGCGTGTCATCCGCCACCCTGCCATCCTCCAGCGGCACGTTGAAGTCCACCCGTACGAGGACTTTCTTGCCCTTGACGTCCAGATCGGTCACCATTTTTTTATTGAACATTAAAATGCTCCTTTCAAAAAAATGCGTAATGCAGTTCCGCGGAAGCACATTACGCATTCATATTTCGTTCGTTAATTAAGAAACTAGAGAGACTTGGCCATCAATGAAGCCAGGTCTGCGGTCCGGCAGGAGTAACCCCACTCGTTGTCGTACCAGGTCACGACCTTGACGAAGTTGCCATCCATAACGGTGGTCAGTTCGGCATCGATGATCGATGAATGCGAATTGCCCTTGAGGTCCATAGAGACCAGGTCATCGGTGGAGTAACCCAGGATGCCCTTCATCGCGCCTTCGGAAGCCGCCTTGAAGAGGTCGTTGAGTTCCTCAGCTGAGGTGGATTTTTCGACCTCGGCGACGAAGTCCACAATCGAGACCGTGGGGGTAGGCACGCGCAGCGCATAGCCGTCGAACTTGCCCTTGAGGTCGGGGATCACCAGGGACACGGCCTTGGCCGCACCGGTGGTGGTGGGAATGATGTTTAACGCGGCCGCACGAGCCCGGCGTTTCTTGCTGTGCGCCAGGTCGAGGATGCGCTGGTCGTTGGTGTAGGAGTGGATTGTGGTCATCAGGCCGCGCTCAATGGTGAAGTTGTCATGCACGATCTTCGCCGCGGGGGCCAGACAGTTGGTGGTGCAGGAGGCATTGGAAACAATGTTGTGCTTCTCGGGATCATAAAGATCGTCGTTGACGCCCAAAACAATGGTGATGTCTTCATTCTTCGCCGGAGCGGAGATGATGACCTTCTTGGCGCCGCCGCCTTCGATGTGGGCATTCGCGCCGGGTTTGCTGTCTGTGCCTTTGGCGTCACGGAACACACCGGTGGATTCGATCACGACTTCCACGCCCATTTCCTTCCAGGGCAGGTTGCCGGGGTTGCGCTCAGCGAGCACTTTGACTTCCTTGCCATCGACGACCAGGTTGCCGTCTTTGACCTCGACTGTACCGGGATAGGCGCCGTAGTTTGAGTCATGTTTGAACAGATATGCATTGATGTCTGCGTCAAACAAATCATTGACGGCAACGACTTCCAGATTGTCGGGGTAACGCTCTTTGATCGCCTTAAAAACCTGCCGGCCGATTCGGCCGAAACCATTAATACCAACACGAGTTGCCATATTTCTACCTCCTCTAAAGTCTTTGTATTACCAGAGTAATTCTACCATCTCTTATTTAGGCGCACAGCTGTCATGCGTCACAATAATTTATGTGTTTATTCTATCAACGGGCCGGTGCGCTCAAAGAAAAGATCCATCACCGTTTTCGAAAGGCGGAGGGAATCGTGCCGCCAGGGATGGTCCGCGTCGATGAGATTGGCGCAATAAACCGCTGAATGCTGGATAAGGTCGGGATCCATGCGTACCCAATCCACGCCCTTCCCCAAATGCCCGACAAAGTGATTATTGCAGATCACAAGGTCGAACATCCCCGAGCCCACATGCGCCTCAACCGCTCTCACGTGGTCTATGCAGTTAAACGAATCCGTCTCGCCGCGTTCGGTCGCGACATTGCAAATGAAAAATTTCAACGCCTGGCTGATCCGTACGGCTTCAGCCAGATCCCGCACCAGCAGGTTCGGCAGCAGGCTGGAATAGAGGCTGCCGGGGCCGATGATAATCAGGTCGGCGCTCAACACGGCCGAGATCGCTGGGGGAAAGGCCGGTGTGTTGGCAGGGTCCAGCCAGATCCGCCGGACTTTGCCCTCAGTCTCTCTGATCTGGGTCTCGCCTGACACACTCACGATCCCGCCGCCCTCGCTTTCCAGGTCGGCCAACAACTGCACGTCCGTCAGCGTGGAGGGAAGCACCTGTCCGTAAACGGCCAAAACCCGACCCGATTCGGCCACCGCTTCCTCAAAACTGCCGGTGATTTCGCTCAACGCGGTGATGAAGAGGTTCCCGAGTGAGTGCCCCTCCAGGCCCGCGCCGTCAGCAAAGCGATATTGGAAGACCTGCGAAAGCAGATCCTCATTATTGCTGAGCGCAGCCAGGCAGTTCCGGATATCGCCGGGCGGCAGGACGCCCAGATTCCGGCGTAGTTGGCCGGATGAGCCCCCATCATCCGCCACCGTAACGATGGCTGTGAGGTTATGAGTATAAGCCTTGAGCCCCCGCAAAAGCGCGGCCAGACCGTGACCGCCGCCCAAAACCACGATGCGCGGACCGTGATCTCGCCGCCGATAGACTTCCAGTGCTTCGATCAGCGGTTTGCCGGGCGGTACAAACGGCCGCAGCAGAGAACGGTTCGACCCCCAAATCCCCAGGATGACCAGGACCAAACCAATCCCGCCGAAGACGATCACCCGGATCGGTCGATCGAGGAATCGCAATGACAACGTCGAAATAATCGGCAGCCACCAGGTATCAGGCGCGTTGCGATAAAAATCCAAAAAAAACATCGCCAAGCCGACGCTGATCAAAGTGGTGCCCACAAAAACAAGAATCAACCAGCGTTTATACCCCAACCCTGGCCGAAACCATTGCGCTTCCCGGCGGACATTGTCCCATAATCGGGAGAAGAAGTTCTTTTTTGGCTCTTGCATACTGGCTGAATCATAGCAGGATTCAACTCACCCGTCAACGTAAGCCATGGGCATTTGGCCCCTTAAAACCCCCTGGAAACCGGAAAGCAGCCTTGTGCAGCGTGCTATAATCTTCTTTATGAGTATCAACTTAGCAATCGATGTTGGCGGCACGCAAATGCGCGCGGCCGTCTTCCCAAAAGGATCTGAAACCCCCTCCTCGCAAACCCGCATCCGCACCTACGCGGAGGGGACCACGTCACTAGACCGCTTGATTGAACTGATCCGGCAGGTCACCCCAGCGGATGAAACCATCGACTCCATCGGGATCGCAGCGCCTGGCCCCCTGGATCCGAAAACCGGGGTCATACTGGCAGCGCCAAACCTACCCGAATGGATTGGTGTGTCAATCCCGGCTCGACTGAAAGAAGCCGTTGGCGCGCCCGCTTTCCTGGGCAACGATGCCAACCTGGCCGCAGTCGGAGAATGGCGTTACGGCGCCGGCCGGGGACACCATCACCTGGTTTATCTGACGGTAAGCACCGGCATCGGCGGCGGTGTGATCTCCGAAGATCATTTGCTCGTCGGTGCCCACGGCCTGGGTGCGGAATTGGGTCATGTGACCATCCTGCCCGACGGACCGATTTGCAGTTGCGGCCAGCCCGGCCATCTGGAAGCGCTGGCCTCCGGGCCTGCCATTGCCAAATTCGTTGCAGGCCAGCTCGAAGCGGGACGTCCCTCCAGCCTCAGCGGGACACCGGAAACCAAAGCCATCAGCCAGGCCGCCCGTGAGGGTGACGGCCTGGCACAGGAAGCCTTCCAGCGCGCCGGACACTTCCTCGGCCTGATGATCGCCAACTATCTGATGATCTTCAACCCGACCATCGTGATCCTCGGCGGGGGTGTCTCGCTCACAGGGGAACTGCTGCTCGATCCAGTTCAAAAAACAGTACGCGAATCCGTACTCTCATCCCATTATCTGGAAGATCTGGAGATCACCCAGGCCGCCCTCGGCGATGACGCCGGCCTTTACGGCGCCCTGGCCCTCGCCCGCGGCGAGATTTAACCTAGCTGAATATTTCCCATCTTTATATAATGCAAGTAAGAGCTGTGGGGTAAATTTATCTCTGGTCGCGAAAAAGTTCTTGTCATCGCGAGGAACACCCGGAGGGTGTGACGTGGCAATCTCAGAATGACATAAAAAAGAGTGGGTCTAACCTAAGCCATTTGCGTATATCTTCTAATTCTTAAATTGCATCCTCCGCCGTCGCAATTACGGATAGGGGCAACCTTCCCCTCACGACTCCCTGATCCCGGTAACCTAATCCCCTAACACCTCCTCTTTCCCCCTCCCATCCCCGCCAACCGGTGTTATAATCGCGGCACAACTCACCGAATCACAGACTTCTTGGAGGTCCATTTAAATGAAACCGCTCAAACTGCCAGGGCCGAAAGCGCAGGCGATCATCGCCCGCGATCGGCAGTACATCTCCCCTTCTTACCCCCGCGGGTATCCCTTTGTGATGGATCACGGCAGCGGGACGGAAGTCTGGGATGTCGACGGCAACCGCTTCCTGGATTTTGCTGCAGGCATCGCCGTGGTGGCCACCGGTCACAGCCACCCGAATGTGGTCAAGGCAATCCAAAACCAGGCAGAACAATTCATCCACATCTCGTCCGACTTCTATCATGAATCCTGGGTGCAATTGGGTGAACGGCTGAACGACATCGCCCCCTTCTCAGATCCGGCCTCATCCTTCATGACCAACTCGGGCACGGAGAGCGTAGAGAGCGCCATCAAACTGGCACGCTACCACTCCCAGCGCTCCCAATTCATCGGATTCCTAGGTGCGTTCCATGGCCGCACTATCGGTTCAGTCTCATTCACAGCCAGTAAATCCCACTACAAAGGCCGCTTCTTCCCGCTGATGAACGGCGTCGTGCATGCCCCCTTCCCCGATCCCTACCGCCCGGTGCTGCTGCGCCGCAAAGGCGAGGGCTATGGCGAGGCCGTTGTGCGCTATATCGAGGAAGAAATCCTATCCCGGATCCTGCCCCCCGAGGAAGTCGCCGGGTTCCTGATCGAACCCATTCAGGGCGAAGGCGGCTACATCGTGCCCCCGCCCGATTTCTTCCCCGCGCTGCGAGAACTCTGCGATAAATACGGCATCCTGCTGATCGCCGATGAGGTTCAATCCGGCATGGGCCGCACGGGCAAGTGGTGGGCCATCGAGAATTTCAGCGTCGAACCGGATATCGTCACCAGCGCCAAAGGCATCGCCTCCGGGGTGCCTCTGGGTGCGATGATCGCCCGGCGTGAGATCATGGATTGGCCCAAGGGCTCCCACGGCAATACTTTCGGCGGTAACCCCCTGGCCTGCTCAGCCGCCCTGGCGACCATCGACCTGATCGAAAAGGAATATCTCCAAAACGCAACCGAGGTCGGTAACTACACTCTCGACGCGCTGGCCGAACTCATGGCCCGCCACCCCAGCATTGGGGACGTTCGCGGCATCGGCCTGATGATCGGGATCGAATTCGTGCTGGATCGCGAGAGCAAGGCGCCTGCCGTTGACCTGCGGGACGAGATCGTCAACCTGGCCTTCGAGCGCGGCCTGCTAACCCTGGGCTGCGGTCAAAGCACGATCCGCTTCTCCCCGCCTCTTTCCACCACGATCAGCGAAGTGAACGATGCCCTGGTAATCTTTGAGGAAGCGATCACCCTGACCGAAAAGAAATATAATCTGCTTTAGTAACAATCAAAGCCTCAGATCCCGGGGAGGTAGTGCTTTCCCCGGGATTTTGCTTTAACTGCAAACACTTTTCTGAAAGTGAGTGAGGCATGGCTCCCCAAACCCAAATCAACCCATCCACCCTCGACTGGCTGTTCAAAAATTACGTAGTATCAAAATGCTAATGACCAATCTTTAGAGAATTCAATCAAATGAGAATCTCACGCGGACTAACCCCCTTCGAGGGGCAGGCAGTTAACGCTCCCGATACTTCTCGCCATCTATAGTTAGATAAATTCCCCGCCTAAATCGAATGACACATACCTGGCCTCCCTCCATTCACCAGACACTATTTTCCACCCACTTTTCCCTCTCTTATACTTCCCTAACAAAACTAAGCTAAAATTAGGCCATGTTACCCGATATCCGAGTACGCCAACGGGATTACCTTCTGGAAATCTCCCGCGCCCTGACCGAGGAACTGGACCTGGACAAACTGCTCAGCCGGATCCTCACCTATGCCATCGAGATGCTGGCCGGGCACGCGGGCTTCATCGCGCTCTCCAAGCCCAACCGGCGCTGGTCCCTGGCCGTGATCAACGGGCTGCCGGACGCGATCAAGCGCTTCCTGGCCGCCTGGCTGGAGAAGATACCGCCCAACAGCGATCCCAAGAACCTTCAAATCCCGGAGATCAACCGCCTGCTACAGCAAATCAGCATGGGCAACCTCTCAGCCGTCGGCTTGCCGCTGATCGCCCAGCAGGAAGTAATCGGCCTCATTTATATTTTCCGCAATTACCGGGGCGTCTTTTCCGCCAACGACCGCTCGCTGCTCTCCAGTTTCGCCAACCAGGCCGCCATTGCCGTGCGCAATGCCCGCCTCTATACCGAAGTCAACCGGGAAAAACAGCGCACTGCCGCGATGCTGGATTCGGCCGCCGATGGCATTCTGATCCTCAACCCCGATCATTCCATCGAGCGAACCAACGCGGCCTTCGCCCATATGTATGGGTTATCCCAATTGGAACTGCAAAAGAGGACCCACGAAGACGTCATCCATTGGAACGCCCCGCCCCACGGCATCACCCTGGACAGCGCCGAGGCGGGCGGCTGGCCGCTCTCCCCCCAGGCCCATCTTTATGTGGAAGGGGATATCCAGCGCCCCAAGGGCCAACCGCCCCTGCCGGTCGGGATCACCTATGCCCCCCTGCTCTCCATGGAAGGCAACCTGATCAATACGATCGTCACAGTGCGGGATATCACCCGCTTCCGCCAGGCGGACGAACTAAAAAGTGAGTTCATCTCCATTGTCAGCCACGAACTCAAGACGCCCGTCGCCCTGATTAAGGGCTATGTCAGCACCCTACGGCGTAACGATGTCGAATGGGATTGCGACGTGGTCGCCGGCAGCCTGCAGGTGATCGAGGAAGAAGCCGACCGCCTAACAGGCCTGATCGAAGACTTGCTGGAGGCATCTCGGCTGCAGGCCAGCGGGATGTCCATCACACGAGCCGACGTCTCGCTCTATCAGATGGCCGTGCGCCTGGCGGAACGCTTCCAGACCCAGACGGAAAAACACGAGATCATCGTAGACCTGCCGGAAAGCTATCCCATTGTGATGGCTGATGAAAGCCGGATCGAGCAGGTGTTAGCGAACCTGCTCTCCAATTCGATCAAATATGCACCGAGTGGTGAGATCCATATCAGCGGGCAAAACCTCACCGACCAGGTCATTGTTTGTGTCTCCGACGAGGGTCCCGGTATTGCCGTCGGTGACTTGCCCTATATCTTCGACCGCTTCTACCGTGCGCCCGATACCAGCCGCAAGACCAAAGGCACCGGTCTCGGCCTCTACCTGGCTCGCTCGATCATTGAAGCCCACGGCGGTCGCATCTGGGCCGATCCCAAGACCACAATGGGCGCCCGGGTCTGCTTCTCACTGCCCAAGGACTGATTTTCACCATTTTGTGAAACCACAAATCTAATTTAAGGGAAGGAAAAATGAATATCCCCATCTTGCCCTCAATCGTCTCTGTCCTGAACATACTCCTGTTGTTATCCTGGCCTATCCTGGCGATCATTGGATTGTTCAAGCTAAAAGAAATCAGCTTGACCTCAACCGCCAAAGCCCTCTGGGTCCTCATCGTGATCCTGGTCCCCATCTTGGGTCCGGTTGCACTATTCATTATCAATCCCGAACCATTCACAGAGTAGCCTTCAGCGACTTTTATCCAAAAAATATCCACTCCCCCGCTGCGTCGCACATGGCGGGGTTTTCCCTTATACTTCCCACCCAAAACGGACCGTAAACACCCAATCACCATCAAATTTCCACCATTTGCCGCATCCCAAGAATGGTATAGTTAACCTCACCTCAAAACAACCTGAGAGGAACCATTCGAGTGGGTATGAGAAGAAAAAACTGGCGCAGTTACCTCCACGCCGAAGAAGAAAAACCTGAGCTTTCCTGGGCACTCGTCAAACGGGTCCTGGGCTATGCCAGGCCTTACCGAAACCGTTTGATCGGCAGCCTGTTCCTGGTTCTGCTCTATACAGCAACTGGCCTGCTATCCCCGCTGATCCTGCGTTATATTATCGACCACGCCATTCCCTATAAGGACATTCACGGCCTGGTGCTCGCCGCACTCGGCTTGCTCCTGCTGCCCATCATCAGTGGGCTGTTCCAAATCCTCACCCGGCGCATGCTGGCACAGGTGGGCGAAGGTGTGATCTTTGACCTGCGCACCAATTTGTTTGAACACCTCCAACGGATGTCCCTCCGCTTCTACACTAACACGCAACTCGGCGAGCTCATCAGCCGGATGAATAATGACGTGGTCGGCGCTCAAACCGCCATCAGCCGCACCCTGGTAACCCTCGTGACCAATTTCATCGAGGTTATTGCCATCCTGGTGACGATGCTGACTCTGGAATGGCGCCTGACTCTGTTGGGCATTCTCATCCTGCCCATCTTCATTTTCGCCGCCCGACGCATGGGAGATATTTTCCGGGATATCGCCCGGCAGCAGCTCGAAACCGTGGCCCGGATGAACGCAACCCTCAATGAGACCCTAAATATCGGTGGCGTCCTGCTGGTCAAGCTCTTTGGCCGCCGCGAGGTGGAGGTTGACCGTTTTGGCAAGCGGGCCGAGGAGGTTCGGGATTTGGGCGTGAAGCGCGCCACAATGGGCATCATCTTTATGGTGATCGTCAGCCTGCTCTCGGCGGTAGGCACAGCCCTGGTCTACGGCGTGGGCGGCTATCTGGTGATTCTTGAAGCCTTCACCCTCGGCACGATCATTGCCTTTGGCACCTACCTCTCCCGGCTTTATAACGCCTTCCAGGGACTCACAAATGCACCGGTGGAATTCGCCACCTCGATGGTCAGCTTCGAGCGGGTGTTTGAGGTTATCGATTTGCCAATCGAGATCAAAGAGAAAGCCGATCCCATCATCCCCGATCATATCAGGGGCGAGATCAGCTTTCATAATGTGATCTTCAAATACCCTGATAATGGAAACGGCCTGCTCAGCGAAGTGAAACGACCGCACCTGGCGGACAACGTCAGCGAGCCGCTCTCGGAAGATGGCGACCGGAAAAACTCCTACCCTGCCATGGCCGGCAGCCAGGCGCGGGAACTGGCCTTGCACGACATCAGCTTCACCGCGCAGCCCGGCCAGTTGGTCGCCCTGGTCGGCCCCAGCGGCGCAGGCAAAACCACCCTCACCTACCTGATCCCGCGGCTCTATGACCCCACTGAGGGCGCCATCCTGCTGGACGGCCATGACCTGCGCGACCTGCGTCTCGATGACCTGGCGGATGCCATCGGGATGGTCACGCAGGAGACCTACCTGTTTCACGACACCATCCGCGCCAACCTGCTCTACGCCAACCCCGACGCCAGCGATGAAGACCTGATCTCAGCGGCCAAAGCGGCCAATATTCACACCTTCATCTCAGAACTGCCCGACGGTTATTACACCATTGCCGGCGAGCGCGGCTACCGGCTCAGCGGCGGCGAAAAACAGCGTCTGGCCCTTGCTCGGGTTCTGCTCAAGGACCCCCGCATCATGATCCTCGATGAGGCCACCAGCCATCTCGACAGCGAATCGGAAGCACTGATCCAGGCCGCGCTGGGACAGATGTTCGCCAACCGCACCAGCATCGTGATCGCCCACCGCCTGAGCACGATCCTCTCGGCGGACCTGATCCTGGTGATGGACAAAGGCGAGATCATCGAACGCGGCAGCCATGCGGATCTGCTCGCCCTCGACGGCCTTTACGCCCACCTCTACGAGACCCAGTTCAATAAATAAATAGAGACTTGTTGGGTGGGTTGAAGCCCGCACGGCGTAACCCACCATTTTAAAACCTGGATCCGAAAGGATGGTTGTTCTAAAACTGTGAGTTTATTTGGTGGGTCAGCGACCCACCCTACCCGGATACATAGGATGCGATCTTCTTTTGAGCGCACCAAACCCATAATCTCACTCAATCCATAACCTTACTTCTCATCTACCCTTCTTGTAATATCTATACGAATAGCACAGCGCAAACCCCAACTTCGCATACAGCGCCCGGGCCGGCGCGTTGTGGCCTTCCACCTGCAGGTAGCCAAGTGACGCGCCCTGCTCCAACCCCCAAG
>JAXHUD010000080.1:0-10859 GCA_034189815.1 Chloroflexota bacterium
TCCGGATTGTGGTCGGGCATTAAATCTAAAAACAATCGCGGCCTCTACCAGCAAGATGGAGCCCTGCAAATTGGCGTTATCCCAGAAGACGGTCAAGGCATCTGGAAAGTCTATACAAACCCATATCGAAATCCTTCGCTCGACCAGGCCAATGCCATTCAAATAGAGATTGACGCGGTTGAGGAAATTGTTCCGGGCATCGTTGGTATGGAGGTCATCACAGCGGAGATCGGTGATAACCTCGCAAGGAACGGCAACGAGTTCTCCTGTAACATTTCCTATCTAAAAGACAGAGCTTTCTTGCGTTGCCAGGCCTTTCTTGGCGGTGAAGTCCCCGCCTTCTCATCTGGGGCTTTACGCATTGACCCCACGAGCCACCTTTTGGCCGTCGAATTTGACCAGCCATCCCATACTTTTTACGTCTACCTGGACAAGGTTTTTGTCCTGTCCTATAAAGCACCCGCGGCCGCCTTCGACAACTTTATCTTTGACCTCCAATCCCAAACGGAGACCGAGTCCAGTGACATTGTCCGCGTTGAAAATGTCTGGATCGGCCAACCCGCCGACCATCCCAAAGCCATGCAGATCCCAGAAATCCCCTTCGAAGTCTTCGACCCCTTCACCACCGAGCCGGATCGCACCATTGTGGAAACCACACCATATACTAATTTCTTCTCACCGTATAACGTCAACTTAGGCTTCGGTCATGACGATGATGGCTGGTGGGTTCCCGGGGCGCTTGGAAAACGCACTGACAACATCCTGGTCGTGTCGAAAGAGCAAGAAGATTGGGTGATGCTCTGGCCGAAGGTAGCCGATGTCGCTTATATAGATGAAGTTAATGCTGCCGCAGTGACTTTCTCTCCAGTCGATGAGCCGCCCAAAGGCTGGGAAATACATTTAAATTTCATCAACTCAGGTGGTCCTTATGAATTACAGGCCATGGTCACCTTCCAGCCTGATGGTACGACGGCTTTTTATTACCACCAATCCGGATACGAAAATGTGGCTGAGGATTACTATTCCCCTGAGATTCTCATTGATCCCAGCCTGCCACACCGGGTTTCCATCGAAGTCGATCCCCAGACCTACCTCATCTATATCTCGCTGGATGGCGATTATGTCTTTGAGGTGGATTCCCACCGACCTTCCTCATTTTTTGCTCTGGAACGGTTTAACTTCTCTCTCGATATTTGTCCCACAGACTCCATTAGAGAAGAAGACTTCGTCCTAAGACTCGACGAGTTCCTGGTGGGTATGCCTGATTAGCTCACCCCAACGGGCCTTGCAGGGGTACTAAATCAAATTCATATCGCACGGTCTCGTCAATCCCGAATATCTCGTGGAACCCCACCAGCACAACGATATGCTCTTCCTGTCCAACGACCATGTCCGGAGGGAATTGGTAGGTATGGGATTGATTGAATATCGGCAAACCATCATCCGTTATGCCCTGACCGCCCCCGCCGTCCAAAACGTCCAACCGGATAGGCGTTTCATCCTCTCCGCGAAATAGTTGCAGATCTGTGATGAAGGGAGAGTCAATATATCCCGCCCTGGATTCCGGGATCTGATCCTTGGTGATGCCGGTGTATCGGAATCCTAACCTGAACAGCGTCCCCATCACGGGATGGATTTCGATTGTTGCCGCGTTCAATTCGATCAGGACGCTGTTTTCAGCGCGAATCGACTCAAGCGAAATGACCTCGTACAGCGGCAGGTCGGATTCCTCACCTGGCTGCGAAGTTGTCTGCGCAGTTTCAGATACTGAGACTTTGGCAGACTCGCTTGATATTTTGGAAGCCGGATTTTGCCCCAATTTGCTGTGCACCGGTATTGAAGTTATGTCATAACGTACCGTCTCAGGGATCCCAAACATCTCATCAAAGGTCACCAGCACAACAACCCGCTCCAGCTGTCCTGCGACGACATCGGAGGGGAACCGGTAAACCTGACTCTCGCAGATTTTCATCAATCCACTATCCGTTGTGCCCTCGCCGCTCCCTGTGCCAATGACCGCCATATCGCGCGCGGTTTAATCCTCACCGCGGAAGAATTGGAGGTCTTTAATATAAGGGGGATCCGTATAATCCTTGCCCGATTCGGAAGTTTGACCTTTGCTTAAGCCGGTATAACAAAACTCTAAATCATAGTACGTTCCTGAATAGGGATGGATTTCTAGACGAGGTTTTGTTAATTCAATTAGGATGCCATCTTCTGTTTGAATCCTTCTGGAAGAGGTCTCAGACGATGGCCCTTGGGTTTCCTCTTCTGATTGCAAGGTCGGCTCATCCGTTTCTGACGGCACAACACTGACAGACTCAACCTCTGACGTCGCGGTCTGGGCATGCGGCGAACATCCTGCCAGGAAAACACATACGACCAAGAGGGATATCATCTTCGATTTCATCAGTTTTCTCCTGGTTAATTCAACCTGGCTTGTTTTGAAACCAGATCAATCTATTTGCCTTGTTCGAATAGGCCTGGTTGCCTCCTAAAGCATAATCTACTATCACCCCTTGAATAATCAAGGAACGATCAGGAACGATCAGATGGTTTATGATAATCAATTGATTACCAACAACAGGTCCTTATGGCGTTATTTAGTTCACCAAAGCGCCATCATATCCCGGGCTTGACACACTGAACATTTGTGCTAAAATAACACCATCGACTAATAGGCTTCATCAGTTTATAATATTAACTGGATAACGCAGGAGTGATCGTGGTACGTAAGCAATCCTCTGTCAAGAGGAAACGTAAAAAGGATGGCGACATGGACAACGAGGCAAAAAAGACAGTTCTAGAGAAGGCGCTAAAGGACATCACCAAGCGCTACGGTGAAGGGGCCATCATGCGGCTAGGCCAGGCCAAACATCTGGCGGTTGATGCGATCCCCACCGGCTCCCTTTCATTGGACATTGCATTGGGCGTGGGCGGTATCCCGCGCGCCCGCATCACCGAAATTTACGGCCCGGAGGCCTCCGGCAAGACCACCGTCTGCCAGCATATCGTGGCCGAGGCGCAGAAATTGGGTGGCACGGCGGCTTTCATCGATATGGAACACGCCCTCGACCCGGTTTACGCAGCCAAATGCGGCGTGAACGTGGACGAACTCCTGATCTCACAGCCCGACATGGGCGAGCAGGCCCTTGAAATCACTGAAACCCTGGTTCGCTCCGGTGCGGTGGATATCGTCGTGGTTGACTCGGTCGCCGCTTTGGTTCCCCGCTCTGAGATTGAAGGCGACATGGGCGACCCCACCATGGGCACGCAAGCCCGCCTGATGTCCCAGGCCATGCGTAAGCTCTCCGGTGCGATCAACCAGACCCGCACCGCCGTGATCTTCACCAACCAGCTCCGCCACAAGATCGGCGTGATGTTCGGCAACCCCGAGACCACCACCGGCGGCAACGCCCTCAAGTTCTATGCTTCCATCCGGCTGGACGTACGCCGAATCCAATCAATTAAAGTCGGTTCCGAAATCATCGGCAACCGGGTCCGAGTCCGTGTGGTCAAAAACAAGGTTGCGGCGCCCTTCCGCACGGCGGAATTTGACATTATGTATAACGAAGGTATCTCCAAGGTCGGGGATATCCTCGACCTCGGCTCGGAGATGGACATCATCGAGAAGCACGGCTCCTGGTACTCCTACGGCGATATCCGCCTTGGTCAGGGCCGCGAAAACGCCAAAGAATTCCTCCAACAGGACGAAAAACTCGCTGATGAGATCGAAAAGAAAGTCCGGGAGAATGCACTGGTCGACACCGTCGTCCAACCCTGGGCTGACGATGATCAAGAACTGGAAGAAGCCGTCAACGAAGACGCGGCTGAGGAAGAGGAAGCATAATATTCATTTGATAATCCAGATCATCAAAACCACCCGTTGTACGGGTGGTTTTTTTAGACAGAGACCGTTTTCGCCCTTTTGGAACAAAAAAGGGAGGGGGTTGATCCCTCCCTTTATCGATAATCATATTATTTATTATTCCCAACCCTACAAACCCCGTTCCCCACGAATATAAGGCTCGCCCAGGGCGGCCGGCGCGCCGCGCCGCTTGCGGCGGGCCACGCCCGACCCCCAAACCAGTGCCACAATCGTCAGCAGGAAGGGCACCATCTGCAGGAAGAATACCAGGTTATGGTCATAGAAAAAGGGATTGCGGAATCCCAGGATCATCGTCGGCCCCTGCAAGTCGAGGGTAAAGCGCCGCAGCATCCCGAAGAAGTATCCGCCCAGCGCGGCGGGCAGCGGATTCCAACGGGCGAAGATCACCAGTGCGATCGCGATCCAGCCCTGCCCGGAGGTCGTCAGGTTGCTGTACCAGCCGGGTGAAATGGCAATACTAATCGTTGCGCCGGCCAGCCCGGCCAGGCAACCCCCCGCAAAGGTATACAGATAGCGGGTACGGTAGACGTTGATCCCCAGGGTGTCGGCCGCAGCGGGGTTCTCCCCCACCGCGCGCATATCCATCCCAGGACGGGTCTTGAAGATAAAATACCAGGATATCGGGATCATCAGGTAACCGACGTAAACCAGCAAATTGAAATTAGTGAAGAAAAGCCGGCCGATTAAGGGGATTTGTGAGAGTAAGGGGATGGTTACATTGGGGATCGTAGGTGTGTTCAGGCCTGTCAAGCCTTCGCCCAGGACCAGCGCCAGGCCGGTCCCCAGGAAGGTCAGCGAGAGGCCGCTCACCGTCTGGTCAGCCTGCAGGTTGATCACCACCAGCCCATGCGCCAGGCTCAGCAAGCCCCCGGCCAGGATACCGGCCAGCAAGCCCACCCAGGCGTTTTGGGTCACGTGAGACACCTTGAATGCGGCCATCGCGCCCACCAGCATCATCCCTTCCACACCGAGGTTCATCACACCGGCGCGTTCAGCCAGGATCTCTCCGATCGCTGCAAAGATCAAAATTGTCCCGGTCGAAAGCCCGGCACGTAAAATTACTTCTAAATTCATGACACTTCCTCCTGCTGCCTTCGAACGATGTGGACCTTGTAGCGCAACAAGAAATCACTGCTGATCACCAGGAAAAGGATCGTGCCCTGGATCAGGAAGGACAAACCTGAGGGCTGGATCTCCCGCCCAGCGACGATCAACGCACCGAAGAGGATCGACACCGGGATCACGGCAAAGGGATTCAACTTCGCCAGCCAGGCCACAATCACGCCGGAAAAACCGTAATTGGTAGAGATGCGTTCCTGCAAGCGGTGGACCACGCCCGTCACTTCGGACATGCCTGCCAACCCTGCCAAAGCGCCGGAGAGCATCATCACCAGGATGATGTTCTTCTTGATATTGATCCCGGCGTAGTTAGCTGCCTTGGGATTATCGCCGATCAATGTGATCTCATAGCCCCAGCGGCTGTGTCTGAGGATTACCCAGATCAGCACGGCCGCAATAATGCCAAAGACCACCCCGAGGTGCAGGGTGATGCCGGAGAAAAAGGGAAATTCATTCGCCAGGTCCGCAAGACGCGGCAGCCATGCCACCTTATCGAACGTAGGAGTCATCTGAAAGCCGGCATCGCTGTATTTCCCAAAAATCCAGTAATTATTCCAATAAACCGCCACATAATTCAACATCAGGGTCGTGATAATCTCATTGACGTTGAAGACTGCCTTCAACAAACCTGGGATAAAGCCATAGAGCGCCCCACCCAAGATGCCCATCGCTGCCATCAGGGTGAGCACAAGCCATCTGGGGCTGTCCAGGGGAATGATCGGCACGAGGACCACCAGGCTTGCGAAGAACGCACCCATATAGAACTGGCCTTCCGCGCCGATGTTCAGGATGTTCATCTTGAAGGCAACGGTACAGCCCAACCCAATCAGGATCAGGGGCGTAGCCTTGACGACGATATCCGAAAAGGCACCCCAACTTCCGAAAGAAGCTTTAAAGAAATACTGGTACACCCGGAAGGGCTGTGCGCCAATCAGTGCCAGCACGATCCCGCTGATGATAAAAGCGGTCACGATGGCGCCAACCGATGTGGTAATCGGCAACCACTTCGGGGTGTCTTCCGTGCGGGGGTCTATTTTAAGTTGATACGGGAACTTCATTGCTCGCTCCTCAATGTGCCGGTCATCATCATCCCGATCTGGTTTAAATCCGTTTCATCCGCATCCATCTGGCCGACGAATTCTCCATCAAAGATTACGGCAATCCGGTCGCTCAGCATCAGTAGCTCTTCCAGTTCTTCAGAGAGCAACAGAATTGCGGCGCCGCGCTGGCGCTGTTCCAGCAGCAGACGCTGGATGCCTTCGATCGCGCCGACGTCGAGCCCCCGCGTGGGTTGCATGGCAACAATGAGGGAAGGCGCACCGTAAATCTCCCGTGCCAGGATCAATTTCTGCAGATTGCCGCCTGAAAGTTTGCGAGCCTGAACCTCCACATTCGGCGCCTGAATATCGTAATCCTCCTTCAAAGAGTCCGCAAAGTCGTGCGCTTCAATATAATTAATCCGCCAACCATTGCTGATCGGTGACTGGCTGTAATTTTTCATAATCGTGTTATTTGTCAGAGATAGGTTGGGCGCGGTACCCACACCGGTCCGGTCCTCAGGGATGTGCGCCAGTCCGTTCTTGATCGATTTTCGGGGCGAACAATTGCAGACCTCAACACCGTTTATTCTTACAGAACCTACCGCCTCACGGAGCCCGGTGATCGCTTCAACCAGCTCACTCTGACCATTCCCCGCAATCCCTGCGACGCCAAAGATCTCACCCTCCCTGATCTGGAAGGAGACGCTCCGGACGGCCGGTAAACCACGATTATTGGTGGTTGAAAGGTCATCCACCTCCAGAACGACCTGCCCGGGTTCTTTGGCTTGTTTTTCCACCCGGAAGATCACCTTCCGACCAACCATCAGTTCTGCCAACTGACCCCGCGAGAGGCCCTGGGGGTCAATGCCCTCAGCGGTCGCAAGCCCTTTTCGCAGTACCGTCAACCGGTCTGCGACGGCCTGGACCTCGTTGAGCTTATGGCTGATAAAGATGATTGACTTGCCCTGCGCCACCAATGCGCGCATGGTTGCCATCAAATCATCAATTTCCTGGGGAGCAAGCACGGCTGTCGGCTCATCTAAAATCAGGATGTCCGCGCCCCGGTAAAGCATCTTGAGGATTTCGACCCGCTGCTGCTCACCAACGGATAGCTGCCAGATTTTGGCAGTCGGATCGACCAGCAGACCAAATTTTTCCTGCAGGTCGAGGATCTTTTTATCGTAGTGGGAGAGATTCATGAAAAACTTGGGCTTTTTCAGGCCCAGCAGGATGTTTTGGGTGACGGTCAGAGTCGGCACCAGCATGAAGTGCTGGTGGACCATCCCTATCCCGGCGGCAATTGCGTCCTTGGGTGAATTGAAAGTGACTGTTTCCCCTTTGATCCTGATCGACCCGGATTCGGGTTTGTACAGTCCGGAAAGGACGTTCATCAAGGTGCTTTTGCCGGCCCCGTTCTCGCCCAACAGGGCATGGATCTCGCCCTTTTTCAGCGTGAAATTGACGTGGTCATTGGCCAAAACGCCGGGGAAGCGTAATACAATATCCTGCATTTCAACAGCAAAAGGATATTCATCGGATTGATTAATCATAATACCAACTTATAAAAATAATGAATGCGCCTAACGAGGTGCGCAGATAATCCCAAATATATCACAACCAGGAAATCGCCGAAGCGAATTTCCTGGTTGTGGTGGTTGCTAAAGCTTAATCAAGCGGAGGCAGTTCAGCGGTGATATTCTCATTCCACCAGTACATGCAGGTTGTGCATTCACTGCCAAATTCCTTGAAACCATCCAGGTCAAGCTGTTCAAGGCTTTCGCCCTCGGCCAGAATCTGGTTACCCTGGTTGTCGACGATCGGGCCGCTGAAAACATCGAAGCGGTCAAATTCACCGGCGAGCATCTTGGCAAGTATATCTTCTACAAGCGCCAGATCCTCTTCGGGCAGCTCAGCCACACCAGGCTGCATTTCTTCGCCCTCCATGAAACCATAGAGCCCTAAAGCACCCGTATCCGCGTCAAAGTATTCCCAGCCACCCTTCCAGGTGCCTTCACGGGAAGCTTCCACGATTCGGGCATATTCCGGACCCCAGTTCCAATACATCGAGGTGAGGCAGGCATCAATTGTGCAGTTGCCAGAATAGTCATAGGTGATACCCCATTTACCTTCAGGAGCTGCAATTGCAGGTGCGGGAGTGTCCGCACCGGTCATAACAACCTGCGCACCACCAGAAAAGAGCGATTCTGAGCCTTCCTGCTCAAGGATCGGATCATGCCAGGTGTTAATGAAGCGTACGTCAATGGTGCAATCCGGGCAAGTTTCCTGCACACCCAATGCAAAGGCATTGCCGAGGCGCAGTTCTTCGGGGATGGGGAAAGTGGCCATATAACCCAACTGCGGGTTACCGTCCATCACAGCCCGGGATCCAGCCAACATACCGGCCAGATACTTCATGTCTTCCATAGCGCCCATCAGGTTGCCGAAGTTCTCACCATTAGCTTTATAGCCGCTGATGTGAATAATGTCCACGTCCGGGAATTCTTCTGCAACAATCTCGGAGGCATCCATGAAGCCAAAGGAGGTAGTGAAGATCACATCGAAGCCTTTGCGGGCAAGTGAACGAATCACCTGTTCGGCGTCCGCGCCTTCCGGCACGTTTTCGATATAAGCGGTGTGAACGTCTTCAACGTTCTCCTCAACATACATACGACCAACATCATGGGATTGTGACCAGCCGCCATCGTCATGCGGGCCAACATACACAAATGCAACGTTATACATCCCCTCTTCCGGCGCCGGGATCTGGAAATTCCCGACCATTTCCGGTTCCTCGGGCCCGCAGGCTGCGAGCACAAAGGAAAGTACCAATATTATCGCGAACAACCCTAAATACTTTTTACTCATCTCTTCCTCTTCTTCTAATGGAAATAAATGGATGGATCTTGTGAACCGAAAAAGGGTTTATTCGATGATGCCTCCTTTCACTCAAATAGATTCGGGTGAGACGGGTCGGTAAAAAACTTCTATCAATTATCCAGAAAGTTAATTTATATGTCATGCGTGTTAAGATAAAGTGAGTTCTGTCAAACATTTTTAACAGCCCAAGGTAGCTTCCCCCGCGAGTCGACTATTTATTTTTATTAGGTGGATCATCATGCAGAGTACTGATCTTGCATTCATAATTGGTCACCCGTTTACTGATATTTCGTCAATGTTCATATTTTATCATAAAAAAGTAAATTGTCTGGCAATTCAACTTTTGCGGAAACGGAAAGGGAAATTGAAAACTTATCGGGATATTCGGTTCGATATCTGATGGGTCCGCTCAGAAAAAAAAGGAGAGGAATCCTTAGCAAAACCTTAACCTTAAAAAAATGAGCCTGCTTTTAATTTAAACGCCAAACATCGATCAAAAGATTGTATAATAATGTTACTGTCATCACTGAATTAATATTTATTGTCCCAAGAAGGAGAAGAAAATGCGGCGTTTCTACGTCAAATTCGCACTTTTGTTCATCGCCCTGTTTGCACTTATTGGCTTAGCCTGTTTCAGCCCGTCCTCGGACCCCACAGCCACGCCAGAGCTGCCCCCCGTTGAAGAGCCCACCCAGGAGGTTGTCATTGAGCAACAACCCACCCCCACCAACACCGTTATGGCTGAAGTTGTCGAACCAACTGAAGATCCCGAGCCCCCGATGGAAGACATCAGCGATGAATCCCCAGCCTTCTACACGGAAGAATTTAAAGGTGATCTGGAAGGTTATTCCTATTATCTGGAGCGCGGTGACGAATCTACAATGGATTTTTATTTGGAAAATGGCCGTCTTAATGTTGATTTGGAGAGCGAGGATCAATACCTCTATTTCTTTTATGAGGAATACACCTATTCATCAGTTCTGGTCGAGATTAATGCGGAAAATCGAGGGAGTAATTCGAACGCAATTAGTCTGGTATGCAATTATTCCGATAAATATGGATGGTACGAATTTGTTATTCAAAACGACGGCATGTACACAATCTGGGCTAATTCATTTTTAGACGATGGTTTTGATCTGCTCCAATCCGGTGGGTCAGAGAACATTAAAACCGGGCGTGCAAGCAATACTTATTCAGCCGTATGTGATGGAAACCACCTTGTGCTTTATATAAATGGCGTTTATGAAAACGAAGTAACGGACAACAAATATAACTTAAAGGATGGACTCGTCGGTTTCTCAATTTCCTCATTTGACGCCATTCCAGTTATTGTGGAAGTAGAATCCTTCACCATCGCAGAACCCTATTAAGCCAAAGATAAATTAAATAATAAAACCCGGAATGGCAAACCGGGTTTTATTATTTAGCAAAGCCCTATTTAACTGACACTCATCCTGGGGGTATTTCTGCGTCCACAAGGTCATGAATAGCTCAACCACGTCCTCAGCAAAGTCCTTCACGGGGTAGCCTTTTTCAATCAGATAATCACGGATGGGATTTTTCAATCTCAAGCCATGATAATCGGAAGCGATTATAATGAGTTCTTTTTTTCAGCCCTTTACTTACTCTGTTTTATGAATTAATTTCACGAGCCAAGGTCGTGTGTTCTCGTAGTGTTCTCTCAACATCTGTTCAGCCCTGCGGGCATCACCCTTCTCAAGGGCATCCAATAATTGCTAATGCGCCGTATGAATATCACCCAGACGGTCTGAATGGATCACCACCATCTGGCGATATTGTGCGGCTTCAGAGTAAAGAATTTGGTTCGCTCCCAGATTGTGGCGTGGAAGATCCTATTGATGCGTTGGAATTCGACATCATCCCTGGCAATCCACTTGTGGATTTCCTCATTTGCAACCCGCACCTTCTTAAGA
>JAXHUD010000081.1:0-5408 GCA_034189815.1 Chloroflexota bacterium
GCCGTTTCCCTGCTCTTCGCACCGCAATCGGGTGAGGAAACACGCGCATTGATCAAAGATAAAACAGTTGAACTACGCGATCGCACGGCTGAAACGGTGGAAGAGGCACGCTTGCAGGCAGAAAAGGCCTGGGGTGAAGCAAAGAGCAAAGCCGAAGAACTGTCCAAATTAGCCAAAGAACAGGCTGACGAAATGATCAAGAAGGGTGAACAAGCGCTTGATCAGAGTCGCGAGAAATTAGCGGACAGCATTAAACCCAAGGATGTCTAACTAACACCCAATAAGCATTAGACGTGATTAGGAGGCTGATGTCATTTGGCATCGGCCTCTGTTTGTTTAAACCCCTCACCAATGGATTCCAGGATATCACGGGCGGTCACACTGGCGGCCGAGCCGATACGTTGTTTAGCCACTAAACCAGCCATCCCGTGCACCCACACACCGATGCCGGCTGCGTTGGTGACGTCCAATCTGCCCTGGGCCAGCAAACCACCGATCACACCGGAGAGGACATCTCCGCTGCCGGCTTTTGCCAGGGCAGAGTCACTAACAGGGTTAATCAGCCGCTGGCCGTCAGGCCCGGCAATCACGGAGAGAGCGCCTTTGAGCAAGAGCACAATACCCCATTTCCCGGCGTATTCTTTAGCAATCGACCAACGTTCAGCCTGGATTTCGGCGACACTGAGTCCGCTCAGCACGGCCATCTCACCGGGGTGAGGCGTGAGGATGGTTTGCTCTGGCACCTTCTCCCACCAATTCGGGATTTCGGCCAGCAGTTTTATGCCGTCGGCATCAAATAAGGTTGGCAGATCGGCAGGGATCGCCTCCAGCAAATGCGCCAAAAAGGTTTTATTTTGAGGACTGATTCCCCAGCCCGGCCCGACGATTAACGAATCCGCTGAGCTTAACTTGGGAGTCAATTCCCGTATGGCATCAGGGCTGAATTGCCCTTTATGTTCCGGCAAGACTGTCCAAATGCCCTCCACGAAGGCTCCCGCGAGGCTCTGACGCACGGCAGGCATCACAACCATATGGACCAGACCGCATCCGCCCCGGTACGCTCCCATGCCCGCCAGATAAGCCGCCCCAGTATAGGCAGGAGAACCCGCAATCACCATACAGGCGCCAAAGGTACCCTTGTGACCGTTTTCGGGTCTTTCAGGCAGTCTGGCACGCACCCAGGGTGTATCTAACATCGTTGGCATAATATCCTGAATGTAATTTGTGATTGGGCCGATGCCGATATCTATCCCATGGAATGCACCGGTTAGGTCTCTTGCCGGATGTCGCAGCAGACCCTGTTTCACCGCTGCCATCACAAGCGTATGGGACGCCCTTAAAGTTTGTTCCGCGGCTTCACCTGTGTCACAATCCACCCCGGAGGGGCAATCCACGGCGACAACCACAGTTTCCGAGCAATTGGCAACTATTTCTTTAATCTCAGCCATAAGACCGGCAAGCTGACCTCTTAAGGGTAATTTCAGACCGGTGCCCAGAACGCCATCAAGCAGCACCGTTCCGGGGAACAGTGCACATCTCAATAATTCGATATGCTCCCCATCGGAGAGATCGACTGTTTGTCCACCGGCCTCGATATAATCACGAAGGATATCTTCATCGTCTGGGCGATCCTTTATCAGGAAAGCAATCGTCCTTATACCACGAGCAGCAAGGTCCGTCAGGGCGATAAGGGTGTCACCTCCGTTATTGCCTGACCCAACCAGGCCAAGGACCCCGCGTTCGGTTGACAAGTTGTTCGCCACCCATGCAGCGACGCCCTGGCCGGCATGCTGCATCATCGACTGGTAAGATATCCCCGATTTGTCCGCTTGCTTTTCCACTGCCTGCATCTCTGCGACGCTGAGAACCTTCATCCGTTTCCTTTCCTGCAATGCCAAAGTTCAAATTAATTATACGAGATTCCGACAAATCCTTGACTTTTAAATACCGATATGATAAGATACTTGTCGCTCGGGGGCGTGGTGTAGTGGCTTAACATGCGGCCCTGTCAAGGCCGAGACCGCGGGTTCGAATCCCGTCGCTCCCGCTAAAAGTGTGAGTCGCAAAACTCACACTTTTCGCTTTTAACCGACTAAATCTCACAAAATTCCGTTTATGTCGTCAAATTGGGACAATATGAATTTGTACCGGCTTAAATAATAAACTCCGAGGATCCCAAAAATCCCCGGAGTAATTTTTTCGACAGCCTAGTGCTCGCTTTCGATCATCGCCGCACGTTCAGCCATCTGGCGGCGCAGTTTCTGTGAATCTTTTGGATAGGTTAGATAGAAGAAGCTGAAAACCAGCGCACAAATGATCCAGGGGAAAGGGATCGTCCAGATCATGGCTTCCGTCAGACCAATCCGGTCGGCAAGGGACCCGGCCAGGATCCCAGCGATAGCCGCAAAGCCGCTTTCGATGAATGTGGTCATTGAGAACGCCGTTGCGCGCAGTTCCGGCGGGGTCACAGCCTGCATCATCGGTTCCTTGGCGCCTTTGCCCGGCCAGCTGATCATCAAGGCTGTGAAGAAGCTGAGCAGGATGATGGCCCAAAGCGGCCAATCCGTAGTGCGTGTGAAGAGGATGTACGTCAATGGAATGCCGCTGACGATGGATACCTGTCCTACGATCGTGCGTCCATACTTGGGGTTCTTCGCTTCGGCCCAATCGCCCAGGAGACCGCCGATGATATTGGAGCAGGCCGTGCCAACCACAATGCCCGCGAAGACCAATGTGGCCTGCTCTGCCGGAATATTCCGGTCATTCACCAACCAGGTTATTAAGAATGATGCCATCACTACCCAAGGCATAGATCCAGCCAGGCCCTGTGCGATCGCGACCCAAATTGTCGGGATCTTCAACACTTTGGGTAAATCTTTAAATTGAATGCCGAATTGCTGCGCATCTTCTTTGGTGATCTTGCCGGCCAATTCCGGTTCCGCCTCACCTCGGATCGGTTCCTTGACGAAAAACCACACCAATACACCGCTGACGACGCTGAAACCGCCCAACAGGAAGTAACCCCAGCGCCAAAGTTCAGGCGTTGCCAAAAAACCAAGCCCCAGGGTGGCAACAATAATACCAAAGATACCGGTCGCTTCAAGCATACCAAGAGCCTTGCCCCTGTCTTTTGGAGGAAAGGTGTCGGACATGATCGAGAAAGTTGCTGGCATCAGGCAGCCCAAACCAATCCCGGAAATCGCCCGGATCACCAGCAACTGGCCGAAGTTCTGGGTGAGACCAACCACCGCCGTCCAAATGCCCCAGATCCCGGTCCCAAACAGAATCACTTTCTTCCGGGACATCTTATCAGATAAAAATCCCCAAAACGGGGCCGATATGGACTGCAGCAGGTTACGGACGGTGCTGATCAGGCCCAGGTTGCCGTAGGAAAGGCCCCAGATCGTCTGCAAGGTTGGGAACAGCACGGACATGGCCTGGCCTTCACCCTGGTCAATAAAGTATCCAAATGCCAGTGCCAGGAGGGTTCGGCGGCGTTCTCGCTTCTTCTCTTTGGTGATGGGAATATCATCAGTGAGCTTCGACATCTTCTCTCCTTCGCTTCTTAACAATGGTCAGAGCTGTATACCGGCTCATTATAATCTGAAATTCATACTATCTCATATTCTTTGATAAAATGAAGTCTGACATTCTATGCTCAAAACATCCCGAGGTCTTATGCTGGATTACCTCCCCCGTGATTTCTATGCCACCGCGAAACCTGACGCCATCGTTCAGCATGGTTCCGCCCGTTTCACGCTGCTGACATCGCAGCTGATCCGGATGGAGTACGCCCCATCGGAACAATTTGAAGATCGAGCCACCCAGGTGGTCTGGAACCGTGATTTTCCGGTTCCAGCATTCTCTCATCGCATCGATGGAGATCAGCTAACTATCAAAACTGACAAACTGTTGCTTTCTTATAGGCATAATGACCGCGGTTTTACACGAAATACATTAAGCATCCAGATAAAATCCACCGGAATCACCTGGCACTACGGCATGGAAAACAAGAGCAACCTCATGGGCACCGTCCGAACATTGGATGAAGCTGACGGCGCTGTCCCCTTAAATCCCGGAGTGATAGCGAGGACGGGTTGGTCGATTGTGGATGACAGCCATTCTTTGCTATTCTCAGAGGACGGCTGGCTGGAAACCCGCCCACCGAGCCTGCTTATGAAGGATCTCTATTTCTTTGGTTATGGTCAAGCCTATACTAATTGCATCAAAGATTTTCAAGCTCTATCCGGCGCGGCGCCGATCCTGCCCCGATTTGCATTGGGAAACTGGTGGAGCCGTTATTGGCCCTATCACCAGGACGAATTAGTTCAGCTGATGCGGGACTTCCGTGAACATGCGGTTCCGCTCTCTGTTTGTGTTGTCGACATGGATTGGCATATTGTCGATACCGGCAATGAAAGTTCAGGCTGGACAGGGTATACCTGGAATCCAGCTCTCTTCCCGGAGCCCAAGCGCTTTCTGGCCGAGATCAAGGATCTGGGACTGAGGACTGCACTCAACCTGCACCCGGCATCGGGCGTCTACCCCCATGAATCGCAATATCAAGCGATGGCGAAACGATTGGGCGTTGACCCAGAGACCAAAGCGCCTGTGCCATTCGATATCGCAGACCCCGAGTTTACCAAAGCCTATTTTGAAATCCTGCATTATCCCAATGAAACAATGGGGCTTGATTTCTGGTGGCTGGACTGGCAGCAAGGCGCCAGTTCCACGATTGCAGGGTTGGACCCCCTCTTCTGGCTAAACCACCTGCACTTCTACGACAGCACAAAAGACGGGATCAAACGACCCTTCATCTTTTCCCGCTGGGGCGGTCTCGGCAGCCAGCGTTACCCGATCGGTTTCTCAGGCGATACGCACGTTACCTGGGAATCGCTCCAATTCCAACCCTATTTCACCGCGACGGCAGCCAATGTCGGCTACGGCTGGTGGTCGCACGATATCGGCGGCCACATGGGCGGCGTGGAGGAGCCGGAACTCTATCTACGCTGGGTGCAGTATGGCGTTTTCAGCCCAATTCTGCGTCTGCATTCAACCAATAATCGCTTCCACGAGCGCCGCCCCTGGGGCTATGACGCAGAAATAAATCAACATGCGTCGGATGCGATGCGCCTGCGGCATGCTTTGATCCCCTACCTTTATACGGCAGCCTGGCATAATTATCGGGACGGCATTTTGCCCATCCGCCCGATGTATTACCTCAACCCGAAAGAAAATGATGCTTACCTGTGTCCCAACGAGTACACGTTCGGCAGTGAATTGATCGCCGTTCCCTTTACACGCCCCCGTGATGCGGATACCCGCCTCAGCCGTCAGGTAGTTTGGCTGCCGGAAGGCGATTGGTTTGATTTCTTTACCGGCAATCATTATGACGGTGGCGGTTGGTA
>JAXHUD010000081.1:5508-10778 GCA_034189815.1 Chloroflexota bacterium
CCGTTCCCTTTACACGCCCCCGTGATGCGGATACCCGCCTCAGCCGTCAGGTAGTTTGGCTGCCGGAAGGCGATTGGTTTGATTTCTTTACCGGCAATCATTATGACGGTGGCGGTTGGTATGCCGTCTACGGCGGCCTGGATCGGATCCCGGTTTTTGCAAAATCAGGCGCGATTGTACCCCTTGGGCCAATTGAAAGCTGGGGGAATATCAATAATCCCGACACACTCACGATCAATGTATTTCCCGGATCGGATAATACCTTTGAACTCTATGAGGATGATGGAGAAACCCAGGCTTATCAACGAGGCGAGTTCGCACTGACAACCCTTTCTCAGACATGGTCTCATAAGGGATGCCAGTTCACGGTTGCGCCTGTCTCCGGCGATCGGAATCTACTGCCCGAGAACAGACAATATGAGATCGTCTTTGTTAGCGTTAATAAACCTGAGATGGTAAATGTCTCGATTGAGGGGAAGGTCACCGCCACCGAATGGCGCTATGATGACTCGACGCACAAATTGACGGTCTCTTGCATCAATTTATCGACAAGCTCAAAGCTTGAAATCCAAATTACTGCCTCCGATGCGATCATGTTTAAAGGGGGCCGTCGCAAAGCTATGCTAGAGACGATGCTGAAAGCATTCAAAATGAATTCTTATGTCAAGCAAAACCTCCAGAACCGGCTGGATTCTTTCCTCGAAAACCCCACGCTCTTATTCGAATTCACAGATCGAATGGAGATAACGCATCTTCTGGCCTTTATTGAGACGTGGCTGGGTCGCCAGCCCAAGCCCATCGCCCAAGATCCGCAGGAGGCCTTCAGAGCTATCGTGCAGAGGATCTATGGGCATTAGCCATAAGGGAAGTAAACCCCTTCGAGCGCTTGCCATGCCACCGGGACTCTTAAACGTTGATTTCTACCCTATCTTGCTGGCTTTCGCACTGCCAACGCGGTTTTCTGACCGAATATCTCAATAAAAATAATCCACCCGTCGTGAGCAAAGCATAGATACCAAACAGCAAATCGAATCGAACAATAGCAATTTGGGTGTGCTCAGGAGTGCAACCAGGCCAATCGGTCCCCGGAAGGAATTTACCAGACCTGAGGGGCGAATAACTGCGGCAGGAACCCTCCTGCGGAGGAACTGACACTCAGCAGGCCAATCAGCGCCAACGAATCGGTTAATTTACTGACAAATAGCAGCAGTATGGTTGGTGCAGAGATATAGCTGGTTCCAAACCAGAAGAAGGCGCCATCCAGCAGGTTTACGGTGAAATTCCAGCGTGATCCACAGGAATAAAAAATTTGGAAATAACCACATCCACTTCATTCAGGGTCCCGGCTTATGAGCAACTAATAGCTTTACCCTCCTATTCATTAGAATATTAATATCTTTTACGTTCTGATACAGTATGCTTAATAATAAGTACACCAATAATCTTCAGGGAAATAAATTGACCAAAACCAAATGTGCACTCTTATTCTACAATAAAAAGTCAGGCAAAAGCACCGGCGAAACGAAGCTGAACCTGATCCGCGAACATCTGACGGAGCATGGCATTGATGTTCAAACGGAATTCGTACCGCAAACCCCCGAGGAAATCCGGTCGTTGGTTCGGCAAGCGAAAGCGGATAATGTTGATCTCATCCTCGCGGCCGGGGGAGATGGCACGATATCCCTGGTCGCCGATGCCGTTGTGGGGACGGATCTGCCCTTGGGAATCCTCCCGCTAGGCACAGGCAACCTCCTGGCAAAGGAGTTGAAAAATCCAGTTCGCTTGGAGAAAGCACTTGAGCTGATAACATCGGAAGATTGGCAACCTTTCAAGATGGACGTGATAAAAGCCGATGGACATCACTACCTGATGAATATCAGTGCTGGCGTCTCCTCACGTGTGATGAAAGATACCCGCTCAGAAGAAAAACAACGTTACGGCATTTTCGCCTATCTGGGGCATTTCTTCCAGCAGCTCCTGGGGCTGAAACTGCAGCGTTTTGAGATCACCTGTGACGAAGATCGGACATCATCCTTCATGGCATCAGAAGTCCTTGTGACCAACGGTCGGACAATCGCATTGGATCCATTGGAATGGGCTGATGATATCTATATCAACGATGGCAAACTGGATCTTTTCATCATCCGAGCGGCAAATGGCTTCGATATCCTGCGGTTCATAATCTCCATCTTCTCCAAGACTACCTGGCGCAACCCTATTGTCCATCATATCCCCATCAATCATACTTGCAAAATTAATGCTGCCAATCCTCTTCCCGTCCAGGCTGACGGCGATGCTGTGGGCCAGACTCCCATCAATATCAAAGTGCTCCGGCAAGCCGTCACCATTGTAACCAACGGAAAGGAAAATGAATCAAAACAGTAAAGAAGCAAAACCTTGAATTATTATCCCCGCCGCAAGCGGGCGGGGCATTACAAAACTTTCTCCTTCGGATCAGGTTTTGCCGTACCCATTGAACCCACGCAGCAAGCTGCGGGGTATTCTGCTCCGCAGAATAAAACAGAATAGAATATTGAAGAAAGGAATCCAAATGAAAAAATATAAATACATTATCATCGGCGGCGGCATGACCGGCTCGTCGGCCGTTATGGGCATTCGCAAAAACGATTCCGAAGGGTCAATCGCCATGTTTTCAAAGGATGTTTACGGTCCATATAACAGGCCGCCATTGACCAAAGGACTTTGGGCGAATGGTGATATCGATAACATCGTTCGCCCGATGGATAAATACGATGTTGATCTATTTCTCGATACTGCAGTCAAATCCATTGATCGGAAAAATAAAGAAGTGGAAACCCGGGATGGCAACCGATATGGCTACGAGAAGCTGTTGATTGCTACCGGTGGCCATCCACGGCGCCTCCCGGACATGCCAGACGGCGTGATTTATTACCGCACCCGATCGGATTATGAACACCTGCGTGATTTGGTTGAGAAAAAAGAGCGCTTTTGTGTTATCGGTGCTGGCTTCATCGGTTCTGAAATCACAGCTGCTCTCACAAACCTGGGTAAGGAAGTTACCATGATCTTCCCGGAAGTCGGCATTTCAGGCCTTGCTTTCCCCGATGATCTTTCCAAGTTCATGAACGACTACTATCGAGAAAAAGGCGTTACCGTTTTATCAGGCAATCTGGCCGATAAGGTCACAAAAGAAGGAGAAAAATACCGGATAACTTATAAGGACACCGATAATAACCAATCCTCAGAAGCTGTATTTGACGCTGTGATCGTCGGTGTCGGCATCAAGCCGAACGTCTTTCTGGCCGAAGAAGCCGGCCTCTCGGTGGATAATGGAATCGTTGTTAACGATTTCCTGCAGACGGACGATCCCGATATTTTCGCAGCGGGAGACGTCGCCAATTTCTATAGTCCAGCTCTTGATGAACGTGTACGTTTCGAGCACGAGGACAACGCCAATAGCATGGGGATGCGTGCCGGTGAGAATATGTCCGGTGAGATGGAACCTTATGAACATTTCCCCTTCTTCTACTCCGATCTCTTCGATATGGGCTATGAAGCGGTCGGTCAACTCCGGAAAAAGGATTATCAAATCGTGGAGGATTGGCTTGATCCTTATAAGAAAGGCGCCGTCATCTACCTGGATTCCGGGAAAGTCAGAGGCGTTATTTTCTGGAATCTCTGGGATAAAGTATCCCAGGGTCGTGAGGTGATTGCGGAAGGAAAAACCTACTCCGAGGATGCCTTGATGGGAATCTTCACATCCTAAGACACGCCTTCTGCGTACCACAACCAAAATATCATGATAAAAACAGAACCTCCGAGTTTAATAACAACTCGGAGGCTATTTTGTTGAAAATAGAGTTATGCAACCTGCTGCTAGTTTTTACCTTTTGGATTATCGCCCGGGTAAATTCGATGATCGTAAGGATCCTCAAACTGCTCTGGTCTTGAAGATCGGTTTTTCGCCTCCCCCAAGTCATTAAGTTCCTGGTTGATCTCCTGGGTGGAGCGTTCGATTTCGTCAATCGTATTTTGAATCTCGGCCTCATCCATGATCTTTCGTGGGATATCTTTGATATCTTTCGAGGCGGAGACAATTTCCTTCCAGAATGGTGACCTGACCAGGTCCCGCGCCCAGCGCCCTACCTGTCCTGCCAGATCGACCGCTCGCTTTGGCCCCAGAACGATAAAAACCAGCAAGAGAATAAAGAGAAATTCGGGGGCACCGATGTTGAATAATTCCATCAGTCAAGATCAACGCGGGAAACCTCGCGTTGGTTCCTACTCTTCCTCCCCTTCGTCTCCGTCTTTCTTATCGTCGCCTGAGATCCCTTCTTTGAAAGCGCGGATGCCTTTACCCAGTTCACCGGCAACCTTGCCAATGCGGCCAACGCCAAAAACCAGTAAAACAATCACCAACACAATAATCAGTTCAGGCCATCGAATGTTTCCGAGCATGGATTAACTCCTCAATTTTCTTGTCTTGCAAATGATGCTAAAAGTATACTCAATGCATATAAGAGTAGCAATGGGCCCATCAAGAGAGCCATATTGATTGGGTCGCCGGTCGGTGTAATCACTGCAGCAGCAACCGCAATCACAACCAGGGCAATTCGCCATCCCTTCAGCAACTGTCGCGCTGACACGATCCCGAATTTCGCCAGGATAAAGGCAATCAGCGGCATCTCAAAACACACACCCGACCAAAAGATCAGATTGGTGACAAAGTTCACATAGTCTTTCCAATTCGGCAGGACTTGCGGCCCCGTAAATTGCACCAGGATCGGGATGGCATTAGGCAGCATAACCGCATAGGCAAAGACCACCCCTACCAAAAACAAAAAGAAGGACAAGAACAGCGCCCGAAGAACCCAACGGCGTTCTTTCGGTTTCAATCCAGGTCGAACAAATAAAAATATCTGAACAAGCGTAAATGGCAATGATACAATGACCCCACCCAGCAGTGTCACCCGCATGAAAACACCCACATTTTCAGTGACCTCGATCGACTGCAGCTGTTCAAAGCCCCCGATTGGTTGTGCCAGGAGTTGAAGAGTATAATCGGAAATAACGAAGCTGATCACGATACCGACAACAATCCCAATCACGGCATAAAGCAGCCGTTTCCTCAGCTCATCAAGATGCTGCCAAAGGGTAAATTCCTGATTGGTTTCTGCCATGGAGTCGTTTGGTCCTTTGAATTTGTATATGGATGCATCTTACCACTGTTCTGCTGATGGAAAAAGGTTCTAACTCAAATTAACAGATAAATTGATTGAAAAATGTTT
>JAXHUD010000082.1:0-10606 GCA_034189815.1 Chloroflexota bacterium
CGCTGGCTGCGGGCGTGCTGGCGCCGATCGGCTTCGTGCTGCCGCCGGCCGTGGGCGCGTTGATCATGTCGATCAGCACCGTGATCGTGGCGATCAACGCCCAGTTGCTGAGAAGGGTAAGGGAGGAGATTTAGGTTTCCGGCAGTTCCCGGATTAAGGAAGATAAAAGTCATGCTTACGGATCAATATCCTTTCATGACTTTTTCATTTACCCAACATTGACCCAATACCACTTTTTCTATTTTTGATATGGGCAGTATGGCGATAGCGGGAGGGATGTGGAGGCGGTACTGTCGTCGGCCGTGGGCGTGTTGATCATGTCGGTCAGTGCCCAGTTGCTACGAAGGGTGAGAAATATTTTGTAACTTTAGATAGTCGAGAATATCTTTTTCAAATTCATTAATGGTTGCGATGTTAATTATTGTTTTGTGTTATGGTTGGAAAAGGATTGATGATTTCTTCTAATTTTGGTAATTATTGCTTAAATAGTTTATTGCGATCCCTCAAACCTTTAGCGAACGAATGTTTAGTATATTAAATAAAATTTATCATAATAAAATAATTATCCAAATTCTAATGTAATATTAATCTAATCGAATATTTAATAGATATAATAAAGTATTCTATTTTAGGAAATGAAAATAAGTATATTGTCTTTTGAGGGTTTAATTTGAGATGAAAAGTAATTCTAGGCAAATTCTTTACATTGGAATTAATCTAGTTTCAATCCCAACGATCAGTATAGATAGTGATAAGGCAATTAATTTTCAAGTAGCAGTTAAGGATCAGGGGTTAGATTACTCAATTGTTAGACCACTACCAGATAGAATAGTTATACAAAGACAAAAGCCAACTTCTTTAACAATCTCAGCAATTTCTCCGCAAAATCAACCTTTTAGTCAATTAATTGTAAATTCAGATAAACCTTCAACATCAGATTTATTTATAGCTGAAACAGAGGCTGCTGCAAATGCATTTCAAGCAGTTTGGCCTACAGACTCAAGGCAATTAATTGGAGCTGATGCTACAATTAGAGAACTTCATGAGGCGTCAAATGTCCATGCGTTTAAAGAAATTTGGGAAACAAGGCTCGGGCAGACAGAAGATTCACTGCACATTCTTCAGAAACTGATCCGAGGCGGAGGTCTTAGATTCGTTTTAGATCCGAAACAGGAAGAAACTGATCCGGTGCAAGTTGAAATTAAAGTTGAATCATATTTTCAAAATTCAAAGAAGATTTTCTTAGAGACAATTTTCCGTTGGTTAAAACCTTCTGGAAGTTTTGATATTCGTGATAGACTAACTACTATGAATGATTATATTACTCAAAGAATATTAAAGTTCTTGCGAGGAGAATTTGATGACTGACAATAGTCTCTTGGGAATTCAATTTTTCGAATCGGATTGTGAAGAATCGACAAAAAAAGTATATAGTTCCCATCAGGATTCAAATTGGATTCAAAAATCAATCCAAAATTTAGATTTAAAAGCTTCTCCATCAAATGGCATATATGTAATTGTGGCCGATGATGTTGATGAGGAGGCGTTAGAAGATCTTGATAACGAAAAAATAAATCTTTCAAAAGAACAAACTGCAGAGTTTAATTTATGGCGATCAGCATATAGTAAATCATTTCTTCAGTTTGAAAAGGAATTTGAGGATTGAAGTGAATAGGGGAGATATTTATTTTGTAGATTTGGGACCGATTCCTGGAAATCGTAAGGAGCAAGCTGGAACAAGACCAGCAATTGCAATATCATTAGGATCAATGGATCCAAAAAATCCAATGGTTATTGTTATTCCATTAACTAGTAATCTAAAATCAGAAAACCTTCCTTATTCTCTTTTAATAAAAACGTCTCAAGGTAATAATTTACAGACTGATTCTGTTGCACTTATCTCACAATTAGGTGCTCTTGATAAAAGAATGGTGAAAAATCGAGTTGGGCATTTAGATGGACATGATATGGGGGAAATCGAAAGAATTTTAAAGGATTTACTAAGATTATAACAAGCAAAACTAAATTCTTATTATACACAAACTGAGTTTGATACGATCAAATCTACGTAACTTAAATATAGTTGGGTGAGTAATTAGTAAGAATATTATTGACCCCTCCTCTCACATGTGGCATAATGTAGGCGTTAGAAATTGCGACCAAACGCGATGATGGAAACGAGTAGGCCCTCCGCTGGCTGACAGCGATCCCGGGGTGGTGAGAGCCGGGAAGCGACGAGGGTCGAAAATCCTTCCGGAGCGGCAAACTGAACGCCCGATTGGGCCAGTAGGTGCGCCAGAGTCAGACTCTGTTATCAAAATGCGGTTTTGTCACTCCCGGTGCTCCGGCGTGACGCGACCGGCTGAGGTGTCCATGTCCGCATGGAAACCAGGGTGGTACCACGGGTTTATCAACTCGTCCCTGACTGGGACGAGTTTGTTATTTTAAGCTTACTTATGCTGGAGGTTTCATGTTTGAACCCGTATCGTCGAAGTTGAAGATCAATTTGCTGGAAGAAGAAATCCTGCGATTTTGGAAGAAGGAAGACGTCTTCCACCAATCAATGGATAGCCGCGAGGGCGGCCCGGAATATGTTTTCTTTGAAGGCCCCCCAACAGCCAACGGCAAACCCGGCGTGCATCACGTATTGGCGCGGGTGTTCAAGGATATGTTCCCACGCTACAAGAGCATGAACGGCTTCCATGTCTCCCGCCGCGGCGGCTGGGACACCCACGGCCTGCCGGTGGAGATCGAGGTGGAGAAGCGCCTGGGCTTCACCAACAAACAGCAAATTGAGGATTACGGCATCGCCGAATTCAACAAGCTCTGCAAGGAATCGGTCTTCACCTATATTCAGGATTGGGAGAAGCTGACCGACCGGATCGGGTTCTGGGTGGACCTGGAAGACGCTTATGTGACCTATCGCAACTCCTATATCGAATCGGTTTGGTGGCTGCTCAAATCCATCTGGGATAAGGGCCTGCTCTACCAGGGCTTCAAGGTTGTGCCCTATTGCCCGCGCTGCGGGACGCCGCTCTCCGACCACGAGGTCGCCCAGGGCTATGCCCAGGCAGAGGACCCCTCGCTCTTCGTGCGGATGCCGCTGGTGGATGAGGAAAACACCTCCTTGCTCGTCTGGACCACCACGCCCTGGACGCTGCCGGGCAACGTGGCCGTGGCGGCACACCCTGACATTGAGTATGTCAAGGTGAAGTTCGGTGAAGGTAATAACGAGGAATTCCTGGTGATGGCGGAGCCCCTGCTGGAGAAGGTGATGGGTGACCAGCCGTATGAGATCGTGAAGACCTATAAAGGTAAGCAGCTCAAAGGCTGGCAATACCGACCGCTGTTCACCTTCCTGCCGGTGGAGAAGGCCGCCCACTACGTGGTGCTGGCCGATTTCGTCACCACGGAAGACGGCACCGGCCTGGTGCATATCGCGCCGGCTTTCGGCGCGGATGACATGCAGATGGCGGTCGAATTCGACCTGCCGATCCTGATGACGGTCAACGACAGCGGGCGCTTCATCAATGAGGTCAGCCCCTGGGCGGGGATGTGGGTCAAGGACGCCGATCCGCTGATCGTGGAAGAACTCGATCAGCGCGGGCTGATGTTCAGCGTCGGCGCCTATGAGCACACCTATCCCTTCTGCTGGCGCTGCGACACGCCGCTGCTCTATTACGCTCGCCCCACCTGGTATATCCGCACCAGCGAGAAGAAGGATCGCCTGGTAGCGCTGAATGAAAATATCAACTGGTACCCGGATTACATCAAGCACGGTCGTTTCGGCAACTGGCTGGAGAATAATATCGACTGGGCGCTGGGCCGGGAACGCTATTGGGGCACGCCGTTGCCCGTCTGGGAGTGCGAATCCTGCCATAATCAGGTTTGCATCGGCTCGGTGGAAGAATTGAGCGAACGCGCTGGGCGGGACCTAAGTGAGCTGGACCTGCACCGGCCCTTTGTGGACAATGTGCATTTTGAATGCGCTGACTGCCACGGCCGAATGAGCCGGGTGGTGGAACTGATCGACGTCTGGTTCGACTCCGGTTCGATGCCGGTGGCGCAGTGGCATTATCCCTTTGAAAACATGGAGACCTTCAAGGAGCAGTTCCCCGGCGACTTCATCTGCGAAGCCGTTGACCAGACCCGCGGCTGGTTTTATACGCTGCATGCGATCAGCACCCTGGTTTTTGACAGCAACAGCTTCAAGAACGTGCTTTGCCTGGGCCTGATCCTCGATAAGGACGGGCGCAAGATGTCCAAGACCCGCGGCAATGTGGTGGAACCCTGGGACGTGATCCGCCAGCACGGCGCTGACGCCCTGCGCTGGTACCTCTACACGGCCAGCCCTCCCGGACAGGAACGACGCTTCTCCGAGGACCTGGTGGGTGAGGTGGTACGGAATTTCACCTTGACGCTCTGGAATACCTATTCCTTCTTCGTAACCTACGCCAACCTGGACAACTGGACGCCGGACAAGGACGCCAGGCCGGCCTACAGCGAGCTGGATAAATGGTTGTTGTCGTCGCTGCATGCCCTGACCCGGGACGTGACTGAATCGTTTGAAAATTATGACGTATTAGGCGCGACCCGGCCGATCGAGAAATTTGTGGATCAGCTTTCCAACTGGTACCTGCGGCGCTCCCGCAGGCGCTTCTGGAAGACCGAGTCCGATGAGGATAAGGCTGCGGCTTACGCCACGCTCTACGAAGCGCTGCGGACGCTCTCTTTCTTGCTGGCGCCGACCATGCCGTTCATCGCTGACGAGATGTACCAGAACTTGGTCTGCAAGTCGGACCCCGATGCGCCGATCTCGGTGCACCTGGCAGATTGGCCTTCATATGATCCTGATTGGATCGATGAGGACCTGAACAAGGACATGACCACGGTCATGAAGCTGGCGTCGCTGGGTCATGCTGCCCGCAACTCGCAGAACCTGAAGGTGCGCCAACCCCTGGCCGAAGCGGCCTTCGTGGTCGGCAACCGGGATGAACAGAGTGTCGTCTCCGAATACGCTGACTTGCTGGAGGAAGAGCTAAACGTCAAATCCGTCAGCCTATTGGGAAGCGCCAGTGAAGCGGTTAGCTTCAGCCTGAACCCACTGCCGAAGCAATTGGGCCAGCGTTTCAAAGCCGATTTTCCCAAGGTGCGCAAGACCCTGCTGACACTGCCGGCCGATCAATCCGCCCGCAAGCTGCTGGATGGTGAGAACCTGACGATCACAGTGGATGGCGAAAACTATGCGATCACGCCCGATGAAGTGGAAGTCCGGGCGGAATCGAAGGAAGGTTTCGCTGTGGCGTCAGAGGGCGCTTACCTGGCCGCATTGGTGACGGAACTAAGCCCCGAGTTGGTCAATGAGGGCCTTGTACGTGAATTTGTGCGCCGGGTACAATCCCTGCGTAAGGACGCGGACCTGGATATCGCAGATCGGATCCATCTGTACTACACGGCGTCCGAGCGCCTGACCGAAGCGATCCAGGCTTTTGAGGATTACATCAAAGAAGAAACACTTGCCAGGGACCTGACGGTCGGTGAGCACCCTGAGAGATTACCCTTCCTGCAGGATGAATTCGACGGCGAGACTGTCCGAATCAGTGTGAAGAAAATCTAAGTTTGGAGCGACAATTGAAAAAATTTTTTAAACAATATGGGCCTTTACTTCTGATCGTGCCGGTTATTCTGGTGCTTGATCAGGTCACAAAGGCTATTGTCCGGGCGAATATCCCTTACGGCTCCGTTTGGATGCCGTTGGATTGGCTGCGCCCTTTTTTGAAGTTCGTCTATATCCACAACACCGGCGCGGCGTTTGGCCTGTTCCAGAACGGCGGACTGGTTTTTGGGACCATGGCTGTGCTCGTGTCCGGGTTCATCATTTACTATTACCCACAGATCCCGCAGGAAGAGAAACTCATGCGGGTGGCGCTGGCGCTGCAGATGGCGGGCGCACTGGGGAACCTGATCGACCGGATCCGCTTCGGCCAGGTAACCGATTTCGTCTCGGTGGGCAATTTCCCGGTATTCAACGTTGCCGATTCCTGTATTACCATCGGCGTAGGATTGCTGATCCTGGCGATGTGGTTGTTGGAGCGTAAGGAAAAACGTGAACAAGCAGCTGCTGAGCCGGTCGATGAACAGGCATGAAACAAACTACGTACGAATTCGTGAATGAAACAGGCGAGGATGTCCGGGCGGATAAATTTCTCGCCGATTGTTTACCCGATATCTCCCGCTCGCAAATCAAGGGCCTGATCGAGGCCGGTAATGTCACTCTGGATGAGCAGCCGGTGGACAAGGCTGGGGCAAAGGTCAGGCCCGGCAGTCTGGTCCAGATCCTGGTGGTTGAAGATGATGTCGACGGCCTGGCGCCTGAAGACTTGCCCCTGGATATCCTCTATGAGGACGAGCAGGTGATCGTGGTCAACAAGGCCTCCGGTATGGTTGTGCACCCCGGCGCAGGGAACCCGTCGGGTACGCTGGTGAATGCGCTGCTGGCCTATTTTCCGCCCATCCGCAAAGTGGGTGAGGCGGACCGGCCCGGCGTGGTACACCGGTTGGACAAGGAAACCTCCGGTACGCTGATCTTTGCCAAAACGAATAAAGCCTATAAATGGCTGGTGAAGCAGTTTAAATCCCGCGATATGGATAAGAAATATCTGGCGCTGGTGGATGGACATCCGCCGACGCCGACCGGGCGGATTGAAGCGCCGATTCTGCGCGATCAGAACATCCGTACGCGGATGACGGTGGGGTTGCGCGGGCAGGGCAAACCGGCTATCAGTGAGTATTTCACCCTGGAAACATTTGAGAAACATGCGTTGCTGGAAGTGCACCCGATCACGGGGCGGACACACCAGATCCGGGTACATCTCGCATATCTGGAAATCCCGGTTGTTGGAGACACGGTCTACGGCTATAACCGACCGAGTATTGAGATGGGCCGGTTTTTCCTGCATGCCCGGTCATTATCGATCCGGCTGCCCGGAGATCGCACCCCGAAAACCTTTGAAGCGCCATTGCCGCCCGAGCTGGAGCAGGTGCTCACGACATTGCGAGAAAACGAAAGGTAACACCAATGGAATGGATTGATCTTCGGTCTGATACAGTCACGCTGCCCACCGAAAAGATGCGCCGGGCGATGGCAGCCGCTGAATTGGGCGACGATGTTTATGGGGAAGACCCGACGGTCAACCGGCTGCAGGCGATGGCTGCGGAACGGCTGGGAAAGGAAGCCGCGCTATTCGTCCCCTCCGGCACGATGGGGAACCTGATCGCCGTGCTGACGCACTGCACCCGCGGCGATGAGGCGATCATGGGCGACTGCGCCCACACCTTCGTTTATGAAGCCGGCGGGACGGCCGCGCTGGGCGGCGTGCACCCTCACACGATCCCCAACCAGTCAGACGGCATCTTGTTGCTGGCAGACATCGAACATGCGATTCGGGGAGACGATATCCATTTCCCGAAATCAAGACTACTGATCTTGGAGAATACGCAGAATAAGTGCGGTGGGATGTCCATCCCCCGGGATTATATGCTGGCAGCTGCGGGATTGGCTCATGAGCACGGTCTCGAGGTTCATCTGGATGGGGCGCGACTTTTCAACGCTGCTGTTGATCAGGGTATACCTGCGGTTGACCTGGTTGACATGGTCGACTCGGTGACATTCTGTCTGAGCAAGGGGCTCTGTGCCCCGGTGGGGTCGGTGTTGTGCGGCACGAAAGATTTCATCCATGAGTCACTGCGGATCCGTAAACAGCTTGGCGGCGGCATGCGGCAGGCCGGTGTGCTCGCCGCAGCCGGGATCGTCGCGCTGGAAGAGATGGTGAATCGGTTGGTGGACGACCACGCCCGAGCTGAAGCACTTGCCGAAATGCTGAGTCAAATCCCGGGGGTGTCGCTGGATAAGGGCTCTCCAAATACCAACATGGTCTACATCAAACTGGACCCCGAATTGGGACTGGATGCTGAAACGGTTGCTGAGGGGTTGAAGGCTGATGGGATTCTGGTTGGCACGACGGGGCCGAGGCATTTCAGGCTGGTTTGTCATTACTGGATCAAGGATCCGGACCTCCCCAAAATCGTTGCCGGCTTCCAAAAGGTGCTCGGTCGAAGGTGAACTCACTCTGAGGTGCCATACGAATTTTTATATAAAGATTTACCTGATTTTCAGGTTTTCTTAACATGGCGACAATTGCGGCATGCGATAATCAAGGAAAACCTATAACGGAGACGTATTTATGTTAGTGGTCTTATCCGATCTGCATTTTACCGAGGCGCAATCAACCCGGTTGGGGGAGCGTACGTTCAATCAAAATCTGCCCGCGGAGACCTACCAGGCCTATCTGCAGGAGGTTAACCAGATCGCATTGGCGAACGGGGTGGACAAGGTGGATATTGTTTTGGCGGGCGATATCTTTGAGGTCAGCCGTTCGGCGATTTGGCTGCAGGGGCCGGAACGACCCTATCTGGATATTGCTGATATTACACCGAAATCCGAGACTGAAAAAATAATTCTGGATATATTGGGCGTCACCGGGAGGGAGGAAAAAGTCCGGCAGACATTATCTATTTTTCGGTCGCTGGATGATCTTTTTGACGTACCGGTACAACTGCATTATATTCTGGGCAATCACGACCGTCTGGTGAACGCCACCCCGGCAACCCGAGGGAAGGCCAGGGAGCTATTGGGGCTTGACGGCGGCGAGCTGTCGCTGGCGCATTATTTTATATATCATGACGACTCCGGCCAACCCTTTTGCCTGGTACGGCACGGGCATGAATATGACCCGATGAATTTCTCAGTGGATGTCCATGAGCTAAATCCGATCCCAACCGAGTTCCCCGAGGCGGTTTATGGTAAGGCGCCTTTGGGTGATATCATCACGGTCGAATTAGGATCGGCGCTGCCAGCCTACTTCCTTGAGGAATATGGCGAGGAACAGATTCTTGCGAATCCAAATCTAACGGCGCTTTATGAGCGCTTGATGGCCTTTGATGATGTCCGGCCGACTACAGCACAGCTATCCTATCTGTTCTATACACCCGGTGTGCGCAAAAGAGAGACCTGGGCAATTCTGCAGCCCTGTTTCCAACGAGCGATCAATGCACTTTCTGATAACGATTTATTCCTGGAGAAAATCAGAACCGCCTCATCAATCAAGAAAAGTCAGCGTCTAATACTAACTGGCATTATGAGTTTGGACTTGCTCTCCGCTGGTATTCCCTACTGGATGGTCAAAAGATTAATGAAGATGGTTTCCAAAAAGATCAAATTGCGCTCCCAGACAAAATGGGCCAAACGTGAAGCCTTAATTCAAGACCCTTTGACAGGCTGTAAATGTGTCATCAGTGGACATACCCACTTTCCTGAAGTATCATTGATGTCGGCAAAAAAAGGGGACGAAAGATATTACATCAATACAGGAACGTGGCGTGATATGGTACCTGCGACCAAAAAGTTTAAAGGATTCGGTAAACTGAACGCAATCACAAAGGTGATTGTTTTCAAGCCGGAAGCATCTGCGGACCCCGACAACGCCCGTGATTGGTCATTCCATTATCTTAGCGGTGTCAGCTATGGGATGCACCGACATATATAGAATTAAGGTTTAATGACCTCGATTAGAGCATTTATTAAGAAAATTATTGGTAATCATTCCTTTATCACCGTGGTCTCTGGTTTCCCGAGATCCGGGACGTCGATGATGATGTCCGCGCTGCAAGCCGGCGGGATGCCATTGCTCATCGACCGGATCAGGGGCGCCGATGCGAACAACCCCAAAGGCTATTATGAATTTGAGCGGGTGAAGCAGCTGCCGAAAGGCGATATCCGCTGGCTGAAAGATGCACGCGGCAAAGCCATCAAGATCATCTCCGCTTTGCTAACTTTCTTACCCCCAGATTACAACTACCGGGTAATATTTATGGAACGTGATCTCGATGAGATCATGGCCTCCCAGCAGCGCATGCTGGCTCGCAGCGGGAAACCGCCGCAATCTGAGCAGGATACCCAGACCATACGGGCGACTTCGCAGCAGCATCTGGATGAAATCCGATCCTGGCTTACGGCAAAAGAGTGGATACAGACCCACACTGTCAGTTATAATGATATCTTACGGTTTCCCGAGGACCAGTTCGCCGAAGTGGCGGCATTCCTTGATGACCGTGTGGATCCCGAATCTATGGCCTCGGTGGTGGACCCTGTGCTATACCGTGAAAAGAAGAATGACACTTAATTGTGTTTCCGAAAGGTTCAATGACTGAGAAGAACGTAATCTTAATCGTATTAGACACCCACCGGTTTGATCGGATTGGTGCTTATGGGTATGGAAGACCTACCACGCCAAACCTGGACGATTTCGCGGGTGAGAGTCTGTTCTTTGAACGAGCGGTTGCCCCCGGGCAATGGACAATCCCATCACATGCGTCGCTCTTCAGTGGTGAAGTACCCGCTGTGCATGGCACCTTGCAGGCGGATATATTCCGTTTTGCCCGCTTCAATTTTCGAGAGGTCGAGAATATCGTCGATGAGTTGTAAGAGATGTTTGCCGCTTTTGGCGATGAGTCGAACGTGGTTAAGCTGGCGATCGCTCAACGAATC
>JAXHUD010000083.1:0-4386 GCA_034189815.1 Chloroflexota bacterium
GTCCGCGTCGGGGTGTGCGACGGAGTCGGCGTCTCGGACGGCACCGGGGTGTCGGTGGCCGTCGGTGGGATCGGCGTGCTCGACGGGGTCGGGGTGACCGACGGCGTCGGCGTGATCGACGGCGTCGGCGTGATGGTCGGCGTGTTGGTCGGCAATGAACGGTGTGGAGATCAGGCTGAATACCGCTTTTGAGGTTTTCATCATGGGGGGCGATGCCATCACCGGCTCCGTGGAGGACCTGATATGAAATCCAACTACGACGTCATCATTATCGGCGGCGGCCCGGGCGGGCTGGCGGCCGCCATCGCCGCAAAAGAGAACGGTACAGAAGATGTGCTGATCATCGAGCGCGACGTGGAACTCGGCGGCATCCTGCTGCAGTGCATCCACAATGGCTTCGGGCTGGAATTTTTTGACGAGGACATGCCCGGTAACCATCTACGCTCAATATTTCATCGACAAGGTCAGGGGGCATGGGGCGGAAACTCTGATGGACACGATGGTCCCTCGACATCACCCCCGAACGAAAGATTTACGCCATCAATAAGAGCCTGGGTTATCTTGAATTACAGGCCCGTGCGGTTGTGCTGGCGATGCTCTTGGTGCCGGTATTGACATCGTCGCGAGCCGTGCCTCGCCCGTAAAAACATAAACTCCCGGAATTTCGGAATTGCGGGAGTTTTTATATCCATTCAATCAACTTAACGGCATTGGTTACGGAGCGCCGGGGCCATAAAGAGCGGGGTCGGTTGGCGTCCGGCCGCTGGGGTCATGCACCCAGACATAATCACCTTCATCCGCCCACTGGAACAGCCAGTTGGCGTCCCCGGGTGAGAGGTTCACACAGCCATGCGACTGGGGATAGCCGAAGAAAGTGCGCCAATAAGCGGCGTGCAGCGCCCGGGCCTCGTCGAAATACATCGTCCAGGGCACGTCTTGCAGGTAATAGAAATCTGACCGATCCGCTTCAAAAGCACCCCGCATTGTCTCCAGAGGTTTTTTCTCATCGATCTGGAAGACGCCGGGGCGGGTATAGAAGGGTTCAACGCCGGTCGCAACGATAGTCGCAAACTGCAATTGGCCCTCCTCATATACAGCCATAACCTGTTCAAACAGGTCAATCTCAATCCAGCGGTTGGTGGTCACCCCTTCGGGCGGTTCAGGACGCAGGTGCACAACGCGTGTTTTGGCACTGTTGACCCATTCATCCCGGGCGATCTCATACCAGAAAAGGCCTTCTGCCTCAACTGTTTGGTAAACCTGGACCACATCCTCACGGTAATAGGTTCTCCCTGTGGTGGCTGCCGATAAGGTTGGCTCACGGTAACCGGGCGTTTCATCGACGACCCAGCCAAAATCGTTGCGGGGCGTTTCGTAAAAGAGCAGACCCTGGAAATCGGTATAGGCAGCCGGCGCGGCTTTGATCCAACGGCCAGAGGCGAGCTGCAGGTAAGTCTTGTCATTGTGCTGCGCAAGGCTGACATAACTGACATAGCGCAGTGTGCCGGGGTCGACCTGGTCGATCGCGTTCGTGCGGGCGACGGCGTCATCAAACGAAGCGTAGATCGGGGCGGGTTGGTCTTCGGGGGCGTTGATCCTGGCGACGTAGACGGGCAGCACGCCGAGTTCGCTTGAAGGGACAGCTGCCGGCAGGTCCCGGGCGGGATAGGGAAAGCCCGCAGCTTTCATATCCGCCACGGTTTGTGCAGGGCCATAGAGCATGCAGGCGCTATCCGCCGTCATGCCCGGCAGGCAGAGCGGCAGGTTAGCGTCATCATCGCCGCTTTGAGCAGCGGCTGTGTCCGTGGGGGTAAATATCAGCAATGTCAGGAAGATTACCAATAATATTTTTTTCATATTGCCTCAATTTCACTTTGTGCGGTTGATTATACCTAATTTCATCCATTTGGATAAAAGAGACTCTGGGGTCCCATCTTTTTTCGGAAAGTTATTGAAAACCTTAGATTTTCTATCCTGGGGCATCGCTCAATCCGTTAAGATCATAATTGAAAGTGATCGAAAATAAATAAATAAGCCCATCCTTTCTCTTCCGATAGGAAAGAACGGCAGCATCAACGGTTTCATAAGAGACCGTTGATGTGCGTTTGGAGACTTAAAAGGGTTATAGTGTGAGTATCTACTACCGAAACCACCTTACCGAGCATTGTACGACCCTTTGTTTGTATCCTCTACTTGGTTTTAGTCCTAAACCAGCAATTCGGCGCTGAAAACGATGACCGAGTCGCCTGCAATGCGGAGTCGGTCGCCTTCCAGCCGCAGGGTGAGCCAGCCGCCCCTTTCAGATGCCTGGTAGGCGGCGAAGGTCGTTTTCCCCAATTTCTCCGCCCAATAGGGCGCCAGCAGGCAGTGGGCGGACCCGGTCACTGGGTCTTCGTCGAAGCCCAACTGCGGTGCGAAGAAGCGGGAAACGAAATCATAGTCACTGCTTTCTCCCTTGGCCGTGATCATCACCTCGGGCATCGTGCTGGCGGCCAAAGCGCCGAAGTCGGGTTTGGCCGTCCGGATGGTTTCTTCCTCCGCCGCTTCAAAGAGGAAGAAGTTGCCTGAGAAAGCAGCCTCCACAGGCTGAAAACCCAGCATTCCTGCAATCCCCAGTTCAATCATCAGCGGTTCGGGTGTGAAGACCGGGAAATCCAGTTCAACGCGGCCCCCGACCCAACGGGCCTGCATCTGCCCGCTGCGGGTCCAAAACGAGATCGGCCCCGGACGCAGCTCGGGCCGGGTCTCGAACAGGACCTTCGCGCTGGCGAGGGTGGCGTGGCCGCAGAGGTCAATCTCTGTGGCAGGCGTGAACCAGCGCAGCCGCCAGCCCTCCTCCTCCGGCAGCAGGAAGGCCGTTTCCGAAAGGTTCATCTCCGCTGCCAGGGCCTGCATCCAATCATCGGGCGCGGGCGCCGTCAGCAGGCAGACACCTGCTGGATTCCCGCCGAAGGGCGCTTTGGTGAAGGCGTCAACTTGATAGAGTGGGTGTGTCATTTGTTTGCTCCAATTCTTAGTGCGATCAAATGATGTGTCAAACGTTGTCTCCCCAAGGGTCACTGCACCGGGACAGCGTAGATACCGAATACCGCATAATGACCTTCAGCCTCAGGTTAATTCTGGATCGGTATGCCCATTGTAATGGCAGGTTCGCTATTCGGCAATTGTTCCAGTTCTGCGGGTGGAAGTTGTTCATCGCTTGAAATAAATTGATCGTTCTTTTCTGGATCTAAAATTAATTTGTAATTCAGAAAGGAGTTGTATATAATAAAAATTAGATTAATCAAAGATGAAAACGTTATCGGTTGACGGCCGTTTGGAGGAAATCGAATGATGGTCAACGTTATCTACCCGCATCATGAAATCAGCCGAATAATGACTGCTGCCGTCGTTAATGTTAAGTTTCGTCAGGACTTGCTCAGGAACCCGATGAGCGCGATTCAAAATGGCTTTGGCGAAGAAACCTTCATCCTTGAGCAGGAACAAGCTGAGCGGCTCTCCAGGATCAGCGCCCAAACTTTGGAAGAGTTCGCCACCAAGATCGTCTATTACGCCTGAGCACGATTGATAAATCAGAATCCATTCCCGCCGCAGAACACCGCGGCCTTTTTTTGTTTAATCGACCACCCCGCATTTTCGTGAGGATTATAATTTGACAGTTTACTATTCTAATATTAGAATAGTAATATGAATAACAAAGAAACAGCCTTGCTGGGCTTGCTGATCGAAGGCCCCAAGCATGCGTATCAACTGGAGCAGGATATCGAAGCGCGCGGCATGCGGGAATGGACCGAGATTGGGTTTTCCTCGATTTACTACCTGCTCAACAAAGCCGCCGAGCAGGGTTGGGTTGATGCCCGGCAAGCGCCATCGGCCCAGGGTCCGCCGCGCAAGGTTTATACGCTCACCGATCAGGGCCGCGGTGCGCTGCGAGAGGCCGTCGCCCGGCGGCTATCAGCCCCCGAGCCCTATTCCGGCGAGTTCGACCTGGCGTTGGCCTTCCTGCCCATCCTGACGGCCGGGGAGGTTGACCGTGCACTCGCAAGCAATCTTCAGCAGCTGGAGGCTGACCTGACACGGGTTGCGGCCCGCCGCACGCCGGGCCTGCCGCCCTATGTGGATGCCCTGTTCTCGCACAGCCTCAACGCGATGCAGGCCGAACGGGATTGGCTGGCATCCTATATTGAATTGAGAGGAGCAGATCATGAGTAAGCTCGATTATAAAAAGCAGTTCAAACCCTTCTATACGGCGCCGGATGCGCCGGCGTTGGTGGACGTGCCTGCGCTCAACTTTTTGGCGATTGACGGCCGGGGCGACCCCAACACCGCGTCGGCCTACCAGGAGGCGGTGAGCGCGCTCTATAAGCTGGCCTACGCCATCCGCTT
>JAXHUD010000083.1:4486-8970 GCA_034189815.1 Chloroflexota bacterium
CACGCCTTCATTAATGAGCAGGGTCTCACCCCCCACCTGAAACATCACGAGATCTACCTGAAGGACCCCAACCGGAGCAAACCGGAGAACCTGCTCACAATCCTGCGCCAGCCGGTTAAGGACGCGTAGGGCTTTTGGCTTGTCCGGGCAATACGACACTCAATTGCGCGCTTGTGGCCGTGCGGCGTATAGTTGCCTTTGAATTCTCGTTTCTCGTTCTTGAACCTTGCTCAATGAGCCATATGGCTGCCCTCCGGTGTTGAGCGCAGCCTACAAAAGATCCTCTCCCACATTCCATCTATTCACTTCGGAGAAGAAGTTGAATCACCTATTCAAATAGTCCTGTACGGCCTCGTAGCGCCCATTGACCTGTTGGATCAGCGAGTGCACGCTGTTTTCAAAATCGGCTGCTGACCGCAGCATCGTGGCCTCTTCAGTCTCCGCCAGCGCTGACTCGCCGATCAATTCGTGATAGGCCTGGTAGGTCTGCGCCATCTCTTCGGGCACGAACACCGTCTCCACCACCGCACCGACATAGGCATCGTATTGGGCCCGGTAAACCGGATCGTCCATCAGGTAGCGGATCAGGGGCCATTGGTCAGTCACCTCATCCAGGCCGAGCGAGAGGGCTTCCCGCATACCCGTGCCTGAGAGGGCGTGGTTGTTGTCCCAGGGGATCCAGGTGACCTGGTCCGTTTCCGGGTCGGTATAGAGGAAGTAGTTATGACTCATCAGGCCGTAGGTGTCCCAGTTTTGGACCACGGTGTTGACAGCCAGCCAGCGCAGAAAGGTATCCACATCAAACACGGTTTCCAGTCCGCTTCGCCACGTGGACGGGTCGCCGAGGCGGGTATCCGCGTGCAGGGCATCGAGCACCGCCAGGATATCCGAATAGTCATCCTCGTCCTGGTTCGTTTCCTTATCAAAGGAGGCCTCGGTGAAGCTGCCAGCGGCAAAAGTGGCCCCGCTGCCATCGGGTTTATAGAGATTGCCCGCATCGCTCGTGAACTGCTCCGAGATGACGGTGTCCTCGACCATTTCAACCATCGTGTAGAGCCCGAAATACACCGGGCCTTCGCCATAATCCACATAGACCTCGTAGAACGCGGTTTGGGCCGACGGCACACCAAACGCACGGAAGATGTCGGCTGTGACTTTTTCCCGTAAATAGGAGTCGTCATTGAAGTTGCTGGCCAGGGAGAGCTGTTTGAAGCCGTAGAACCGCTGGTCATCAATCTCAGGGTAGTCATCTTCGAATTGGTCGAAATCCAGTTTGAAAGGCAGCTTGTAGTTGCCGGAAGACCAGGCGGATTTCAGGGAGGAGTTCCCTTTAAATCGGATCCCCACATTTTCCCAGGTGTTCTCTTCAAAGGCAACCGTGGCCGTGACCCAGATCGGGTTTTCGACGCCATCTGAGATATTGCCGCCCATCCCCGGCTGGCCATTGTTCAGCGGTCTATTCGCCGGGGGCATAGGCTGGGCGCCGTCCTGCCTTTCAGCTTCCAGCGGCTCGCCTCGGTCCCCCTGGGGTGCGTTCCCGGGCAGTCCACCCGGGCGTCCCCCGCCCATCCCGCCGCCCTGGCCAAATTCCCCGTAAAGCTCGGTCATGTCCGCCAGCATGGCGTCCCAGTTTTCCGCGGAAATGGTCAGGTCCAGGCGGTTGACCTTGTCCTGCGGGAAGACCACATCAAAATTTGGGTCAACTTCATCGCCGTGGGTCTCTTCCGTCCAGCCTTCAGGGCGTTCGGTTTCATCTGAGGCTGAATCATCCACCTTGACGGTGTCTACGAATGCCTCAGCCGTCTCTGCTGATGCCCCACAGCCCGTCATGCCAAGCAAGACGATCACGGCGCATAAACTGTAAAGTGTTTTTCTTAAAACCATTTCAACCTCTAATTTCCATGTGCTTTAATAATTGGTTCCGATTGGTAATAGACTTTGACCTCGGCCACGTCATGCAGGAAGTCGATCTTCCCGACCTCGCAGCGGATGATCGCCAGCCCGGTACGCTCGCGCAGGTCCATCAGCAGGGCCTCATAGTTCTGTGGTTTGATCAGGTCGATCTTTTCATAGGTGACGGATTTGCGCGCCTCATAGCGGAACCCCAGCGCCCGCTCGACCACAAAGAAAACGGCCAGGATCGTCAGGTCCGCGACCAGCGCAGCGACAAGCATCTCCTCGCTGAACAGGATCACATTGATCACAGGCAGCGCCATCAGGATGAAGAGATAGGTCATCTCGCGCACCGGCAGCGGGTCCGACCGGTAGCGCAGGATCGAGAAGATCGCGAACAAGCCAAACCCGACTCCCAGGCTGATCTCCACCTGGGTGAACAAGCTGGCAATCAGGAAGATGCTGATATTGAAGACGAAGAAGGTGAGCACGTAGCCCTTGTCCTTTTCGGTTGGGAAGTAGATCGCCAGTACAATGATGCAGGTCACCACCAGGTTGACGAACAGGGCTAACAAGAGCATGCTGAGACTTTCCATTAATATGAACCTCCCAAAACTAGTTTTTCAATCTGACGTAACAGGGGTTTGAAGGCGTTGCGTTTCACCTGAGGATAGGCCAGGGCGACGCCAACGCAATATTTGCTGAACCGGATCGGGCGGTACCCCGCCTTGCGCATCGCCGCCATGAAGGCGGAATCGACCGAGAATCGTGGTTGTTTGACCTCGGCGATGGCGACCCCGGGCAGCGAGAACGCACCGGCGGGGCACATGAAGCGCAGATCGAGATCCAGCGTCAGCCGCTCCTGCTCGCTCTTACTCAATAGGGTGATTCGGTAGAACCGGTTGGTGATCTTCCTGACCAACGCCGCTTCCCCCCATGGGAAGTTGGATTGCAGGAAGGAGTCAACCCGCGGTGAGGGCACGATCACCTCTGCGCCCGTTTGCAGCCGGGTCTTATGCGTACAATTGCGGTTGTCTTTGCGCTTGACCTCCAGAAAATCGGCTTCCGAATCCAGATAGGAGCGGACGCGCAGCTTGAACCGGTCACGAGCCCCGTTATGATGTTGGCGATAAAGCTGGAAATCGGGCGTGTCATAATAGACCGTTTGGTAATGCTGCACGCGTACGCCATCCACCTCGAGCACGTTATAGTCCACGCGTAGGTCCGGCAGTAGCGAGGGCAGGATCCGGGCTGGGAAGACGAACTTGGTGTCCACCCGGCGCATCAGGGCCGCGTCGCTGATTTCAGGCAATGTGCAGGCCTCGAACGCCCGCAGAGGCTCCTCGACTTCTCGCCCGATTGCGGCTTGGTGATCGACCTTTTTGAAGGCGGTTCTGTCTGTCAAATTTTCATTCTCAATCTTCATCATTGGCTCTTTTCTTGATCTGCCCCAATGATAGAGACCGCAGGTTTAGTTTTGATAAAGAAGATGTAAATCACACAATCTCCAATTTGTTCACTGCCTAATTTCCCACTTGCAAGTACTTCCGAGATATAATTTAAACATTACCCCCCCTTATTCTGGAGTTCTCTTGACAGATGAAAAGATTTAAAGTTGCGCTTCTGGCGAACTTAAAAGTGAATGCGCCCCATTGGGACGGCATGCCCGCAGATCAGTGGGACGACCTCGACAGCGAGAAAACGATCAACGCCCTGCTTGACGCAATCCGCGCTGGCGGGCACACCTGTGAATTCTTGGAAGGCGATATATCTATCGTTGACACCGTCCGAAAATTCAAACCCGATATCTGCTTCAATATTTGCGAGAGCCATTTTGGCGACGCGCGGGAGGCCCAGGTCCCGGCGATTCTGGAGAAGCTGCGTATCCCCTACACTGGCTCCAAGGTGCTCTGTCTGGCGCTTGGGTTGGATAAGCCCATGACCAAGCGGGTGCTGAGCTACCATGACCTGCCCACGCCGGATTTCCAGACTTTTGAGCGTGTGGATGAACCGCTGGACCCCAAGTTGACTTTTCCTCTGTTCGTCAAGCCCAGCCGCGAAGGCACGGGCATGGGTGTGACTGCCAAATCGATCGTCAATAATGAGACCGAATTGCGAGAGCAGGTCGGGCAGATCGTTCAGCGTTATCAGCAGGCCGCCTTGGTTGAGACTTTCATCGAGGGTCGTGAAGTGACCGTCGGTATGGTCGGCAATCTTGTAGGTCCTGTTGCCCGGCGGCTGCCGCACGACGAAGACCTGCCCCGGATCGAAGCCGGGCTGCGCTTTTTCCCGCCCATGGAGGTGGACCTCTCCCCCTATCTTGAAACGGATGCCGTCTATGCAAACCGGCTCAAGGTAGCGTTAGCCGATCAGCTCAACTATATCTGTCCCGCGCCGCTGGACGATGACATGGTGGATGAGCTCAACTGGCTGGCGGCAGCCGTCTTCCGGGTGACCGGTGCGCTGGATGCGGCCCGGGTAGACTTCCGGCTGAATGTCCATGAGGAATTGAAACCCTATATTCTGGAGATCAACCCCCTGCCCGGCCTCTCCCCCGGCATCTCGGATATCGTGATCGAGGCCGCGGCGGA
>JAXHUD010000083.1:9070-10578 GCA_034189815.1 Chloroflexota bacterium
TTAACCGATAACTCTTTTTGTTTAATCCTCTCAGAAGGTCTTCCACCAAAGCCCGGTGCACTCGGGCACGATCACGCCTCCGTCCGTTGGCCACATCGGCAGTGGATCGTCGCCGAAGAAGAAGGTGGTCAGCGCGGTGGCTTCTTCCTGGTCGGCAAAGCAATAATCCGTCCGCACCCAATCCGATTCGAAAGCGTGGTTGTCGAGATAGTTCAGGTAATTCACCAGAACAGCCGGCGCTTCCGGCGCTTCGAACCCCGTGCCCAGCGATTCGATCAGAATCAGCTTGCCACCGGGCCGTAGCACACGGCGCACCTCGTCCAGCGCGCTTTCCAGCGCCGGCTGCCAGTTTTCTTCCGCGTCCAGCGCCGCGTAACAGAAGCTCCACCCGGCGATCACCACGTCCGCACAGTCATTGGCGAAAGGCAAGGCCCGGTGCGATTCGAGACAGGCGTCAATGGGGCCCAGGCCCAATTCCGCCAGAAGGTCCCGGCCGAATTTCAGCATGTGGTAGGAAATATCCGAGATGGCCAGGCGCCCGGTCAGCGGCGCGATCAGCGCGCTCACCCGGCCGGTCCCCGCGCCCAGCTCGAGGACGTCTTTATCTTTCAATGGGTCAACCGCCACGATGGCCTGGAGCAGGTTGTCCTCATAGTCCTCTCGGGCCACGAGAGCCTGGTAGCGTTCCGCTGCGCTGTTGTAAATCAATTTCAAATCCGGCAAGGGTCATTCCTTCCTCAGTTCACGAATCGAAAAACGATGGCCTTCGGGGTCATGCCCGGTGGCAAAGGGCTCATCCGTTTCCAGCATGCGGACCTGGCCGATATCGACATCCGCATCTGTGAGGTCCAGCCAGGCGGTCATGATGTCGTCTACGGTAAAGACGATCTCATGTTCTATGCCCGGCGGATCCACGATCCCGCCATGCAGCGCCAGGCTGCAGCCGCCGCCATCGAATTCCACCCATATCTCTTTGCTATAGTCCGACTTTCCCTGACGATAACGGATGGGCACCCCCAACTGGTCCCGGTAGAAATGGACCTCGGCGGCCATGTCAGTGACATAAAGAATAACTTGTGAAAAACGACAGGTGAAACGGGGCATCTGCGTCCTCCGGATTTTGGGAATTGGATTAAGTTTACCATTGTCCGCCCCCATATTGGATTGGCGCGAGCGTGAATTGTTGGGTGGTTGATTATTTGATATGGATAAAAAAGACGTTTTCTTTACCCAATTTCTATGACCTTAAAATGCCAGTAATGTTTGGAATAAAAAACACCCTTTCCTGCTTGCTGCACTTTGCTTGCAGGCATCCTTCCCCTGAATCAGGGGAAGGAACGAGGATGGGGTTTTTAGCGCGTTAAAAATGATATGTTTCAAGTCACTATTTTAATCCCTGTTGCCTCGCTCATTCCGGTTCACTCAGCCAATCAAACCCAAGCCCTGCAGGAATTGGTAGACCGCGAAGCCAGCCAGGGCCAGCGCTGCGACCAGCAGCATCGTCCGGC
>JAXHUD010000084.1:0-10016 GCA_034189815.1 Chloroflexota bacterium
CAACATGACCGGCGGATCCTTCGACCTCAATCCCGATGGAGACAAATTCGTGAACGGAACGATCACTTACAATGTTGAACAGTGGGAGCCTCGTTTCACCCGCAGCAACAACTATTACGAGATCAAACAGGTCAATCCCCTGCGTATCTCCGGCATCCCCACCGGTGACGTAGTGAACGAGTGGGATCTCGCCCTGACGGACAGCTTGCCGCTTAATCTGACGATCGAAGGCGGCGCCAGCGAGAACCACTTCGATTTCACGGGACTACCATTAACTCAACTCAAGATCACACAAGGCGCCAGCGAAACCAACCTGCGTTTTGACGCCCTCAACCCGCAGGTACTTGAAACCTTCTCCTTCACTACCGGCGCTTCCTCCGCTGAACTATACGGCCTGGGTTATGCAAATTTCAACCAGATGGATTTCTCCGCCGGGGCAGGGGACTACACCCTGGATTTCACCGGCGCACTCTTGCATGACGCGACCGTGAATGTTAAAGCCACGATCAGCAATATTACAATCATGATCCCCACAGGCACACGCGCCGTGGTCATCAACGAAGGCACGATTAGTAACATCAATACGCGGGGGGTCTGGCTGCTCAACGATGAAACCTATGCCACCCTCGACGAAGGCCATACTCTGACCATCCACCTGGATATGGCTGTGGGCAATGTAACTCTGATTCAAGGCAGTCAGGAGTGACCAAATCTGTATAACCTTTTAGTTAAAACCATTTGACAAATGCTTAAGGTTATGGTTTAATATAATCACTCGCTGGCCGGGTGCCCCCCTCACCCGGTCAGTGAGCTTTTTAACGCCTAAAATCCTCTTTTTAAAATCACGCTTTTTCAAAACGATATACATAATTATCAATACCGGATAAAATTAAGCTACACATATTTATTCACTTAGTAAGGGGAAATAAATGCCTGGTTCCATTAAAGTTGCAATCCTCGAAGATCACCAAGCCACGATTGATGGCTACTATCATCGTTTATCCGACTTTCCCAACATCGATATCGCCGCCACCTGTCTGTTCAGCGAGTGCCTGAAAACCGCCCTGCCCAAGACCCCTGTGGACGTGCTGCTCCTGGATATATACGTTCCTATCAGCGATAAGAATCGAAACATTCAGCCAATTCACCAATTTCTCACCGGTCTGAAAGAAGCGTACCCAAAGCTGGTCATCCTCGTCATTTCAATGTACTCTCAGCGGGCGATGATCAAAAACGTACTAGGAGCCGGTGCGAGCGGCTACATCCTCAAAGACGATTACGACAGCATCCGTAACCTGGGCAAAATCATTGAAACTCTGGCTGATGGCGGTACTTTCATGAGCAATCGTGTTCGGGATATTTTCTTCACCGGTCGGGCGGAAGACCTGACATTGACCCCCCGGGAACTGGAAGTCCTCTCCGTTTGTGCGGCCTATCCTGATGAAAGCACGGCTGATCTGGCGGTACGCCTCGATATCGCCAATCCCACCGTGCGCAATTTCCTGCACAAGATCTATATCAAACTGCAGGTCCACGGTAGAGCGGTTGCGATTCTGAAAGCACAGGAAATGGGACTGATTTCCAGTATTGACCCGCCTCCCTCCACCAACGCCGCTCAATCCTGATAAATACCGTGCTCTAAGATATAGCGATAAATCACCGGCAGGACATAGTACCGGTAGGCCCGGTTCTCCTTCACTCTGCGTCGGACTTGATTCGCGGCAATCTCCAACAGCGGTGCGGTCACAAAATGCAATTTCTCCGATAGTGATGGCAGCGCCGTGAGCAACTCGCTCAGGTCAATTTCATCACCAGGCCGGCTCATCACCCCCACCCCATCCAATTGGGACAGGAAAGCCTTTGGCTCATGCCATTGCGGCAGGTCCATCAAAGAATCCCCACCCATCAGATAATAGAGTTCATGATCGGGATATTCTGCCCTTAGCAGCCTGACCGTATCCAGCGCGTAATGCGGGCCGGGCCGATCAATGTCCACTCGGGACAAAGCGAAACGCTCATCTTCGCCAATTGCCATTTCAACCATCGCGAGGCGATGCGCGAGGGACGAGATCTCCTGTCCCTGTTTATGCGGTGGGTCGGGCGTCAGCACCCAGATCGTACAATCCAGGTCCAATTGGTCGCGGGCTTCTGCCGCCAGGATCAGGTGCCCGATATGCGGCGGGTCAAACGTGCCGCCGAAGATACCCAATCGCTTCTTCGCCATGGCTTAATCCTGCCATTCCAGGGCATATTCTCCCACAAAGACCGTATCGCCTTCCTCAATACCGGCTTCTCGCAGGGCTTGTTCCAGGCCAATGTTCTCCATCAGGCGCTGGAACCGACGCACCGATTCGCGGTGTTCCCAATAGGTCATCGCCGCAGCGCGCTCAATTGACTCACCGTGCACTTCCCAGCCTTCCTCGGTCGGTTTAATCGTGAAGGCGTTGGGGTCCTCCGACGCACGGTAAACCGGCATCGCCTCCACCGGCTCGGGTTCAGGGGCATCCTGCAGCAGGGCATGCGCTCGCCAAAGCAGCTTATCCACGTTCTCGTGGTTCACGGTTGAGATCGGGAGCGCTTCGTAGCCTAATTCAGTGAGTTCCGCCTTCACCTCAGGCCACCGTTCCTGCACATCGGGCAAATCCATCTTATTAAAGGCCACGATTTGGGGCTTCTCTGCAATCTTCTCGTCGAAGAGCGCCATCTCACTGTTGATCTGCGAGAAATCCGAGAGGGGGTCCGCTGAGAGACCATCCAGAACATGGATCAGCACGCGTGTCCGCTGCACGTGCCGCAGGAAGGCGAATCCCAACCCCACGCCCTCATGCGCACCTTCAATCAGGCCGGGAATATCGGCCAGCACGAGGATCGAATCGATATCCAGTTTGGCCACACCCAGGTTGGGCGAAAGTGTCGTAAAGGGATAATTAGCAATTTTTGGTTTGGCATTGGAAACCACGGCGAGCAGGCTGGATTTCCCAGCGTTCGGCACGCCGACGATCCCGATATCGGCGATCATCTTCAACTCCAGACGCAAATTCTTCTCCTGGCCCGGTTCACCCTTCTCTGCCATGCGCGGGGCCTGGTTGCGGCTGGTGGCAAAGTGCTGGTTACCGCGCCCACCCCTGCCCCCCTTGGCAACCACCAACTGCTGATAGGGCTCCAACAAATCGCCCATGAGGTCGCCCGATTTGGCATCAAAGACCAGCGTCCCCGGCGGCACGTCCACCACCAGGTCCTTGGCCGATTTACCACTCATATTGTTAGGGCCGCCTCGCTTGCCGTCATTGGCAACATAACGGGAACGGTGGCTGAAATCAAACAAAGTATTTAATTTTGGGTTCACTTCCAGGATCACGTCCCCACCACGGCCGCCATCTCCCCCGTCAGGGCCGCCGCGCGGTTTGTATTTTTCGCGGTGGAAATGGACCATACCATCTCCCCCGCGACCGGATTGTACAAAGATCTCTGCTTCGTCAAAAAACATCTTAAAAGTTCACTTTTCACTTTTTATTGTCAATGGATGGTCAAACCAGTGGTTAATCTTACCGCATTAAAACCAAATCGGGGCCGCCCATGAGCAGTCCCGATTTCATTACATCGCATTCTGTTTTCGCCTGGTTAACATTTCTCCCAAAAAACACCCCATACCGCCCTTCGAGCAGCCTTCACCTCAGCGAGAGGAAGAGTTGGGGATAGGGTTGTTTCTTTAATAATCCAATAAAGAAAAGCCTCAAGCGAACATTTTGCTTTCCTCTAGGCAGCCCCGAATATTTATACAAAAGGTTTACTTGCCGAATTTCTTGCTCAGGATCGATTTGAGCGTGGGCTCACCGATCTCCTGCAGTTCATAGCGAACCCGTTGGAGCGGTTTGTTGATCTTGATGATCCGGGTCAGGTCAATCGGTGTACCGCTGACGACCAGATCCACATCGGCCTGGTTGATAGTCTCTTCCAGGTCATGCATCATATCCGCACCATAGCCCATCGCGGGGAGGATCGTCCCGGTGTCAGGATATTTCTCATAGGTCGCCTGGATCGAATCCACGGCGTAGGGCCGCGGGTCAACGATCTCACCGGCGCCAAAGCGGCGGGCTGCCACAAAACCGGCGCCGTAAGCCATCTCGCCGTGGGTCAGCGTCGGTCCGTCTTCCACGACCAGCACACGCTTGCCGCGGATAGCGTCCGGGTCGTCCACAAAGAGCGGGGAAGCGCCTTCAATTACCTGAGCGTCGGGGTTCAGCGAGTAGAGGTTGTTGCGGACTGTGATCACGTCTTCGGGGTTGGCCGTATCGACCTTGTTGATCACAAACACGTCCGCCATGCGCACGTTCGTCTCGCCGGGATAGTAGCGCATCTCGTGCCCCGGGCGATGGGGGTCAGCCACGACGATCAGCAGGTCTGAGACATAGAACGGGAAGTCATTATTGCCGCCATCCCACAGGATGATATCCACTTCCTTCTCCGCCTCGCGCAGGATCGCTTCATAGTCCACACCAGCATAAACGATCACGCCGTTATCGAGATGCGGTTCGTATTCCTCGCGTTCCTCAATGGTGCATTCATGCTTGTCCAGGTCGCTGTAATCGGCAAAGCGCTGGACTTTCTGTTTCACCAGGTCCCCATAGGGCATCGGGTGGCGAATGGCCGCCACTTTGTAGCCCATATCGCGCAGGATCAGAGACACGCGGCGGGTGGTTTGGCTCTTGCCAGAGCCCGTTCGCACGGCGCAGACAGCCACGACAGGCTTTGTGGACTTGATCTGCGTATTTTCGGTCCCCATCAGGCGGAAATCGGCCCCGGCAGCGTTCACCAGGGCAGCCTTATGCATCACATATTCATCGGGCACATCGCTATACGCGAAGAGGACCTGGTCGACATTTTCTTCCTTGATCAATCGTTCCAGTTCCGTTTCTGGGTAAATCGGAATACCTGCTGGGTAAAGGCCCCCGGCCAATGCTGCCGGGTATTTTCGCCCCTCAATATTGGGGATTTGTGTGGCCGTGAAGGCGACAACCTCATAATCTTCGTTGCCTCGATAGAAGGTATTGAAATTATGAAAGTCCCGCCCTGCGGCGCCCATAATGATGGTTCGAATTCGTGCCATGGAAAAATTTACTCCTTATCTTCTACAACTTTTGGTTTGGGTTAACGAATTGGGCATCCTTACATCATATTGGGAGCATCGATGCCCAGCAAATTCAGACTGGTTGCAATCACCTGCCTGGCGGCGGCCACCAACCGCAGCCGGTAAGCTCTGGTTGCAGGCGCCGCGTTCAACACCTGGCAGGTGTTATAAAAATCGTTGAAAGCCTTGGCCAGGTCAAAGGCCAGGTTTGCGAGGATCAGGGGACGCAGTTCTTCCGCCGCCCGCTGCACTTCCTCAGGCAAGCGCGTCATCGCCTCGATCAGGTCCACTTCGGCTTTTTCAAGGTCGGATGGGAAAGGGGCCTCCGGCGCCGTTTCCACACCTGCCTTACGCAGGATGCTGCCGGCCCGCACATGAGCATATTGGATATAAGGCGCAGCCTGACCGTTGAAGTCCAGCGCGGCATCCCAGTCAAAGGTCACCACCTTGGTGTTATCCCGTGACAGCATGGTGTACTTGAGCGCACCCAATGCGACGGCCTTGGCGATGTTTTCCTTGGCCGCGATAGATAACTCCGGGTTCTTCTCCTGCACGATCGCCTTGGCGCGATTGGTTGCTTCCTCCACGAGGTCATCAAATAGGACCACCGTACCCTCGCGGGAAGCCATCGTGACATTCCCGGGCAGGTTCACCAGTTCATAGGCAAGGTGATAGAGCTGATCTGACCATTCATAGCCCAGTAATTCCAGGGTCTTGAAAATCTGCTTCAAATAAAGCGACTGACGCACGTCGATTACGTAAATCGAGCGATCCAGGTCATATTCTTCAAACTTTTTAATAGCCAGCGGCAGGTCCTTTGTGGCATACAGTGAAGAGCCGTCCGAGCGCAGAATTACCAGGACCCGGTATTCATTCTCGGTACCGACGGCGGCGTCCAGGTCAATGAAAACCGGTTCCTCAGGCCTTCCATCTTCCGCCAGCCCATCCTCAATCAACTGCTCGATCAGTTCAGTGCCTGCATCCTCCACCTCGCTCTCGAAGTAGATCCGGTCGAAGTGCTCGCCCAGCAGCTCGTAGATTTGCTCAAAACCTTCCAGCGACCACTGCCGGGTGCGCTTCCAGAGTTCGATGATCTCCGGGTCGCGTGCGTTCCAGCGTGCGTAGAGCGCCCGCACCTCAGCCTGGTAGGCCGGGTCCTGAAAGAGCCGATCAGCTTCAGCGTAGATTTCGTTCATCCAGTAGGTCTTATCCTCACCAGGGGTTTCACCTTTGTGGTTCTTGAGGTAATTCCACATCCATTTGACCACATGCAGGCCGATATCACCGAGATAATTCGCCCGAATGACATCGTAGCCGGCAAAATCCAATATCCGGCAGATACTGCCGCCCAGGATAACATTGCGCAGATGGCCCACATGGAAGGATTTATGCGTATTCGGCTGGGAATACTCGACCATCACGGTCTCACCCTTATCCACACCTTTGCCATATTCAGCGCCCTCTGCCAGGACGGTATCAACGACCTTCCGGGCATACTCCGCCGTAGAGAAATAAAGGTTTAAATAGCCTTTGACGGCCTCAATATACGAAAGGCCCAATTCCTCAGGATCCATAGTTGCGCGTAATCCCTCAGCCAGTTCCTGCGCGCGCCTGGGGACGATCACTTTCTTCCCGGATCGAGCCTCACTGGCCGCGATTGGGAACAGCGGCACAGCTAGCCCCCATTCACCGCTGAATGGGATCGGGCGGAATTCGACAACCGCGTCTTCTATACCTTGGTTGGTAAGATATGCTTTTATCTGTGCTGTAATGCGTGCTTTTTCTTGATCAAACATCGATTCTCTTTATAAACAGTACGAATAGGACAGAGCGTATTATAACATCTCCTTCCCTTCGGGCCCAACTTCAGCGGCTGATGGAGATCACCCGCGCATCGGCAGAAACAACGGTCGTCGTCGCCACCGTGACGGCATCCATCATCCAAAGCGCGCCGTCCCGGTCATTGAACCAGATTGTCTCCGGCGTTTGCCAGGCCACAGCTCGCGGCAGCGTGGGATCGTCCGAGATCAGGAACTCGAGGTCCAGCGTTTTAGTATCAATCCGCGCCACACTGTATTCATCTGCCTCCCAGTTTCCCAAGCCCAGGGTCACTAGCAGCGCACTGTCATCCGGCGCCCAGACCATCTGCCAGGCCTGTTTGAATATCGCCGGCAGAGTCACGGTTTGATCCACCCCGGCAGCCAAGTCGCGGATCACAATCGAAAGCGGATCACCAGAGGCCGCCCTTGCAGCGTATGTCTCCCCCGGCGAGACGGAGGTAGACGTCAGGCTCCCCGAATCCGGGAAGATCGTCTCGACACTACCAGTCGCCAGGTCCACCTTCAGCAGGTCCAGCCCGCCAAAGCCCTCAATCCCCTCGATCACGTTCATATAATACAACGCCGAGCCGTCAGCCGCCCACTTGATCGGCGTAGGCCGGAGCGGCTGATCCAGATCAGTCTCAGCGACCAAAATGCGTTCATCCGTCCCGTCGGTATTGACGGTCTTAAGCTGGTTTTCGCCGCCCTCAGCCGTAAAGCTCAGCACTGCCCCCTGGGCGATCTGAGTGCCATCCGGTGAAGGCAAGATCACACCTGCAAAGGAATCTCCGCCCGGGTTCAGGAAGGCGAGCTCTTGCTGCACCCCGTCGAACCCGACTCGGTACGCCTGGTCGTAATCCGAATTGACGTAGAAAACGCCGTTACCGGTGACGCCGCCGTCGCCCGCAAAACCAAAATTAGATGCCGGCAAGCGCATCAGTTCCGTCCCGTCCAGCGGGTCCAATGCCACGAGGTCTGGCGCTGCATAATAAACGATGGGCAAGGGCAAATCCGACACCCCTGGGGTAATCGTGGGCGTCTCTTCAATCTCATCAACCGTTGGCGCTTCTGTTTCAGTCTCCATCTCAGTCGAATGCGGCACCGCTGTTTCCTCGGTCGGTTCGGGCATGTTCTGCCAGGGCAAATTACATGCCAGGGCAGCAAGTATCAATACGCCCATTACGTAAATAAGCTTTTTATTCATTTGAATTCCCTTCTATATACGCAAATCGGGAGCGGTATCCGCTCCCGTTGCAGGTCTTGTTATCCGGAATGAAGAAGTAATCGTCAGATTACGCCATACTGTTGAGTTCTTGCATCAGACGGCTCTTGCGGCGTGCGGCGTTATTCTTATGGATGACGCCTTTCGCAGCAGCCTTATCCAACGCTTTGATAGCAACCATGGTCGCTTCGCGAGCGGCTTCTTCTTCACCACTTTCAATCGCCGCACGGGCTTTATAGATAGCAGTGCGGGCGCCACCGCGATACACACGGTTCTGAACTCGTCGTTTCTTGTTCTGACGGTTGCGTTTGATCTGCGATTTAATATTTGCCAAGGTCTTTCCTCCTATAACTTACAGGATCGTCTTCTATAATCACGAAAAAATATTTTACCTGACGAAGCCGAATTTGTCCAGTCGTCCCAGTCGTCCGAGTCGTCGTCCGAGTCGTCTGTCCGAGTCGTCTGAGTCGTCCGTGTCCGCGTTATTCGTCCGCGTTAGTCGTTCAGGCGAATCGCATAAACAATAAAACAAAGAAAATAAACCGCCTCCTGATTTTAAATGCTACTGTAAATAATGGGGATTATTTTTGACCCTCATCAAGCTAACCGGGATTTGGAAAAGCAAATTAGCATGTTATTTCGGAGAGTCAAAGAGCGCTTCCTGCCTGCTGAACTCGTTTGCAGGTCCCCTTCCCTGGAGCGAAGCTAAACACCCGTAGCACAAGCGCAGGGCGCTAACAGGGCAAGGGGAAAAAAGCAGGAGCAGCGTAACAGGGTGCGCTCAACGCTAGAGCGCACCCTCATCCTTATCACCGCCGGCTCCCTGAAGCCCAGCGGTTCACGTTCTACTGCAAATAATCGTCCGTGACGGCCTGCACCAGAATATCCACCAGGCGGCCATCCGCCAGGGCGCCGCTGAACCGCCAGACGGGCTGAATGAAGCGGGTCGGGCTTTCGCTCAGGGGCAGTCCGCCCCCACCGTGTCTAAGGTCATAGGCAAAATAAACCAACTCGACCGTATCGATATTGATCCCATCCGCCATATCGTCTGCGATTTCATCTTCAAAAGCCGGCTGTTCATAAACCTCCCCTGCCTGGATATCGTAATCATCCAGATTGGTGATTCCTTCTGCCGGTCGACTTCCCAACTCCCGCAATACAGGCAAACCTGCATAAGTGTCCTGAGTCAGGGCGCCCTCGAGAATGATCTGTGCGCCTTCAAAGAAATCCACGAGATATTCTTCGGAGGTGATTAAGGAATAAAACAACACGTATTGCTGACCTGTCGTGTCCGTAAATGTCATCACCTTCCGCCCGTCCAACTCAACCACGGTTTGAACGCCCAGCCACGCCTGGATGATTTCCTCAGGATAGGCTTTTTCAAAGCGCGCCAATTGGATCGCTGGCTGGCCATGATCATCTTGGGTATAAGTGCCCCAAACACGTGCATGAAACCGGTTCAGGCTTTCCAGGTCTTCCAAACCATCACCGAGGAGCTGGTAATAACGATAGGATTCAGGTTCATCTGGCGTGGGCGCTGAGAGATAAGCCAGAATATATTTACTGCCATCATTTCTTACCATCCGCTGCACAGACAGCGTACCGACCAAGCCCTCGACCGGGTCTCCCATATCATAGGGCATCGGCTCGGGCGTCGGTGTGGGTTCGGGCGTTGCGTCGGGATCCGGCGAGAAACCCATCCCGCCCCCGCCGCCACCGCCCCCGCCGCCCATTGAGCCGGCCGTCGGGGTATCCTGACGCAGCATCTGGATCAACTGCCAGCGCAGGGTATCGGAACCCACGTCCGTTTGTGTCCCCCGCACCTGGATAGCCGTATCCAGCGGCA
>JAXHUD010000085.1:0-9835 GCA_034189815.1 Chloroflexota bacterium
TCACTTTGAATTGCTGAAAACGGTCCGCCATCAGCGGTTAATCGTAACCGATTATAAGCGTCTGTGTTATTTAGGGTAGAGCAATATGATAAAATTAAAAGTATCATCACAGGTTTTTAACTCAGTATTTTTGTTCTGGTCAGGTCCAAAGGAGGCGTTATCGATTCAGAACTAAAATAGTTTCATTGTTGTTGATTTGCCGGGTTTTTACCTATGATTTTCCACCTTTGTTTCTTAATTCGAATGAGTAAACCCTGGCAAGCCCGGGATAATTTCTCGGGAGGCAAGTGTCAAGAATCAAATCCAATCATTCATTCAATATCTAAGGAGACATTATGTTTAAAGTAAATACCCGCACAATCGTTGCCATCGGTATTGGCGCAGCCCTTTTCATGCTGCTATTTATGTTCGTGAAGATACCTTCGCCCATTCCTGAGACCAGCTTCCAGACGGCCTACGGCCTGAGCGCCTTCATGGCGACCCTCTTTGGTCCCATCGCAGGTGGACTGATCTCCTTCATTGGCCACGCTCTCAGCGACGCCGTGCAATATGGTTCCCCCTGGTGGTCCTGGGTGATCGCCTCCGGCGTTTCCGGTTTCATCTTCGGTTTCGCCTATAATCGGGTCAAGGTCAGCGAGGGTGAGTTCAAAGGCAAGGATATCCTCACCTTCAACCTGGTCCAGATCATTGGCAACCTGTTCGCCTGGGTCGTCGTGGCCCCCGTGCTCGACATTTTGATCTACAGCGAACCCGTCAACCTGGTCTTCACACAGGGCATCACCGCCGCCATCATGAACATCGTCAGCGCTGGCGTGCTCGGCACATTGCTGCTGGTCGCTTATTCGGCCACTCGCCCGAAGAAGGGCAGCCTCAAGAAAGTCGACTAATTCCGCTTGATGGATTAGTCCATATAACGAAAATAAAGCCGCCACCCGATTTTGGTGGCGGCTTTTTAACCGCGTTGGGTTTATGAATAAATCCGCGTCGGATATAAGTGAGCGATTATGCTATAATTTCCAGCGATCAAAAGGCGTAATAATTTAGCCACTCAGTATGGTCGTTTGGGGCCATGCCGGTGGGGAAAATGAAGTGTTCGCAACTTATCAATGTTTAACAATGACCCCACTGAAATTAGGGCAATCAAACGAAATAGATACTGTCAATGCCCCACAAACATGCCCGATTTTGGCATTTTATGGGATGAAACCTTCAAAAAAGCATAAAATTGGCGCATTACGACCCACTTTCATAACGGGAGCAACCTTTATTCAATAGAGTCAACAATAGAATATCTACAGGTTGTCTTCCAATTTCATGGCATCATCAAATTGTTGATGAGAGACATGTGAGGAAATCTTCTAACATCAACATCAAAACCCACACTTGGATATGAGAAAGGAAAATATGAAAAAGAAGTTTGTAATCGTGTTAGGTTTGTTGTCTGTTCTGGGATTGCTGCTCGGCGCTTGCGCACCGCAGTCTACACCAGCGCCCACCCAGGTTCAGGATGTGCCTGAGGCGGAAGAGCCGCTCACTCCGGAAACCGAGGAGGCTGCGCCGCCTGAGACCGAAGCGGCCACTGAACAACCGACAGAAGAAGTGGTCGTTGAAACCGAAGAACCTGTCACGCTGGACCCGGTCCAGGAGGTTGTGGACCAATGGCTGGTTGATTGGGATGAGGTCTTCAAAGAAGATGCCTTTGCCATGGCCGATAATATGGGCGGCCAATTTGGGGCGGGTTCCGGCAAGAACTTCAATGCCGATGAGCAGGTGTTTGAATTTAGTAACGAAGGGGAAGGCATCTTCGTCCCACTCAATACGCTGCTGAGAGATTTCTGCGGCGAGGATTGCAAGCCTGGCACGGCCATTGCGGTGACACTGCAGCCCATCCCGATGTCGCTCAATTTCCGTAATACGGACAGGCCCGATCTGAACGATTTCGGGATCGAGATTGACAGCCAGATGCAGCAGTCGGTCTATTGGATCGGTGATGCTTATAAGGAGCCTTTTGAATCACAGCTCGAGATCCAACCAGACACCTGGTATACCGTTCTGATCGCGATTACCGAGGATGGGAAGTACAAGTTGCTGATCTGGCAGAGTGACAGCCCGGAGAACATGGTTTCCTATACCGGGGATTATGGGGCCCGGGAAGATTCAGAAGGCTACTTGAATGTAAATTGGAAATTTGCCATGTGGGACACAGGGGCTGAGGCGCCGCTGAAGGTCAAAAACTATGCCGTATATACGTTTGCAGGGTTTGAAGAGTAATGGTGGTAAACGGTTAATTTGAATCGCAAGTCAGAATGGCTGTCACCTTAACGGTGGCAGCCATTTCTTCTTAATAAATAACCCCGGGAATTTAAGATATCCCGGGCGGTTTGTTTTTCCGTAACTTTCCAATCGTTCCGTCGGTTTCCATGTATATAGATTGAGGCTTGCGGCAAAATGCGAAGTTTAGGTACAATATCATTTCTTGAGAAGAGCGAGCGCACTCGATGACGAACAGACAACCCATTGTCGAATTTGAGGATTTTACATTTCAATACCATGCTCAGGCTGAGCCGACGCTTTGGGATATCAACCTGAAAATCTACCCCGGGGAGAAGATCCTGATTGTTGGGCCGAGCGGCAGCGGCAAGAGCACTCTTGGGCACTGCCTCAATGGGTTGATCCCTTTCGCCTATCAGGGCGAGATCAGCGGCAGTCTGAAGATCATGGGAGAAAATGCTGTCGACAATGATATTTTTCAGCGTTCAAAGACCGTAGGTACTGTTTTGCAGGATTCGGATGCCCAATTTGTCGGGCTGACGGTGGGGGAGGATATCGCTTTCGCTTTGGAAAACGATAACATCCCGCAAGACAAAATGCATCAGCGAGTCAATAAAGTGGCTGAGATGGTCGATATGGAGTCCCTGCTGGGGTCATCCCCCTTCGAGCTTTCCGGCGGCCAGAAGCAGCGCACGTCCCTGGCCGGTGTGATGGTGGATGATGTTGAGATCCTTCTGTTTGATGAACCGTTGGCAAACCTGGATCCTGCCACAGGCAAGACCGCAATTGAAATCATTGACGATATCCATCGACAATCGAAAAAGACCGTTGTCATCATCGAGCACAGGTTGGAAGACGTGCTCTATTGTCATGTGGACCGGATCCTTGTTTTGCGGGAAGGGCGGATCATAGCCGATAGGGATGCGCACAGCCTGGTCTCTTCTGATATCCTGATGGAGACCGGGATCCGCGAGCCGCTCTATGTAACTGCCCTGAAATACGCCGGCGTACCGGTCACCCGTGACCTCAAACCGGGATATATCACCACCCTCGAAACCAATCATCACCGCAAAGCCCTTCAAAAATGGTATCGTGACATCCAGCCGCCGCCCGAACCGGCGCCTGCGCCCTCAATCCTCTCAGTTGAGGACCTTAGTTTTTCCTACGATGGAAAACGGATGGTGCTGGAGGATATCAACCTCGATATTTGCGAAGGTGAGATGGTCTCTCTGGTGGGGAAGAACGGCGCGGGTAAGTCCACGCTCTCCAAGCTGCTGCTGGGATTTGAAAAGCCGGCTACGGGCGTGATCCGGTATTATGGTGAAGATATCAAAGACAAAACGATCAAGGAGCGGGCGGAGTTTATCGGCGTGGTGCTGCAGAACCCCAACCAGATGATCTCCAAACCGATGATCTATGACGAGGTGGCTTTGGGTCTGCGTTTCCGGGAGGTGCCCGAAGAAGAAATCCGCCCCAAAGTGGAGAAGGTGCTGAAGATATGCGGCCTGGCGCCGTTCATCGAATGGCCAATTTCCGCACTGAGCTACGGCCAGAAGAAACGGGTCACGATCGCCTCGATCCTGGCGCTGGGACCGAAGATATTGATTTTGGACGAACCGACGGCGGGGCAGGACTTCCGGCACTATACCGAGATCATGGAGTTCCTGCTGGAACTTAACAAAATGGGCGTGACGATCATCCTGATCACCCATGATATGCACCTGATGCTGGAATATACGCCGAGGGCGATCGTGCTCTCCGAGGGGCGGCTGGTGACCGATACGGCCGCGTCGATCGTGCTGACCGATCACGACGTAATCGACAAGGCTAACCTGAAAGAGACCTCGCTTTTCCATCTGGCGCAAATGGCGGGGATCGCGGATGGCACCGGGTTTGTGCAAGGGTTCATCGACTACGAGCGAAAGTTGAGGTCCTGATGAGCGTTCGGACGACACTCTTTTCTCATGACATGCTGCAAACCCCGATCCACCGCTTGTCGGGGCTGACCAAGGTGGTTTGCTTCTTGTTCCTGACCTTCGCGGTGATGTATTCTTATGACATCCGGGTGATTTTGGCTGTGATGGCCTTCTCAATGTTTATCATGTACATCTCAAAGATCAAATTCTCACAGATCCGATCGATGGTGATCTATGTGTTGGTCTTTGTGCTGACCAACGCGGTCATCTCTTTTTTATTCTCGCCGGAGATGGGTGTGGAAATTTACGGCACCCGGAACGTGATCGCGTCACTGCCCGGCCGCTTTGATCTGACCCAGGAGCAGTTGCTCTATTCGGTAACGAAATTCATAAAGTATTTTTCTGTGATCCCGCTGGGCATTATCTTCCTGCTCACGACGAACCCCAGCGAATTTGCATCGTCGCTCAACCGGGTTGGCGTGCCTTATAAGGCATCCTATGCTGTGTCGCTCACCCTGCGTTATTTCCCGGACGTGCAACGTGACTATCGTGACATCAGTCTGGGGCAACAGGCCCGCGGGTTAGATCTTTCGCGTAAAGCCAAACTCACGAGCCGTTTCAAAAATTCGCTGTTGATCATCATCCCGCTGATCTTTTCTTCACTGGACCGGATTGAGATGATCAGCAACGCGATGGACCTGCGCGGTTTTGGCAAGGATAAATCCCGGACCTGGTATACGGCCAAGAAATTTTCCCGAGCGGATTATGCCGCCATTATCATTTCGGCGTTGATCTTCTTCCTCAGCATCGCCGTGTCGATCTTTATCAACCACAGCCGGTTCTATAACCCATTTATTTAGGAGGCGCAGCATGAAACCGATCCTCGTTTTTCAGACCGATTTCAGTTACAAAGAGGGCGCGGTTTGCGCCATGTACGGGGTGGTGAAGAGCGTTGACCGGGAGCTGGAGATTATTGACGGGACCCATGAGATCCCGAAGTTTGACACCTGGAGCGCGTCTTACCGGTTGTATCAGTCCATGGCGTTCTGGCCCAAGGGCACGGTATTTGTCTCCGTGGTGGACCCCGGCGTGGGGACGCCGCGCAAAGCCAGCGTCGCTGAGACGGCCGATGGCTATTTCGTGGTCACACCGGATAACGGGTCATTGACCCACCTGAAGGCGTGGACGGGGATCACGGACATTCGGGAAATTGATGAAGATGTGAACCGCCTCAAAGGAAAAGGCACAGATGATGTGAGCGTTTTCCACGGTCGGGACCTTTTCTCCTATTGTGCGGCGAAGTTTGCCAGCGGCCAGATCACCTTTGAAGAGGTCGGTCCGGCCTATCCTGTTGAGGAGATTGTGATGCATCCGTTGAATGAGCCGGAATTTGGCGAAGGCGTGGTGAAAGGGATTTTCGAGATCAATGACCCGCATTTTGGCAATCTCTGGACCAATATTCGCATGAATGACTTCCTGGCGGCCGGGTTTGGCTATGGTGACCAGGTGACGCTGACGATTGCGCATAATGGCGATGAGGTCTTCAAGCAGCAGGTGCCCTTCCATCCTTCCTTTGGTTACGCCGAGCAAGGCGACCCAATCCTCTATAATAACGAGCTGATGCGGGTGTCCGCGGCGGTCAACCAGGGCAGTTTCAGCGAAAAATATGGTATTGGCTTCGGGCCGGATTGGTCCGTGACCATTGAGAAGTAATATAAGGCAGAGGCAGATTGCTGATAAACGGGCCGCCAGGGAGGGCGGCCCTTACTATTTTCTACTTGATATCACCTGAATGAGACCATCGAATAAATAAAATTTTCTAGGCTTGCGCTTCACCACGCTGGACGCGCACCTGCGTGAGCAGGCCAGCCGCCAGCAGGTTGAGGACGACGGTCGCCAGGCAGCAGAGCCAGAAGCTGATTTCGAACAGGCCCGGCGCAAGCAGGTCGCCCAACATCCGGCCTAATGAGAAACCGGCAATCGTTGCCGAGAGCATCGTCGCCCGAGCGGTGGGGAGGACCTCGGTCATCAGAGTCATCGCGCTCACCAGCACGGTCTCAAAGGTGATATAGAAAAAGCCCAGGCCAATCAGGGCCAGGTTGAGCCGGCCATCGGTGAAGGGCAGCAGGATTGCCGCCAGACTGTTGAGGCCGAGGAAAATCCAGATCATCCGGCGCTTGCCGACCGCATCCAGCCAGACGCCCGTCACCACTTCGCCGCCCAGCTCCGATACGCCAATAACCACGGAAGCGATCGTCAGCGCAGCAAAGTCGAGCCCGAACTGATTTTCAATCCAAACACCGAAGATCAGGTTGACCATCTCATTGCCGGTTGTGAACAGGATTCCGCTTAATAACCCAGCCAGCGCAGGCCAGGTCTTCAGGATCCGGCTCAAGTTACGCCAGATGGTGTTCCCTTCTGAATGGGCCACCCTGGCGGCGGGGACCAGAAAGAGATAGAGCACGAAGGCCCCAACGCCGATGAAACTGAAGAGGATGAAGGGGGTTGTCCAATTGTAGTTTTCAACCAGGAAACGTACGATCGGGATGCCGCCGATAAAGGCCACAGCCCAGCTTAACTCGGTGATTGCCAACACCCGGCCGCGCCGGTTGTAGGGAGTGTGATCGCCCAGAAAGGCGTTCATCGAAGGGATGAAGACGCCGTTGCCAAGCAGGGTCAGGCTGGTAGCGATGATAAAGGTCCAGAAGCTCGGCCAAAGGGCTACCATACCGCTGCCGGCCGTGAAAAGCCCGATTCCCAGCAGCATGCCGGTCTTACGGTCATGCGTATCGGCTACGGTGGCCAGGAAGGGGCCAAAGATCCCCAGGAACGAGCGCACGGAAAAAGCCAGCGCCAACGAGGCAGGCTCAACGCCCAGCCCGCGGGCAAAGAAGGGCAGGAAGGGATAGACCATTCGGTAGCTAGTATTAATCGCTGTACGGGTCAGTGTGAAGATGAAGATGTCGATTTTGAGTTTCAGCGGTTTAATTGCCATAATTCGTCAATTATACCAAGTTAATAATGTAACCAAACTGGACAGCGTTCATCAGAATATGTAAAATAATAAAAGATTGAAAAAATCAATCCGGTATTATTTACCCAGCAAATCATTAGGAGACCAAACAAAAGGAGACTGATATGGCAAAGATTATAGACGTTGAGGGCATCGGCCCGGAATATACCAAGAAACTGGTCGCCGCCGGCATCACTACCACAAACAAGCTGTTGAAGAAGGGCACCACGCCCGAAGGCCGCAAAGAAATTGAGATGCAAACCGGCATCGGCCATGCCCTGGTTCTGGAATGGGTCAACCATGTGGACCTGTACCGGATCAAAGGCGTTGCCCAGGAATATTCTGATCTCCTGGAAGAAGCCGGTGTGGACACGGTCCCCGAACTGGCGCAGCGCAATGGGTCGAACCTTTATGCCAAATTGGCCGAGGTCAATAACAAGAAGCATCTCGTTCGGCAATTGCCCTCCGAAAGCCAGGTGGCGGATTGGATTGCCCAGGCGAAGAAATTACCCCGAGTGATCCAGTACTAAATGTTTTCAAATTAACGATAAAAAAATTAAACACCTCTGGTCTCAATCATTGACAGGGGTGTTTGTTTTTAGGCTTAAGTGGCATAATAGGACTCGCAGTCAATCCGGCGAGCGGCTGTTTGACCGCTCGCGATGATAGAAAAGACTAAAGATGCAAAAGACAAAACAATCCCTGACCCTGATCTCCTTCCTGCTCCTTGCAACACTGACACTCTCCGCCTGTTCGGGCGCACTCAATGCACCGATCAGCGAAGATGGTTTGTCCAAGGGGACGGACGGACCCTTGGCAGGCGATGATGTGTCATCGACACCGACCGCCACGCCTGAACCGGTCAGTGTGTTCCTGTCCGACGCTCTCCCTGATGGGATGCTGGATGATGCTGCGATGGGGGATTTTACGCTGAGCAGCGGTCCGGGCGCGGACCTTTGGGTGGGGCCGGGGGCCCTCGCCCCGGAAGGAGAAGTGTTACTGGAGAGCGTCTGGGTTTATGCCTTGGCTGCGCCTTTCCCAACCTTGGCCGACGCAGTGCCGCTGGCGGACCTGCAGGCCTATTGGTCGGGCGGCCGGCCCGAGGCCTTGGCGGATGTTTCCCGGCTCTACCTGCCGGCCCCGCTCTCAGCGACCTGGGAAGCCGCATTAGGTGCGGCGGACACTGAACAGGTAAGCGTTTATGAGACGCTGCCAGAGGCGGATGCGCTCTGGGCGGAGAATGCCTGGGCCGTGCTGCCTTTTGACGAATTACGCCCCCAACTCAAGGTGATCGCGGTGGATGGCGTCTCGCCCCTGCCGCGCGATTTTGACCCGGCGACTGCGCCTCTGGTCGTCAGGCTGCAGCTGGTGGCAGCCACAGCCGTGGGCCAGTCTTTGCCGGAGGCGGATCGCCAGGCACTCAACGCTGCGTTCACACCGACCAACCGCGACCCGGAAAAGTTGACCACCCTGGTGATGACGGGCGTGACCGCGCTTGTGCGGGCGACGGCCAACAAAATGGAGATCAACGGCGTGCTGTATCCCGCTGAAAAGATTGTGGATTGGCTCGCCGAGGCGGATCTGACCCATATCAGCAATGAGGTGTCCTTCTATGAGAACTGTCCAGCGCCGGACCCGCATTCCCGACTGCTGTATTTCTGCAGCAGCCCGAAATACATTGACCTCTTTGACTATGTCGGTGCGGATATCATCGAGCTGACCGGCAACCACAACAATGACTCCAAGGAGATGTTCGGTGTGGATGTGGTGCCCTTCTCGCTCAATCTCTATGAAGAGCACGGGATGGACTACTACGGCGGCGGGCTCGATTTGGAGGATGCTAAATCGCCGCTGACGATCACCGATCACGGCAACAAACTGGCGTTCATCGGCTGCAACTCCCTAGGCCCGCTGCACGCCTGGGCTACGGAAGAATACGGGGGCGCTGCGCCCTGTGGTGATTACCAATGGATGGCGGATGAGATCAGCCGCTTGAAGGCGGAAGGTTATTTGCCGATCGCCACGTTCCAATATGCTGAGAATTATTCCAACTTGCCCAGCGAAAACCAGGTCCGCGATTTTGGGATGATGGCTGACGCCGGCGCCGTGATCGTGAACGGCAGCCAGGCGCACCGCTCAAAGGCGATGACCTTCCGGAACGGCGCTTTCGTTGATTATGGGTTGGGCAACTTGTTCTTTGACCAGATGGGCATCGTGGACGCCTTTGGCAACTATATCCCTGAAACCCGTTGGGAGATCATCCAGCGCCATACTTTTTATGACGGTCAGTATCTCAGCACGGAGCTTCTGACGGCGATGTTGGAAGATTATGCCCAACCGCGGCCGATGACCGAGGCCGAACGGGCGACCTTCCTGACCTCGCTGTTTGATGCAAGCGGTTGGGAAACACGGTAAAATATTTATTGTAGAGTCGAATAATTTTACGGGGCTGCTGCGATGGTTTCGATTAGTGAATACCCACCGGAAGGTAAATATACGATCAAGATCGTGAGCGAGCGGACCGGCGTACAGCCGGTGACGTTGCGCGCCTGGGAACGGCGTTATGGTTTTTTGGAACCCGAGCGGCTGGAGAATAATTATAGGCTCTATTCGGACCGTGATATCCAGGTTGTGC
>JAXHUD010000086.1:0-9821 GCA_034189815.1 Chloroflexota bacterium
CACCGTCTCACCAGCCTTGTGACCCATCAGGGCTTTGCCGATGGGGGACTCATGCGAGATCTTGCCATCCCTCGGGTTGGCCTCGTTCCGGCCCACGAGGTGATAGGTTTCCGAGGGATAGTCCGCTTCTTTGATCGTGACATGCGCCCCGACAGTGACTGTGTCATATTTCTTCTTAGCCTCAATCACTCTGGCGTTTTTCAGGGAGGCTTCGATCTCCTGGATCCGGCCTTCGAGAAAGCCCTGGTCTTCTTTGGCTTTGTGGTAATCGGCGTTCTCCGAAAGATCGCCCATTGAAATTGCGTGTTTCAGGCGTTCGGCCAGTTCCCTGCGGCCGGTGGTTTTCAGTTCTTCCAGTTCAGCTTCGAGGTTGGCTTTGCCTTCGGGGGTCAGGTAGTTCGGGTCACTCATGTAATTTCCTTTATTATAAAGTTAATGACCGCCTGATTTAGGGGAGGGTCAGTGGGTCAAACAATTTCTGGTATTCATCGGTGGCGAAGCGGTCGGTCATGCCGGCGATATAGTCGCAAACTGTTTCGTATAGACCATCATCGTTGATGGCGGCCTGATAAGGGTCAGGCAGGACCGCTGGCTCCTGGATATAGGTGTTGAACAGGCTTTCCAGGATGCGTTCCGCTTTCACGGACATGCGTACGACACGGTAGTGGTTGTAAAGATTATTGTAAAGGAAGTCCTTGAGCTCGCGGTTGCGCCGGTGCATGTCCTCGCTGAAGCCTACGACATTGTAGGGTAGCTGCTGCAGTTCCATTACGTTACGAATACCACTGCGGCGGAGCATGCGGTCGATGGATTGGATCAGGTCATTGACCTCGATGCCGATCAGGCGGCGGATCAGGCGGTGCCGGGCGAGGTCGTCCAGCACGTCTGAGCGGCGGCGGCCGATGCTCTCGTTGATGACCTCCCAGAGAGAGACGCCGGCCAACTGCTCCGGTGTGATCATGCCCGAGCGCAGCCCGTCATCCAGGTCGTGCGCGGTATAGGCCAGTTCATCGGCGACGTTGGCGATCTGCGCCTCCAGGTGGCCCCGCAGTTCCGGGTCGAAATCCTGGACATCCGAGACGTCATATTCGGTCTCGTGTTTGACAATCCCTTCCCGGACCTCCCAGGTCAGGTTAAGCCCATCGAATTCGGGATAGCGTTTTTCCAGTTGGGTGACGATCCGGAAGGATTGGTGGTTGTGGTTGAAGCCGCCGTGGTCCACCATTAACCGGGATAGGGTCCGTTCACCGGCATGACCGAAGGGCGGATGGCCCAGGTCGTGCGCCATGCAGATGGTCTCGACCAGGTCTTCATTGGCGCCCAAAGCTCGGGCCACGCTGCGCCCGATTTGGGTGACTTCCAGGGTGTGGGTCAGGCGAGTGCGATAGTAATCGCCTTCGTAATTGATGAACACCTGGGTCTTATATTCCAGGCGGCGGAAGGCGGTTGTGTGCAGGATCCGGTCACGGTCGCGTTGAAAAACCGTGCGGTAATCCGGCTCATCTTCAGGGAATTTGCGCCCCTTGCTGTCCTTGCTGCGGACGGCGTAGGGCGCCAGGTTCTGATCTTCCAGCTCTTCAAGTTGTTGGCGCGTAAAAATCATCGTTTTACTCCAAAAATTTCAATCAAATTCAGATTATACCGGAAAACGACGCAGGCAATGATGCCTGTTCGAGGTTCTGTTCGAGGTTAGGCGTGGAGGGAAGTGCCAATCTGCTCGCCCGTCAGAGCCTGGGAGAGTGCCCCAGATGGCGCGCCAGAGAAGATCCGCACGCTCAATCCGAGGTCAGCTTCTACCAGCGCCAACATCAGCTCCACTTTTGCCAGCATGCCGCCAGTCACGTCCGGGGATTGCGAACCGGAGAGTGTCGATCGGATTGCGGGATACGTGTCCGGGGTGATCGTCGGAATGATATCCTCAGGGGCAGCAGGGTCCCGGTAGACCCCAGGATCGGCGCCCGCCAGCAGGATCTGCGCAGGGTGCAGGGCCTGCGCGAGGTGCTGAAAAACCCTCTCGGTAGAGAAAATTGTGCCACCCAGGGCGGAATCGAAGATTACATCACCTTGTACCACCGGGATCAGCCCGTGCGCTAAGGCCTGCCGGATTGGCGCCAGGTCCCAAGATTGAATTTGTTTCTCTACGGTAATCATGCCTGCGGAAGGGGGGAAGGATATGGTCGGTAGACCGGCCTCCGCGAAGCTGCTCATCACAATTTGGTTCAACTGCCGGGCGGCCGCCCAGACCTCAGCGAAACCAAGCCATTCTTCATCCGTGCGCACGCCGTTCTGGGTGTTATAGCGGCTGGCCACCGTGTGACCAAACGAACCGGAGCCGTGGCCGACCAGGATTCGGCGTTCGGGTTGCGCCTGGCGGAATTCGGCCAGTTCCTGTGTCAATCTGCGAATAACGCCTTTCCGGGCCGTCATCGGCTTGTTTTTATCCGTGATGAGGGAACCGCCGAGTTTGATGAAGATCAGATTGGATTGCTCGGTCATTGGGTGGACTCCCGCAGGACGGTGGTGATCACGCGCACAGCGCCGGCTGACTGCAGCGCCGCAGTCATCTGTTGAGTCTTTTCGGGGGGGACCAGGGCAATGATGTTCCCACCACGGCCGCCGCCGGAAAGCTTGGCCCCAACAGCCCCAGCGCTGTGTGCCGCGTCGATCAGGGATTCCAAAGCGCGGCTGCTCACCTGGAGCTGTTCCAGGTAGCTTTGGTTCTCGTTCATCAGTTGGCCCAACCGGGCCAGGTCGCCCGTTGATAGAGCCTGGCGCGCGCTCTTACCAATCGCGCCGATAGCATCGAAGATGGCCTGGTAGCGTTTGGGATCCGTCTCATAGCCTGCTCTCACATCTGCCACGGTTTCTTTGGTCGGGGTTTTCTCGCCGGTGTCAGCGATGACCCAAATGGTGGGTTTGGCAACCGAGAGTGTTTGCAGGGGTTCATCCCGTTGGAAATACACGGGCTTTTGATAGGTAACAACGGTGTTATCGATGCCTGAGGGGATCCCGTGGTGTAATTTCTCCACCGCATACGCCAGTGCTGAAATGCGCTCGTTTGGGAGCGGCCCGCCCAAAAAGGACGAGAGCGCCCGGATGATGGCCACGGTCACCGCCGCGCCGGAGCCCATCCCGGCAGAAATGGGGATGTTCGAGTCCAGTTGGAGGGTGAAAGAGGGGGTGTGGTCGGGGATGATTTCTTCCAGCGTGATCCGGATGGCTGCCGCCAGGGGATGATCTGCGGGCAGCTCGTCCAGCAGGGCATCCAGTTGGATGTCGTTAGCCTGCACCCGCACAACGCCGGGTTTTTCCGTGAGGAGCGGCAGCACGCGCGCAGTGGCGTAGACGTCCATCACCGGGATGGCGATGGCGGGCTGGCCGTAAACCACGGCGTGTTCGCCGAAGAGGATGATTTTGCCGGGGGCTTTGCCAAAAATGACGGGCATGCTTTCTCCGGAGTTAAAAGAGATAGAGGATCAGTACCACGACCGCAGCCCAGAGCAGCACGGCGATTTGGAAGGGGCGGTCTGTGAACAGGACGTCTTCGGGTGCGCCGCCGATGCTGCCGTCGTGCAAGAGAAAAAGATAACGGAATAAAGCGTAGATGACGAAGGGGATTGTCAGCATCATGGCATAGCTGCCGGGGGCGGCGGAGGAAGAGAAGGTGTAGAGGCAGTAGGTGATCAGGGTGGCGCTGACCATGGTCATCAGCAGCTGGTCCAGCAGGGCCAGGGAATAGCCTTCAAGTACCTTCCGGTGCGAGCCGGCGCCCTGCGCCAGCAGGGCCATCTCCGACCGGCGTTTGCCCAGGGCCATGAAGAGCGCCAGGAAAGTGGTCGCCACGAAAAGCCAGGGCGAAAATTGTTGGGTCACGATGATTGTGAGACCGCTGGCAACCCGCAGTACGAACCCGATGGCGATGGCCATCACGTCCAGCAGCGGGATGTTCTTCAGCCAGAAGGAATAGGCGAGGTTCAGGGCAAAGTAACCGCTGATGATCAGCCCAAACCCGGTACTGAGCAGGAAGGATGCAGGGAATGTGATCGCAGCCAGGATAATGGCCGCGCCAACAGCCCATGATTTGGCGAGCGCTCCCGAGGCCAGGGGCCGGCTGCGCTTTTGCGGGTGCTGCCGGTCCGCCTCGATATCAACGAGGTCATTAATAATGTAAACCAGGCTGGAAACCAGGCAGAAGAGGACCACCGCGATAAATGTGACCAACAGCGATTGCGGATTGAGCAGCTGCTTATCAAAGACGATCGCCGCCAGGACGAAGATGTTCTTGGTCCACTGCCGCGGCCGCATGGTTTTGAGAATATAACCGAGTTGCTTGAACATAATTCAATATTATCATAGAGTGAATTGTGAATGGGGGATAGTGAAAGGGGCAACAAGAATTGGGTGATTAGGTATTAGGCGGTATTAGGAATTTAGACCAGGGCGCACCGTTTACCTTTATAACTTTCAACTATCCTTCAAACGCAATTCCCTTCGAGGGGCAGGCAGGCCGCGCTTCTAAACAACCTTTGAAATTTAGTTTAAAGAAAATTGAATTACAAAGCAGATTATTAGCTTGCACCTTGGGTTAAAATAAAGATATGACAAAGAAGAAACGGATTGATTTATTGCTCGTGGAGCGCGGGCTGGTGGAAAGCCGCAACCGCGCCCAGCGTCTGGTTATGGCAGGGGAAGTGCGGGTGGCGGGTGAAATGATCCACAAATCATCCACCAAAGTAGCGGAAGACGCGCCGATCGAGATCAAAGCTCAGCCGAAATACATCTCCCGGGGCGGTAAGAAGCTGGAAGCCGCGTTGGCGGCTTTTGACGTGCCGGTGGCAGGTAAGGTCTGCGCCGATGTCGGCGCTTCCACCGGTGGGTTCACGGACTGTCTGCTGCAGAATGGGGCGGCGAAGGTCTACGCCATTGACGTAGGCTACGGCATCCTGCACTGGAAGCTGCGCGAAGATCCCCGCGTGGTGGTGATGGAACGGGTTAACGCGCGCTATGTCGATGCGCTGCCGGAGCGAGTTGAATTGGTGACGGTGGACGCATCCTTTATCTCCCTGGGGTTGCTGTTGCCCGCAATCCGGGGCTGGTTCGGCAATGACCGCGGCCAGACGGTCACCCTGATCAAACCGCAGTTTGAGGCTGGCCGCAAAGCCGCCGCCGTGCATGCAGGCGTAATCAAAGACCATGATGTGCATCGCCGGGTGCTGACCGAAACACTCCAGTCAGCCCGGGCATTGGGTTTTCACTCCGTTGGGTTGACAGCCTCGCCGGTCAAGGGGCCCAAAGGCAATATTGAGTTCCTGGCAGACCTCCGTCTCCAAAAAACGGACCAAGACCCGGACCTCAAGCGGATGATTGACCGAGCGCTTGAGCAGATACCGGATTGAATTGAAATCGGTTATACTCAGTTGATATGATTGAAAAAGTAAGAAATTTTTGCATCATCGCCCATGTAGACCATGGGAAATCGACCCTCGCGGACCGTATGTTACAGATCACGCACACTGTGGCTGATCGGGATATGACCGAGCAGATCCTTGATACGATGGACCTGGAACGGGAAAAAGGCGTCACGATCAAGGCCTCCGCCGTGCGAATGATGTACGATGCGGACGATGGTGAGACCTACGAATTTAACCTAATCGATACACCCGGACATGTGGATTTCAATTATGAGGTCAGCCGGGCGCTGGCCGCCTGCGAAGGCGCGCTGCTGGTGGTGGATGCGGCCCAGGGTATCGAAGCGCAGACCCTAGCCAACCTCTATCTGGCGCTGGAAGCCAACCTGACCATCATTCCCGTAATTAATAAGATTGACCTGGTCTCCGCTCAGACAGATGAAGTCGTGGAAGACCTGCATAATCTTTTGGGAACACCCAAAGACGAGATCCTGCGGATCTCGGCCAAACAAGGCACGAACATCGATGCCGTATTACAGTCGATTGTTGAGCGGATTCCCCCGCCGCAAGGGGAGAACGGTCATCCGCTGGAGGCCTTAATTTTCGATTCGCACTACGACTCCTATAAAGGGGTTGTAGCCTATATGCGCGTGTTTAACGGCCAGATCGAACCGGACGACCAACTGCTGATGATGTCCACCAGGGTCAAGGCTACGCCTGTGGAAATCGGCATCTTTGCACCCAATATGAAACCGGTGAAGTCCCTGAACGCTGGGGATGTCGGTTATGTGGCGACCGGGTTAAAGACCGTGTCGGAATGCCGGGTCGGTGACACCGTGACCTATGCCGTCGATGGCGTTGCGAAACCCCTGCCGGGCTACCAGCAGGCCAAACCAATGGTCTTTGCCGGCGTCTATCCGACAGAGGGAGAGGATTATCCCGACCTGCGCGACGCGCTGGAAAAATTACAGTTAAATGACGCCTCACTGACCTTTGAGCCGGAAACATCCGAAGCGCTTAATTTTGGGTTCCGCTGCGGTTTCCTGGGTCTTTTTCATATGGAGATCATCCAGGAACGTCTGGAACGCGAATATGACATGGATGTGGTTTTTACTGCGCCTTCTGTTGAATATCGGCTTAAACTAATTTCCGGGGAAGAGATCACCGTCTCCTCGCCAGCTGAACTGCCTGACGAATCGACTATTGAGCAGATTCTGGAACCCTGGATGGACCTGACGATCTTTACGCCCACCGATTATTACGGTGTGGTGATGGAACTGGTCACCCGCAAGCGGGGCATCTTCGTTGAACAGGATTACCCGTCGCCCAATCGGGTGCAGATCAGTTTCGAGATTCCACTTTCCGAGCTGATTGTAGACTTTTTTGACCAGCTCAAATCAGGCACGCGCGGCTACGCCTCGATGGATTATCAATTCAAGGAATATCGACCTGAGGACCTGGTGAAGCTGGAAATTTTGGTCAACGGTGAAGCCGTTGACGCATTGACCGCGATTGTTCATAAGGACGATGCCTATCACAAAGGCCAGGCGCTGGTCTCCCGCTTAAAAGACCTGATCCCGCGACAGTTGTTTGTGATCCCAATCCAGGCTTATGCCCAGGGGCGAGTGATTTCCCGCGCCAACGTCAAGGCCATGCGCAAGGATGTGCTTTCCAAATGTTACGGCGGCGACATCACCCGCAAGAAGAAACTGCTGGAAAAGCAGAAGAAGGGCAAGCGCCGGATGAAGATGGTGGGGAATGTGGAAATTCCACAGGAAGCTTTCATGGCGATCCTGAGATTGGATAACTCGTGAGCGATGCCGGGAAGAGAGGCCTGGCGGGGAAGATCCTCCGCTGGCTGCTCCCGCTGTTGATCAGTGGTCTGGCAATATGGCTGGTTTTCCGCCAGGTGGAACTCTCGCAATTTATTGACAATTTATCTAAAATTGGCTGGCGCACGCTCTTTTTGGCGGTTTTGCTTTACTTTGCCAGCCTTTTTACGCGTGTGTTTTGCTGGTGGCTGCTGCTGCGTCGCCGGGTGTCCTATTGGGACGCCTTTTTCACCATGTGCGCCGGTTATCTATTAAACAACGTTTTCCCCTTTCGCCTCGGTGAGGTTGGCCGGGCGCTGCTTCTGGACAGCACCGAAGGACCATCCGCGCTGGCGGTTTTTTCCAGCGTGTTGGTGGAGCGTATCTTCGATGTTTTCCTGGCGGCGGTATTTGTGCTGGCGATGCTGCCTCGAATTCTGGAAGGGGCCTACGATCCGCGTCTGATTTGGATCGCTTTCGGCCTGGCATTGACCGGAATGGTTGTTCTTTATCTCTTGGCTCGTTTTCGCCAAACCGTTGATGGTTGGTTGGCTCGATGGGGTGAACGGGCGAATTTTATCGGCGAGTGGGTGCGGCCCAAAGCCGCCAAACTCCTGGAAGGATTGTCGGTGTTGAACAGCCCCGGCGTCTTCCTGCTGTCTTTCGGTGCGCTGACCCTCAGTTGGTTCCTTGCTTTTGGGCAAAACCTGATCGTGTTTCGCAGCCTTTATGCGAATCCGCCCTTCTGGTGGATGATCTTCGTGCTCAGTGCGGCTGCCTTTGGCGCGGCGCTGCCCTCTGTCCCGGCCGGGCTGGGTGTTTTTGAAGGCGTGATGGTGGCCTCCTTTGCTCTGTTGGGTGTTGGCGCCGATCTGGCTTTCACTCATGCCATTGTTATCCACGTGATCTCCTTTGCCTTCAGCAGCCTGCTGGGGCTGATTGGCCTGCGCATGCGCGGACAGGCTTTGGTCTCGCTTTACCAGCGTGCCACACAGCGGAACGCTGTGCGCCAGGAGAACGATAGCACCTGATGAAAATTTTGATTGTTTTGACCTATTTCGAACCGCATAAATCCGGCCTGACGGTTTACGCCGTCCGGCAAGCGCGAGCATTGGTTGAGCGGGGTCACGAAGTGACCGTGCTGACCTCCCGCTATGACCCCGAGCTGCCGCTGGAAGAAATCGACCACGGCGTGCGGATCGTGCGCCTGCCGGTGGCTTTCCGCCTGTCAAAGGGCGTGATCATGCCCGGTATGCCGTTCGTAGCCTGGGGGCTGATTCACGAAGCGGATCTCGTCAACCTGCATGTCCCGCAGGTAGACGCGGCCTTGGTGACACTGTTGGCGCGCTGGCGCAGGACGCCTGTTGTGCTCACCTATCACTGCGATATCAAGATGCCATCCGGTTTCATCAATCGACTGGCGGGCTGGGCCGCTAATTTGGCCAACCGTCTCTCGGCGCGTTGGGCGGATGCCATCGTGCACAACACCCGCGATTACGCCGAACATTCCCCCTTCCTCAGTCGCTATCTGGATAAGCTGGCCGTGATTCAACCGCCGATTGCCGTCTCTGAGGTCAACGAGGCGGACGTGATGGATTTCAAAGACCGCTACGGGATCACACCTGAGAACAAGGTGATCGGTATGGTGGCGCGTCTGGCGACCGAAAAGGGCGTGGAATACCTCGTGGAAGCGATGCCCGAGATTTTGGCAGCTGTGCCTGAAGCCCGAGTGTTGACCGTGGGTGATTACGAAAATGTCTTCGGTGAGGCCGCCTATGCCCGCAAGCTGCTCCCAATGATCCGGACTATGGGCGACCACTGGCAGTTTCTGGGTAAGGCGCCCGACAAGGAAAAGACGGCCCTTTATCATGTGAGCGACGTGCTGGTGCTGCCGTCGATCAATAGCACTGAATCCTTTGGCATGGTACAGGTGGAGGCGATGATCTGTGGGACGCCCGTCGTCGCCACAGATTTGCCTGGGGTACGGCAACCCTTGCAGTCCACGGGGATGGGCCGGGTGGTCCCCATCCGCGATGCACACGCCCTGGCGGAGGCTGTGATTGCGGTGCTGCGCGATCCGCCGCCCGCGGACCCGCTGGCAACCGCTGCGCTGGCGAACGTCTATTCATCTGAAACCGTGGCGGGAGCTTATGAAGCGCTTTATCGAAAGGTCCTGAGCTGGGATGCCTGAACAGAAAATGCATCCTTCAAGCTTGGATAGCCAGGCATTGGACCGGATCCTCTGGCGGCACCTCTCGGAGCTGCCGTATTTTCGGGGGTTCCTGCGCGCGGTGGAAGATCGCTTCTACCAGGAAGTGGACCTGCCCGCACCGGTGCTCGACCTGGGCTCTGGGGATGGGCATTTCGCCTCGGTCGCCTTTGACCCGAAGCCGGACATCGGGCTGGACCCCTGGATAGGGCCGATGAAGGAAGCCCGCACCCGAGATGCATATCGCTTGCTGATCCTGGGGGAGGGTGCTCAAATCCCGGCGATGGATGCCAGCTTTAACACTGTGACGAGCGTTTCCGTATTGGAGCATATCCCTCAGATTGATCCGGTGTTGGCCGAGGTCGCTCGGGTGCTCAAACCTGGCGGCAAGTT
>JAXHUD010000087.1:0-9742 GCA_034189815.1 Chloroflexota bacterium
GGGAGCGAACAAGCAGTGAGCGTTAAGGCCAGAACGGCGACAACAATCAAGACTTTGGAAATATTTCTCATTTTCATATGATTACATCCTTTCCCTTAAAATCATATCCTTAAATCGTAAAACGCGTATTAACATCGGCTGAATTTTACTCAGAAAGTTATTATAGTTCCTATTTAAATGCAGCCTCATCGTATCCCCCATCTATTCATTTTTGATTAAGGATGGCCGTGTTGCCGGAAATTCGCCGAGACCTTCAAAGACCCCCGGAATTGTAAAAACTTCGGGAGTTAACGGGCATCTCCTGCAACAAGTCCTCAGACGAAAATAACACAAGGCCTTGAAATCGGATAAACTTGACGCTTAAAGGGGATTATGCTACTATTTTTATACAGTCTAATTCAGCAATTTTTATCAAAACAAAAATGAAGGAGATGGCTCAATGACGAAAAGATTACCCCAAGTCATTGTTTGTGTTGTCCTGTTAGCATTGGTTCTGACTGGTTGCAAGATGCCCGCATCAAAAGCCCCGGCCACGGAGACCGAGCAGGCGATGACCACACCGATTCGCCTTCAAACCAATTCCCCGGAAGAAAAGACCCAAACCGCCGTCTCGAAGGGGCTCAGCAGCACCGCAACAACGATCGCCCTGGCGCCAACGGCCACCAATACACCCGAACCCACCGAAGTGATCATCATCCCAACGGTGACCCGGCCGGCCGAATATACCGTGCAGGAAGGGGAATTCCCCTACTGCATCGCCCGGCGCTTTAACCTCAACCCGGCGGACCTGATCAGCGTGAACGGCCTGGGTGAAGGTGAGATCGTCAGCCCCGGCACCACCCTGCAGATCCCGCAGACCGGTTCCTGGACGGGCGAGGGCCGCGTTCGCAATCCGCATCCGGACACCTATACGGTATCCGCTGGTGACACGGTTTATTCCATCGCCTGCTTCTACGGCGATGTCTCTCCGGAAGCAATCATTGCCGTCAACAACCTGGAAGAGCCGTATACGCTGACGGCCGGACAAACGCTGGATATCCCCTGATGATAAACATCAAAGAACAGTGAACACCCAAACCACTACGCAATTTTGATTCTTCAAAAATTGCGCGGTGGTTTTTTGTATTGGTAAACGAGGATTTATTCAATGCCGCATAAAGTACTGAAAACCAGTAAGAAATATCAGGGCCGAGCCTTCGATGTCGCCAAGGTTGACGTGCAGCTCCCGAATGGGAAGGAAAAGGCCTACGATCTCGTCCAGCACGGCGACTCGGTGACCATTGTCCCCGTGGACGGTGAAGGCCGGCTCCATTTCGTGATCCAATATCGGATGGGGTCGGGGGATGAGCTTCTGGAGCTGCCCGCAGGCGTGCTGAATAAGGGAGAGACCCCGCTGGCCTGTGCCGAGCGCGAAATTCGCGAGGAGATCGGCCTGGCTGCAGGCAAGATGCAGCGTCTGGGCGGTTTTTACCTGGCGCCGGGCTATACGGATGAATTCATGACGGTCTTCCTGGCGACCGAACTCTACGACTCCCCGCTGACCCCGGACGCGGATGAATTTTTGAACGTGAAGACCCTCTCGGTAAAAGAGGCCTACAATGAGGCCCAGGCGGGTGACTTTAATGACGGAAAGACCCTGGCAGCCCTTTTGCTTGCTCAGCCTTTTATTTATAACGGATCCTGACCGCCTGATCAGATGACGCCAGGGGGTAAAACGGTTCCCAGCGCGGTTCCCTGTCCCCCGGCGGGATATGACAGGTCTCATCGCCTAATATGAAATAAATAACTATAAGCTGGTCGGAATCAGGTTATACTTAATAGTTGGATAAGACCAGAAGTTAGTACCGCTCCAACCCCCTGGCAAAATCCCGTTCTCAGAACGTTTTTCGATACTTATTTATCCTAGCAGAAGGAGAATTATTCATGACGCGTCAAATGGTAATGACTGATGCCAACGAGGCAACGGCCTGGGTCGCTTACCGGTTGAACGAGATCATCGCGATCTACCCGATCACCCCCTCGTCACCGATGGGCGAGTATGCTGATGCCTGGTCTGCCCAGGGCATCCCAAACATCTGGGGCACCGTCCCGGATGTCACCGAGATGCAAGCCGAAGGCGGCGCAGCCGGTGCGGTGCATGGTGCGCTGCAGGCTGGCGGCCTGACCACCACCTTCACAGCCTCGCAGGGCTTGCTCCTGATGATCCCCAACATGTACAAGATCGCCGGGGAGCTCACCTCAACCGTGTTCAACGTCAGCGCCCGCTCTATCGCAGCTCAGGCGTTGTCCATTTTTGGTGACCACACCGACGTCACCGCCACCCGCGCCACGGGTTTCGCCATGCTTGCCAGTGCATCTGTGCAGCAGGCGCAGGATATGGCCCTGATCGCACAGGCTGCCACGCTCCGCAGCCGGGTGCCATTCCTGCATTTCTTCGATGGCTTCCGCAGCTCACACGAGATTTCCAAGATCGAACGCCTGGAAGAAGAAGACCTGGCCGCACTGATTGACGACGATTTGGTGGCCGAACACCGCAGCCGTGCGCTTTCCCCTGACCATCCGGTCACCCGCGGTACCGCCCAGAACCCTGACGTCTTCTTCCAGGGTCGTGAGACGGTCAACCCCTTCTATGACAAAACCCCCGAAATCGTCCAGGATGTAATGGACCAATTTGCCGAGCAAGTCGGCCGGACCTATCACCTCTTTGACTACACTGGTGCACCCGACGCCGAAAAGGTCATCATCCTGATGGCCTCCGGCGCCGAGACCGCTGAAGAAACCGCCAAAGCCCTGGTCAAAGACGGCGAAAAAGTCGGCGTTGTCTCCATCCGGCTCTATCGGCCCTTCTCGGTCAAACACCTGATGGAAGCGCTGCCCGCCTCGGTCAAGGTCATTGCGACCCTCGACCGCACCAAAGAACCCGGCGCCAGCGGCGAACCGCTCTACTTGGACGTCGTCAACGCCATCAAAGAGGGCATGGAACAGGGAATCGCTCCTTTTGATGCCGCTCCCAAAGTCGTTGGCGGCCGCTATGGTCTTTCCTCCAAGGAATTCACGCCGGCAATGGTCAAGGGTGTCTTCGATGAAATGGATAAAGAGACCCCGAAGAATCACTTCACCGTCGGTATCCATGACGATGTGACCAACACCAACCTAGACTGGGATCCCTCCTACGAGATCCTCGGCGAAGACGTTGTGCAGGCGATGTTCTTTGGCCTCGGCGCCGATGGCACTGTGAGCGCCAACAAGAACTCCATCAAGATCATCGGTGAGGATACCGAGAACTACGCTCAAGGTTATTTCCAATACGACTCAAAGAAATCCGGTGCGGTGACCGTATCGCACCTGCGCTTTGGTCCAGACCCCATCCGCTCACCTTACCTGATCGCTGAAGGTGAAGCCGATTTCGTGGCCTGCCATCAATTCAGCTTCCTTGAAAAGTATGACATGCTCAAATTCGCCCGACCCGGTGGGATTTTCCTGCTCAACAGCATCTACGGCAAAGACGAAGTATGGGACAAGCTGCCCGCAAAGGTGCAGCAGGCCCTGATCGATAAGGACCTCAAGTTCTACATCATCGACGCCTACGAAGTGGCCCGCAAGACCAACATGGGTCAGCGCATCAATACCATCATGCAGACCTGCTTCTTCGCCATCAGCGGCATCCTGCCCAAGGATCAGGCGATTGAAGAGATCAAGAAATCCATCAAGAAAACCTACGGCAAGCGCGGCGACGCCGTCATCCAACAGAACTACGCCGCTGTTGACAGCGCCCTCGAAAACCTCTACGAAGTAGCGGTTCCGGATAACGTCACCAGCGCGATCCCCATGCTGCCCCCGGTTCCCGAAGCGGCGCCGGAATACGTGCGCGAGGTGCTCGGCAAGATCATTGACCGCCGCGGCGACGATGTGCTCGTGAGTGAGATGCCCGTCGACGGCACCTTCCCGACCGGCACAACCCAATGGGAAAAACGCAACGTAGCCCTCGAGATCCCCGTTTGGGACCCCGATCTCTGCATCCAATGCGGCAAATGCGCTTTCGTCTGCCCGCATGCCACGATCCGCACCAAGGTTTATGAGGAGTCCTGGCTGGAAAGCGCGCCTGCGACCTTCAAATCCACCAACACCAAGTTCCGTGAATTCCGTGACGGCTGGGCGTTCACCGTCCAGGTGGCCCCCGAGGACTGCACCGGCTGCGGTATGTGTGTCGAAAACTGCCCCGCCAAGGATCGGGAAAACCCGAGCCACAAGGCGATCAATATGCAGCCCCAACCCCCGCTGCGGGAGCAGGAAGCTGAAAACTGGGCTTTCTTCGACTCGATCCCCTACCCGGATCGCAAGAGCTTCGAGCCCCGCACAGTCAAGAACTCCCAGCTGCTCGAACCGCTGTTCGAGTTCTCCGGCGCCTGCGCCGGTTGTGGCGAGACTCCTTACATCCGGCTGGCCACCCAGCTCTTTGGGGACCGAATGGTGATCGCCAATGCAACCGGTTGCTCCTCCATCTACGGCGGCAACCTGCCCACCACGCCTTACGCCTTCAACGCTGAAGGGCGCGGTCCGGCCTGGTCCAACTCGCTGTTTGAGGACAACGCCGAATTCGGCCTGGGTATGCGCCTGACGATTGACAAATTCGTTGAATTTGCCAACGAACTCCTGGCGAAACTCGCTGACGAGGTCGGTAAGGACCTGGCGGATTTGATAATGAACGCCAGCCAGAAGACCGAAGAAGAACTGGAAGAACAACGCAAACGCGTTGATGAACTCAAGAAGAAACTGGAAGCCCTGAACACCCCCATGGCCCGCAACCTGCTTTCCGTGGCCGACTACCTGGTCCGCAAGAGCGTCTGGATCGTCGGCGGCGACGGCTGGGCCTATGACATCGGTTACGGCGGCCTGGACCATGTGCTCGCCTCCGGCCGGGACATCAATGTGCTCGTGCTCGATACCGAGGTGTATTCCAACACCGGCGGTCAGTCCTCCAAGGCGACCCCCCGAGCCGCTGTGGCGAAATTCGCTGCCAACGGTAAGGACCTGCCCAAGAAGGACCTCGGCATGATGGCCATGTCCTACGGCTATGTATACGTGGCTCGCGTGGCGATGGGCGCCAGCGACCGGCAGACCCTGCAAGCCTTCCGTGAAGCGGAAGCCTACAACGGCCCCTCGCTGATCATTGCCTACACCCACTGCATTGCCCACGGCATCACGATGAAATACGGCCTGAAACAGCAAGACCTGGCCGTAAAATCCGGCGTATGGCCGCTCTATCGCTACAACCCCGAAATGGCCGCACAGGGCGCCAACCCGCTCTCGATCGACTCCAAAGAGCCCACGGTCCCCGTGGAAGAATATGCCTACAACGAAACCCGCTACCGTATGCTCCTGCAGAGCAACGAAGAACGGGCGGAGATGCTGATGGCAAAAGCCAAGAGCGACGCCGCTGGGCGCTGGAGCCTCTATCAGCAAATGGCGAACATGCACTACAGTGAGCCCGAGGCCGAAGCCGAAGAATAATTTGGTTTTTGGTAAACCGGAACAGTATAATGATGGTGATAGAGGATTTGTTCATCACCATCATTTTTGTTACGTTCGATATTTAACCACAATACAAACCAATCAATACCCGCTGGAGGAAAAATGATTGATCTAAAGACCAAGTACCTCGGATTGGACCTCAAGAATCCGCTGGTGGCTTCCGCTTCCGCCCTTTCAAAACGCACATCCTACGTCCGCCAGATGGAAGATGCCGGTATCAGTGCGGTTGTGATGTATTCTCTGTTTGAAGAACAGATCGTGCATGACAGCCTGGCGTTCAACTATTTCATGGAACGCGGCACCGACCGCTTCGCCGAATCGCTGGATTACTTCCCGGACCTGGACCGCTATAACGTCGGCCCGGATGAATATCTGGATCAGATCCGCAAGAACAAAGAAGCGGTGGATATCCCCGTCATCGCCAGTTTGAATGGGGTTTCCAACAGCGGCTGGATCGAATATGCCACCAAGATGGAACAAGCCGGCGCGGACGCATTGGAACTGAACACCTACTATATCCCGGTGAACCCAACAATCGAAGCGAGCCAGATCGAAGCGAATTATGTCGACCTGGTCAAAGCGGTGACCGGCAGCGTGCAACTCCCGGTGGCGGTCAAGTTGAGCCCCTTCTTCACCGCACTGCCCAATTTGATCTCCCGACTGGTGGAAGCTGGCGCCGATGGCGTGGTGCTCTTTAACCGTTTTATCCAGCCTGATCTCGATATCGAAAATCTGGAAGTGGACCCCACGCTGCACCTCTCGACCTCGGCCGAGCTCCTGCTGCCCTTGCGCTGGATGGCGCTGCTCCATGGTACGCTGGACGCGGACCTGGCGCTGACCACGGGCGTGCACACCGGCCTGGACCTGACCAAAGCGATCATGGCCGGCGCGACGGTGGCGATGGTGGCCTCCGAATTTGTTGGCAACGGGGTAGCCCGAGGGGCTGAGATGCTGTCCGAGATGGAAAAGTGGATGACGGCCTACGAATATGGCTCGATTGAGAAGCTGCGGGGCGTGCTGAGCGCCAAGAACGTGGGAAACCCCGGCGCCTTCGAACGGGCCAACTACATGAAAGCCTTACAGAGCTATGACAATTTGCTCCCGTAATAACAAAAAAATTCCAAATTAATTTGGACACAAAAGCGACACTCCGAATTGAGTGTCGCTTTCTTTGATTCATTTGCTCTATCGCCTATCGTGCTTTGCTTGGGGGTACAATCAACAGTTATCAATTAAGCCTAATGACCTGATACCTATTCCCCACTCATAAATTCTCCCATTTCCGCTACCTATTTCTTACACACTGCGTCCGCTTATCCCGTATAATTCATGGTACTGAGGAACCTATGACAACCGTAGATGATATTAAAGCCAGACTGGACATTGTGGACATCGTCTCAGAAACGGTGAACCTGCGGCATTCCGGTAAGAACTACACCGGCTTCTGCCCCTTCCATACCAACACGAAAACGCCCGCTTTCGTGGTCTTTCCGGATACCCAAACCTGGCGCTGCTTCGGCCAATGCAACGAGGGCGGCGATATCTTCAATTTTGTGATGAAGCGCGAAGGCTGGGACTTCCCCGAAGCCCTGCGCAACCTGGCTGACCGGGCGGGTGTCACCCTGCAGGAATATACACCCGAGCAGCAGGAAAAGGTGGAAGAGAACGAGCGCCTGCGCGAAGTGCTCAGCATGGCGGTGACCTTCTTCCAACATCAACTCCGCAACACCCCCGCCGGTAAAGAGGCGCTGGACTATCTCTACGGCCGCAAGCTCACCGACCAGACCATTGACGACTTCACCCTGGGTTACGCTCCCGATTCCTGGGATTCGCTCACCAACTACATGCGCTCCCGGGAGATCAGCGAGCAGGACCTGCTGGATGCCGGCCTGGTCTCCAATCGGGACTCGGGCGGCGTCTACGACCGCTTCCGCCACCGCCTGGTGATACCGATCCGTGACCGGCGCGGCCGCATGGCCGGGTTTGGCGGGCGAGTGCTGCGTAAAGATGACATGCCCAAATACCTCAACTCGCCCAAGACAGCGCTGTTCGATAAGGGGCGGCTGCTTTACGGCCTCGACATGGCCCGCCGAGAAATCCGCGCCAAGGACCAGGTCGTGATCGTGGAGGGTTACCTGGACGTGATCGGCCCCTACCAGGCCGGCTTCAAGAACTGCGTCTCGCCGATGGGCACGGCTCTGACGGAGGACCAGTTCCGCCTGATCAAACGCTATTCCCGCCGGATTGTCCTAGCGCTGGACCCGGACGCGGCCGGCGAGAAGGCCACGCTGCGCGGCCTGGAGACCGCCCGCCAGACGATGGACCGGGAAGGCGATGTGGTCTTCGACGCCCGCGGGCTAATGCAGGTGGAAGGCCGGCTGCGCGCCGATATCCGCGTGACGACCCTGCCCAATGGGCTCGACCCGGACGAGATCGCGCTGGCCGACCCAGAGCAATGGGAAGAACTGGTGCGAGATGCCCGGCCGATCGTGATCCATGTGATGGAGACGCTGGCAGCGCATGCCGACATCGACGATCCCAAGGCCAAGGAGTCCATCGCAGGCCAGGTGTTACCGCTGATCGAAGACGTGAAAGGCAGTGTGGAACGGGAAGCCTACCGCCAACGCCTGGCCCGGCTCCTGCAGGTGGATGAACGCGCCCTGGTGCAGCGTTCTTCCGGCGGCAGCGCTCCCGCACGCCGGCGACGCCAGCACTACTACCAGCGGCCAACGATCAGCGAGGCGGGGACATCCTCCCTGACCAGCGTCGATCGTAAACGGGAAGAAGATTGCATCAAAGCCCTCGTCAGCGACCCCACCCTGGTGCACTATGTCGACCGTGCCCTCAGAGAGCTCCAATTGGCCTGCTTACACGTTGACGACTTCTCTAGGACGGACTTCAGGCAGCTCTTCACACTGGTGCGAAACGCACTCGACCAGGAAGAAGAGAATCCCCTCGCCTACGTGCAGGACCGGATGCCGGAACACCTGCAGGAAGATTTCCTATCAATCTCGGAGGAGGACGCCTATCCGGACTGGCGTTTTCAGCCCAACGCGCCGATCCTGGAATCGTTATTGAAAGATTTCCTTCAGCTACGTCGGATCAGAATTGTCGAAGGTCTAAGCCATTTGACCTACCTCCAGTCGCAAGTCCAGGAAGAAGAGGTAGAACCGCAATTGGATATCCAAAAGATGGTTTTGGAATTCGCCCAAGTCCGCGCAAGGCTGGATCGAGTATTGCAACAGTATCCATCGCAAGGGAAGTTATAAAAACCTCAACGTGTTGGAATTAACACCCCGTTCAACACACGCTGATATCACTGCAAATTTATTGATACCGTCGTCACTGGAAATAGCCATGTCTGTCAAGCAAGACAACCCTGAAAAACAGAAAGACACCAAACCCGACCAGAAGAATAAGGCCTCCGAAGTGAGCGATGCCCCGTCCATTTCTGCGATCCTCGCCTCGGTCGATGATCCGGTCAGGCTCTATTTGCGCGAGATCGGCCGGATTGACCTGCTGGATACGGACCATGAATTCTGGCTTTCCAGTCGGATGCGGGCCAAAACCCTGCTCAAAAAGCTGGAAAAGACGCTTCAGGAAAAAGCTCCCGAAGCCCAACCCATGCCAAGAGCCCTAACCCTGGCGGTTTGCGAGAACCTGATCGACTCCTGCAAGGTGATGAAATGGGAAGTCAATAAGCAGGCTGTGGCTGCTCCCGATTTTGTGCTGATGCTGACCGAGGCCCAGATGCTGCGCACGACCTGGGCCATTACCGAGCCCTCCTATTTCAGAGCCTATCTCGACCAAACCTTCTGGACCCCGCGGAGGATATTCGGCGACCTGATCAACACCCTCTTTGAGATTTACCTCAGCTTCTATTTGCTGCCGATTGAATTGGCCAAGCAGCTTCTGGCGGCCCTGCAGGAAAAACCACAAATGCCGCCAGTGCCCTTCTTTGAAGAGCACCTGCCGCCAGATGACGCCCTGGCAAACAACCTGATAGCCGTGGATTTTCTGGATGAGGAAGCCAACCAGGCCATCATTCGGGCGAACCTGCGGCTAGTGGTCAGCATCGCCAAGCGCTATATGAACCGTGGCATCTCCCTTCTGGACCTTATCCAGGAAGGGAACATGGGACTGCTCCGGGCGGTCAAGAAATTCGATCCCACCCTTGGTTACAAATTCAGCACTTATGCCACCTGGTGGA
>JAXHUD010000088.1:0-9728 GCA_034189815.1 Chloroflexota bacterium
GGACGAATTTGATACCTATGGCGCCTGCGTGAGGACGCTACGTGGCTTTACGGCCTCCTATCACGAGTTGCAGCGCCTGATTATGGAATTTATGTTGCCGAATCCCGACCTTTAAGAGGTTGCTGCTGCGGCTCGTTTCTGATTTTTATTCCTATTACATAAAATGATCCCAGACAATTGGAAAGGTTATTAAATCAGGTTACGTGAGACGATTTATCTTCGGCTTATTTCGTACTGCGCCGCTTGAGTGCATCGGCCAGCAGGACGATGCCGATTGAAAGGCAGCCGAGGACAACTGCGCCGACATAAGCATCGATGTTTTGGCGTTCATCCAATGAGCGGAAGATGTAAAGGGTCGCGGTTTCCGTGCGTCCCTGTACGCCGCCGCCGATGACCAGGACCGCACCGAACTCCCCGAGTGCGCGTGCGAAAGTGAGGGTCATGCCATAGATGAGGGCGGTTTTAATATGAGGGAAGATGACCTTCCAAAACCGGGTCCAACTGCCTGCGCCCAGCGTGGCCGCCGCAAATTCCTGCGAGCGGTCAAGCTGAGCGACCACGGGCAGCATTTCGCGGACCATGAATGGCAAACTGACGAACAGGGTTGCTAGGAACATCCCCGGGACGGCAAAGGCCACCTGGATTTCCAGCCTTTCCAGCAGTGGACTCAGGATCCCATTGCGACCGAAAAGCAGTAGAAGCATATAACCCACTACCACAGGTGAAACAGCAAAGGGGATATCCAAGAGGCTGTTGAGCAGGGATTTCCCGATAAAGTCGTGCCGAATCAGGACCCAGGCGGTAATGGATCCCAAAACTGCCTGGACCAGCACCACCAACAGGGCGATCCAGACCGAAAGCCAGAGAGATTGCAGGAAGGGTGTTGCAGAAAGGCTTTCCCAAACAGCGCTCAGGCCTTCTCGAAAAGCGCCTCTGAGGAGCGCACCGATCGGCGCGAGAATCAGGAAGCCTACATAGAGCAAAACGAGGAATAGCAGTGCCCAAGCGCGCAGGGTACGGGGTTTCGTTGTCATTGTGATCGGCTCCATGACTTTTGTAAACGGTGAGCGATCAGCATGGTTACCGTAGAGGCTGCCAACAGAACGATCGAGATCGCGCTTGCGCCAAGACGGTTATCGGACTCAACGGCTCCTAAGACGTAGACCGCAGCCGTCTGAGTCTTGAAGGGGATATTCCCAGCCACGACGACCACTGCGCCGAATTCGCCGATGGCGCGTGAAAAGCTAAGCAGCGCGCCATTCAACAACGCCGGCGCCAGGGCTGGCAACACAACCCTGCGAAAGGTCGTCCATTCACCAGCGCCGAGTGTATGGGCGGCTTGTTCCTGGGCAAAATCCAGATTTTGCAAAACGGGTTGGATTGTCCGCACGACAAAAGGGAACGAGATGAACAGCAGTGCGAGGATGATCCCAGGTGAGGCGAATATGATTTGCAGGCTGAGCTTCTCAGCCAGAAAGGCTCCAAGTGCAGTCTGAGGACCGTAGAGCATCACCAGCATCACGCCGGTAACGAGGGAAGGGATCGCAAGCGGCAGGTCTATGATCGCGTTCAGGATCCGTTTACCGGGGAAGTCATACCGCACGAGGACATAGGCCGTGGCCAGTCCCATGATCGTGTTGATGAGGGTCATCAGGGCTGAGGTCCAGAGGGTCAGCCCGATCGCATACCTGGCGATGGGAAGCGTGATTTGGTGGATTAGTCCGCTGAGACCTTCCCGCAGTCCGTCTTGAAGGATGACCAAAACGGGGATGAGAATCATGGACCCAATATAAAGAAAAGCAGGGATGCGCAAGAACCATGTTGAAAATCCGGATTTTCGTCGGCCCTGTGACAAAGTCAGGTCCATTATTGTGCATCCCCAGGCAGGTTCAACATTGCATTATTATAAACGCCGCTTTCACTGAAGATTTCAGTCATGATATTCGCCCAACCGCCAAAATATGCCACGGTGAAAAGGTCATCCACGGCGGGATATTCCCCAACACTAGCGATGGCGACGTCTTCGTTGACAATACGTAGCCCGTGCTGTGCGAAAATTTCCTGGGCCTCCGGCGTAAACAGGAAAGCGACAAAGGCTTCGGCGACTTCCCGAGTACCGTGTTTGTCCACCGATGCGTCAACCACTGCGATGGGATTCTCGATCAGGATGGTAGAGCTTGGAATGACCCGTTCATAGGTCTGGCCTGAAGCACGCCCGACAAGGATCTCGTTTTCATATGTGATGGCGAGGTCGCCAATCCCCATTTCGAAGTTTAGGATACTATCCCGCGCCGCCTTGTCCATCACGCTCACATTTGAGAGTACCTCCCGGAGGAAGTTGGAGGCCGCCTCCGGATCATCACCGGGTACGCCGGCGACCTGGCCGCGCAAGGCTGCGCCATAAAGTGCAAGGATATTCCACATTGCCCCACCGCTGGTATTTGGGTTAGGGGTAAGGATTTCAAGGTCTGCCCGGGTAAGATCATCCCAATCAGCGATGCCAAGCGGATTACCTTCCCGCACGGCAAAGGCGACGATGGACGTTGTGACGATACCGCCGGTATCGTTCGCTTTCCAGTCATGCGTGATCAATCCGGTGTTCTGAATGCGGTTCACATCCGCTTCCAGGGATAAGGCAACGACATCCGCTTCAAAGCCTTCTACAACGGCTCGCGATTGTGCGCCGGACCCCAGATAGGATTCCTCAAAGACGACGGTTTCACCTGTTCGGGCCAGCCAATACGCCTGGAATAGGGGAATGATCTCTCCATAAGCTTCCCGTGGTGTCGTGTATGCGCCAAGGATTAGGGTTGTTTGATCCTCAGAGTCATTTTCGTCTGGCGTGCTACAAGCGGTCAATATAAGTGAAAGCGCGATTATCGTAAGAATTAGTTTATTTTTATTTTTCATTATTGCCTCCTGAAATCGTTCTGAATCCTTTGGTAATGCCGGGAACGGATGATCAGAAACGAGCAATTCTCCACATTGGAGAGGATTTCACCTGCGGCCCCTTCCAGCGTGGTTTCTCCGGGTTGACCGCTGGGGAGCGGCATTCCGAGCACGACGAGATCGTAGTTTTCGTTCGCCATTTCCGTCTGGATTGCCCCCAGCAGGTCTCCTTCGGCAATCCGGACTTGCGAGGGCACCCCAAAGCGCGCTAAGCTCTTTTGTCCATCGGCTAGGAAGCGTTCAACCCTGGTGTGGGCATAACCGCTGGTTTGTTTAGCGGGGAGCACGGTCATCAACGTTGCACTAGCCCCGAAATGTCGCAGCAGCCGGCCCGAGAAGATCACGTTGTCTTTGCCGGGTTCACCGCTGGCCAGACAGATCAATGCCCGCTGCAGGTGGCCAAGCGGCTCCGTGGCGAGGAAGAGATGATGCTCGCCGGTGCGCAGCAGGCTATCGGGTTGAGTGAATCCTGCCGTTGGGCGCCACCCTAAGACAACCAAATCGTAAGGTTTTTGTTCGAGTGTTTCGTGCACCGAATCATCGAAGGACTTGGGAGAGGATAGAAGCTCGAGGGCAGCCATACCGCTGCCAATTTCCTTGCGTGCGTCCGGCAGATGGGCTTCGATCCGGGCGATATCTTCTCCGATGCCGAGGATTGTCACCTGGGCGTGCGCCATGCGAGCCATGTAGCCACCTTGCACCAGTGCGGATTGACTCCTGAGGGTGCCATCCGTGAGGATCAGGAAATTTAATCCAGGATGCGAGAGGACATGCAGCCGGCGGATGCCGACCCAAACTTCCTGCCCCGGTTCAATGGGCAGGTTCGTGCTCTGCTCCGGCGAACGGTTGACATCTAAAATAAAGCCGGGGATGCCATATGGCGCGATGGGGGAGATTGAACGGACGCCTTCAATGGGTGGCAACTCGACCCACAGGCGCTCGGTGGCACCATTGAAGCCTTTCTCAATCACCTTACCTTTGCCCAACTGAAGACCATTCAAGCTGGATGCTGTTTTTGCCAGGGCAATATCTTCAGGTCGGGATAGGATCTGGGCGCGGCCTTTGGTATGCAGGTCGAGGGTGTCTTCGGGGAGCGGGAAACCGTGACTGCCGAGGTGCACTTCGCTACCTTGAACTTCCCCGAGCAACAGATTGGCTTCGCCAAGGAAGGAGGCAACGTATTCCGTCTTGGGGTATTGGTAAAGCGACTGTGGCGTGCCGACCTCGACCAGGCGGCCGAAATTCATCACGCCAATCCGATCTCCGAGGTCGAAGGCTTCTTCCTGATCATGGGTCACAAGGATCGCGGCCACGCCTAATTTACGTTGGATTTGTTTGAGGCTTCGCCGGAGTTCGATGCGGATCTTGGCGTCTAGTGCGCCCAGTGGTTCGTCCAGCAGCAGGACATCGGGCTCAACTGCGAGCGCGCGGGCCAGCGCCACCCGCTGTTGCTGACCGCCGGAGAGCTGGCCGGGCATCCGGTTGCCAAGTCCCACAAGCCCCACCAGTTCAAGAAGTTCATCTCTGCGGCGTTGGCGCTGCGGTTTGGATATCTTGCGAACCTGGAGTCCAAACTCAATATTCTCCGCTACGGTCATGTATTGGAAAAGCGCGTAATTCTGGAAAACGAATCCCACATTTCGTTTTTGGGTGGAGAGGTCTGTGACGTCACGATCATTAAGCCAAACCCGGCCTTTATCCGGCGCGATCAGACCTGCAATGATATTGAGGGCTGTAGTCTTACCACTGCCGCTGGCCCCCAATAGAACGAAAAACTCACCGTTTTTTATCTCCAGGTTGACGTTATTGACTACAGCCTGAGAACCGTAATATTTGCTGATGTTTTCTAGGTGGATTGACATGACAAATTCAACCCTTTGATTGAAAACTTGATAATCATGCCGATTTTACCGAATGGGTATGACCGGGACTGTGATAAATCTGTGACAGTCCTGTGACAGTCTTTGCTTGTGTATCCCCTACGATCGGGTGTTTCTCCCTTAAGGCGCGAAACGATATCCGATGCCCGGATGGCTGATGACCAGCTTGGGTTCGCCGGGATGGGTTTCGATCTTTAGACGTAAGCGACGTACAAGCTGGCGGAGCATCTCAGGTGAACCGGCCTCTGCGCCCCAGACATGGGAAATGAGGCTATCCGATGTCAGGACTTGATTTGGATTGAGGCAGAAGATGGTCATCAGGCGGCTCTCCAGCCTGGTGAGCTGCACGTTGCTATCTCCTTCAAGGTGACATTCGCGCCGGGCCTCATCAAAAGTCAGCCTCTCAAAGGTGAATGGTTCATCCATAGGAATTTGAGCCTCACCTACCCGGCGGAGGATGGTCTTTACCCGGGCGATTAGTTGGCGCGGGCTGAAGGGCTTCAGGATATAGTCGTCCGCGCCCAGGTTAAGGCCATTAATGATGTCATCTTCGTCGTCCCGCACCGTCAGCAGGATGATAGGAACGTTTGAGGTTTCGCGGATCCGCCGGCAGACGTCGAAACCGCTCTTAAGTTGGGCGTTACCGGGTAGATTGACATCAAGGAGGATGATATCCACCGGCGTCTGTTCGAAAGTGCGCAGCCCGGTGAGCGCATCAAACGCCTGGAGGCTCTCAAAACCTGCACGGCGCAGTGTGAAAGCCAGCAGGTCTGCCAGCGTGCGGTCATCGTCAACGATCAGGGCTTTCATGCGTTTCCTTTCGATGAGAGCGGCAGGGTGAACCAAAACAGAGCGCCGCCATTGGGAGCATTTCTAAAACCGACCTGGCCGTGTTGTGCTTCAATTATCGTTTTAACCACCGAAAGGCCGAGGCCTAATCCCAATTGGGATGATTCACTGTCATCTCCCGGAGAGAGAAACCGATTAAAGAGTTGTTTTTGGCGCATTTCTGGGATGCCTTCGCCCTGGTCTTCAACTTCGACCATGATATCCTTTTGGACTTGCATTGAACGTATGGTGATTTGTCCACCTTCGGGACTATGTTTGATCGCATTGGACAGGAGGTTGATCAGAACCTGCACCGTCCGGCGTTTATCTGCGTTGACCATGGCATCGCATTTCGGGTCCGAGCGGTTGATCCTCACCTGGTGCTGTCGTGCAATCGGCTGCATTATTGTGATGGCATCCGTTAGGATCTGGCTCAATTCTATGGGTTGGGGGTTGACTTTGAATCGGCCTGCTTCGATGCTCGCTGCTTCAATCAAGTTATCGATCAGGGATTGCAGGTTGACGATACCGATATTGACTGCTCTGAGCAGCTGATCGATTTCCGGCTCGGTTAGCGTGGGGAGCTCATCGACGAGCAGTTCCACCGAGGCGGACAACGCGGCCAGGGGGGTGCGGAATTCATGGGTGATATTAGCCAGAAATTCGCCAATTAGATTGTGCACCCGTTCTTCGTCCGTCACATCCCGGATCACAAGCGCACGGGTGGCGTTGCCTGCATCCGGCGGGATGAACTCGGATCGTGAGACAGCCAGTAGCACTTCCTCACCGTTCACGACCGTTGGGATGCGTCGAACCTGTCCTGTCTCGGGAATTTGTCGGCTGAAGGAGTCTTCGCCCTGTGTGGACTGGAACACAGCATCAACGGGCTGCCCCAACAGATCCCCCGTCGGCTTACCAATGATACGGGTGGTGGAACGGCTGGCAAAGGTCACCCGACCCCTGTCGTCTAGCGTGATCAGACCTTCAACGATTGAGTTCAGCAAGTCTTCGATCCACGCCTTCTCCTTCTGGATCTGGTTGAGAGAGTGACTGAGGCTCACCCGGGCATCTTCCAAGGCGTTAGCGAGTTGGTCCACCTCCCAAAGGTTGGAGACCGTGTTAATTCGGGCGTCCAGGTTGCCTTCGCGCAGACGGGCTGCTGACTGTGCCAGGCCGCTCAGGGGGCGACTAACCCGGCGAGCGATCAGGATGGATAGAACCGCCACAATCAGACTAACAATGAGCAGGGTGATTAAAATGAGATTGCGCAGTTGAGTATTGGCCTGCGTATAAGGGGCGGTGTCCAGAATGCCGATCCAACGGTATTCGGGGTGATCAGGGAAGGGGATCTCGATGGCCATGACCTCAAGGGGAAAACCCTCATCATCCAGTGAGAGGGTTTGGCCGGTTTGGAGATCGCCTCGACATGCCAGGATTTGATTTCCGGCATTCTTCGGGAAATTAGACGCGATAGCGGTTCGACCTTTAGCCAGCAGATAGGACAGGCCGCTTTGAGCGCTGACTTCATTGAAAACGGCGTTAACCTGTTGGCCGACGATTATCCGCAGCGACTCGTCATCCGGTACAACCTGAGCCAGAATCCAAGTGGTATCAGGAGAGACAAGGATGGTTTCTTCTGCGGATTCGCATAGCCATAAAGCGTCGTTATTTCCCGAGAAGGCTACTGTGTTGTTACCATTACAAATCAAGATCACACTTGAATCGATACCCTGCTGGAATTCGGCAAGATAGGTCGAAAGTGCGTTCGGGCTGGTGTTCGTTTCCAGCAGGGCATTAAGTGTCGGCCGGTTTGCTAAGAGCATTGCCAGGTTTGCCAACTCGCTCTGTTTGTTTAAGATCAGGGTCTGGCTTGTTTGGCTGGATTGCCTCAGGAGGGTGCTGATATGATCTCTGCTCTGCTCATTCAAAAGCAGAGCAGCGGGAATCCCAAGCGCGAGTACCGATCCGATGGTGAAGATCAGCAGGATCAGCATCAGTTGGATCATGAAGTGTTTAGGTGATAATAAATGGCGTAAACGACGGAAGTTCATTTTGATTTGTACTAAGTTGCTAAGTAATGATTATTTAGGATGCGTTCATTTTAATCCAATATAGCATTGATACTGCCATTTGACAATGTGTCGTATCACCAAACCCGTCGTAATAAACGTGTAAAAAATTTGTCAGATAATGCGAATAGGGTTGGTTTTCGGTCGCAGGTGTTTTATAATTTATTAAAAGGTTTATAAGGAGAATGTATGATTGCCATTTTGACCGACAGCACTTGTGATATCCCGGAAGATCTGATCGAGGCTTATAAGATCTTCGTCGTTCCTCATGTCATTGTATGGGGGGACGAACAATATCGAGACCGGGTTGATCTACAGCCTGTCGAGTTTTATGAGCGGCTGGAAAAGGACCCGGAACGCCCGACAACCGCGCAAGCCAGCGAAGGGGATTTCCTTGCAGCAATTCAGAAAGCCATCACCGAGCAGGGTGCAACGGAGGCTGTGGTCCTGACCCTCTCGAGCGCGATGTCCGGCGCCTACGATATGGCCCTGGCTGCCGCCAATGAGGCAGATATCCCGGTCAGCGTGGTTGATTCAAAGGGCCCCACAATGTCATTGGGCTGGCAGGTGTTGGCAGCCGCTCGGGCTCGAGACGAGGGTGGGAGCCGAGAAGAAATCGTCAAGGCAGCAGAAAAAGTCCGCAATAACGTTGTTCAGTTTGTTGCGTTGGACACGCTTGAATATCTTCAATATGGCGGGCGGATCGGCGATGCGGTGAATTGGGTGGGGAATATCCTGAAGGTGAAACCTTTGGTCACGATCAACCACGAATTGGGTCGGGTGCAGCCCGCGGGACTCAGCCGGACCCATGGTGCAGTAGTGAAATTGCTTTATAAGAAATTCACTGAACAGGTTGCGGAAGGTGGTAAGCTGCATATTGCCGTTCTGCACGGGAACATGCTGGAGGAAGCACAGGAACTGGTTGATAAGGTTAGAGAGGAATTGGATCCCGTCGAATTATTGGTAAATATCACCGGCCCGGTGCTGGGTATTCATACCGGCCCACGTACCCTGGCGCTCTGCGGTTATGCCGAGGCCTGAGACCCCCGATTAATTACAATTAGCTTATTCAATATCCAAAGCATATATGCGCCAGTTGAGCAGGGTTTGATCGGATGACCAGGCAAGGCTGGCGTAATTAACGTTTGCTTCCGCTAACGACGGATAGTCGCGAGCCCCATAATGGTCGTTAAGCGGATCTGTTTCTTCCAGGATCAGGACGTAATCCGCTGTAATTCCCGGAAACTCAAAGAGTGAGTCGAAGTCAATCTTATCTACCGCCACAAGCTGCTCTGGATGGTTCGTCCAAGGCGTCAGCGGTGCTGCGGATGCGTCGATAAGGGTTTTTCCACCAGTACTTAAATCATCCAACGCTGCTGCCACCATTGGCGCGTCATGACGAAGTATCCAATAAGGATCCGAATTTCGTAATTCTTGTTCAAGGTCCCAGTGACCTAATATGAGGGCTTGAAACCGGCGCTCACCCATGCTGGCGGATGTATTGCCGAGGTTGAAAAGGTTGATGCCAATGGATGCAATCATCAATAAAAAAGCAGCAATCAGTACAATGCTGCGGCGTTCGGGCATGGCGCCCTGGTAAAACATGGCGACCAAAACGATCGCCATAGGTATGCCATAGATCCAGATGTAGTGCCAGGAAGGGAGTGCGCCGGTGAAGATTTGAATGGCCATGAAGATTGGCACACTGAAAAGGATTAGCAAAATGCTTCTCATTGAACGGCGATCTTTATAAAGGAATGGCAGCAAAGCCGCCGCGGCCGCCACCAGGAAGATGGCTGAGTTCTGCCAAAGGCTCCGCACGGTGTCCCGCACAGCTTCAAAGATGTTCTCCCACCCGAGGAATAGGGGATGAAGCACAGTTGCGTTGCGAGCAATGGCTGGAGAAAAGGTGGGGGTTGTAATTTGCTTAACAAAATAAAATGCGTCATCAAATTCCGCAGCGTTGAAGATCAGCCATAGAACCATCGTGTAGATGATAGGT
>JAXHUD010000089.1:0-9679 GCA_034189815.1 Chloroflexota bacterium
CCCGCCCAAATTTGTTTTGGAAAAGGTGCTGCGCCAGATCGAGAACTTCGTGGATACGCCGCTGGAAGAAAACCCGCTCTATACAAGCTTTTTGACCCGAGTGGCGGACGCCGGTCGTTTGAGCCCGACCGCACAGCAGCGTTGGGGAGGACGGGTTTTGGACACCCTCGAAGCGCAAGTGATACCTGCCTATGAGGCTTTAGGGGATTATTTGGAAGACCTGTTGGATCAGGCGCAGACCGAGAACGGCGTCTGGCGTCTGCCGGATGGCGAAGCATATTACGCCTTCCTTCTGCGCCAACACACCACCACCGATATCACACCCGAGGCCGTGCATGATCTGGGGCTGGATGAAGTTGACCGGATCACGGAAGAGCTGCGCGTTGTCCTGCAGGAAATGGGATTGCCAGTTGAAGACCCCATCGGCCAGCTGCGGGCGCTGATGGCGGATACGCAATACCAATACCAGGGGGATGATCCCGAGGATGCGATCCTGCAGGATTACCAGGCAATCCTGGACGAGGTCAATGTGAAACTGCCGGCAATCTTTTCCTACGGTTCATTGGACCGGATCGCTGTTAAACGCTTGCCGGCGTTCAAGGAGCCTGATTCGCCTATCGCTTATGCTCAGGCGCCCTCCCCTGATGGGGACCGACCCGGAAGGATGTGGGTTAACCTGCGCGACCCCGGCAACGTCTATCGCTGGGGCATGCGGACGCTGGCCTATCATGAGGGCGTCCCGGGCCACATTTATCAGATGGCGCAAGCCCAAAGGAATAAGAAACTGCCTTTCTTCCGACGTTATTTCTTCTTCAACGCCTATATTGAGGGCTGGGCGCTCTATGCCGAACGGCTGGGGTGGGAACTGGACCCGACGGACCCGGCCAGCAACCTGGGGCGGCTGCAGGCGTTGCTTTGGCGCGCGGTCCGCCTGGTGGTCGATACCGGCATCCACGTCAAGAAGTGGTCCCGAGAAGAAGCGATTGAATACATGGTGGCGACGACCGGTTTGCCGGAGGCGGATGTGACGGCCGAAGTAGAGCGTTATATCGTCATGCCCGGCCAGGCCTGCGCCTACTATATCGGTTATCTGAGGCTGCTGGGGCTGCGCCAGAAAGCTGAAGCCACTCTGGGGGCGGATTTCAACCTGAAAGATTTCCATGATGTCTTGATCGATAATGGGAGTTTACCTCTGGACCTGTTGGAACTCGTGGTCAACGACTACGTCGACCGCGCTGCAGGCATCCATCCTTGATGGCGTTACCGTAAATCAAATTCTTTTTTTTATGACCATCTACCAATTCGCGAAATACTATAGGTGCGGCCCCTCCTTGGACGCCCGAATGGGTGCTCGTGGCCGCCTGTAAATTTCTCATCCTGTGATAATTACTTGTATCTACTGCCCAGTGATTTCTCCTGTGTTCATGTTTGAGTCTATGATTTCCCCCCAGAACGTTGGAATTCTATCTCACCTTGTTCTGTTTAAATTAGGATCCTGATATAAAAATTGCCCTTATTCGACCTCCAAGCTAAATGATCTCATCAATCTGATCGGGTCGGATGGGTTCCAGCCCCGCCTGGCAATATTGTAGGCTCCCCGCGCTCACGGCCATTTCCGCTGCCTCCCGGAAACCTTTTCCTTGCAATGTCACCGCACATAATACGGCCAGGACCTGGTCACCGCAGCCGGTTGATTCTGCCTCGGGTGGGATGCTCAGTTCTGGAGCCCGCAAGTGGAAGGCCTCTTCTGATGAAAACCCATACGCGCCTCTTTCGCCGTTGGTAATCAGCACGTGTTCCACACCTTTATCCAACAGGCGTTTGGCGGCTCGGTTGGCGGTCCGCAGGTCATGCACCCGTACGCCCGTCAGCCGTCTCGCTTCTTCGGCGTTGGGTTTGAGCCAGGTGATGGGATAGTTGAAGAGAGGTGAGAAATCAATCTCAGCTTGGGGCGGCTGGCCGCCGGGGTCCAGCATCACGCGTAAGCCCAGTTCCGCTGCGATTTCCAGTATGTGGGCTGCTGTGGTCAGCGGCATTTCAAGCGTCATCACAAGAACCCCATCCGCCTTGGCGATCTGCGCCAATAAAGGTTGGACCTGGTCAAGGTCAATGGAGGAGAGGGATTCGTTTTCTCCCGGCAGATAATAACTGGCGCGTTTACCGTCGACTCGGTTGAGGAAAATGGAGAGTGTAGGGAGGTTGTTTGAGCGAGCCCGATCAATCAGGATGTCTTCAGTATTGACGCCGGCCGCTTTCAGTGATTCCAGGGGGATTTGATATAGCCCCCGTTCATCCTGCACGAGCTTGCCGACCATGCTGACCTCGCCCGGCCCCAGCCACGCCGCAAGCATTGCAGCGATATTGCGACCCTTCCCGCCAGGGGAAAGCCGAACATTCGGGCCGTTCACCTGCTCGCCCGGTCGGGCGAAATGCGGCAGGTCCTGGAGGATCAGGTCAATGTTGAGAGCGCCGATCACGGCGGCAAGTGGGGTCATGGGTCGGCTCCGGGGTCTGGCGGGGCGCTGCGTTGATGGCGCCCGTCTCAGTCGATACCGGTCACTTCGCGGACCTTGGCGAGGATCGGCTTTGCGGCATCGCGCGCTTTCTCCGCACCTCGCATCAGGACCTTATCAATATAAGGCTTATCCTGCATCAACGCGTCAAACTTCTTGCGAGGTTCGGCGAAACGGGCCAGGATCAGTTCGGCCAGTTCTTTCTTGAGGCTGCCGTAGGCCGCGCCGCCATTAACATAGAGTCCCCGGATCTCTTCCAACCGGTCAGACGGGGCGAAGAACTCGAGCAGTGAGAATAGAGTGTCCCCGTCGGGGTCTTTGGGGTCCTCCGGGCGTTTGCTGTCTGTCACAATCCGCATGACCTGTTTGCGAAGTTTCTTTTCCGCTCCGAAAATCGGGATGACGTTGTTGTAGCTCTTGCTCATTTTACGGCCGTCAATTCCGGGCACCTTCATCACGGCTTCCTGGATCACGCCCTCGGGCACTTTGAGTACCTCACCGTAGGTATGGTTGAAGGCCGAGGCGATGTCGCGGGTGATCTCGATGTGCTGCTTCTGATCCAGCCCGACAGGTACCACATCCGAGCCATAGAGCAGAATGTCGGCGGCCATCAACACGGGGTAATAAAAAAGGCCCGCGTTGACGCCTTCGTCGGGATCACGCTCGGCTGAAAGGTTACTATCGACCGCATCCTTATAGGCGTGCGCTCGGTTGAGCAGCCCCTTGGAGGTGAAACAGGAGAGCACCCAGCATAATTCCGGGATTTCGGGGATATCCGATTGGCGGAAGAACACCGTGTCGTCCGGGTCCAACCCCAGGGCCAGCCAGCTTGCTGCGACTTCGTAAACCAGGTCGCGCAATTTGCTTGCGTTGCGCATGGTGGTCAGCGCATGGTAATCGGCCACGAAATAAAAGCCCTGGTACTTTTCCATCAGGTTCAGTGCAGGGCGATACATCCCGAGGTAATTACCGATATGGGGGTTGCCGGTGGGTTTGATCCCGGTTACGGATATGGGTTTCATCTCGATCCTTCTCACAATCAGGTTTGACTTAAGCGGATACTATTATAAACGATTTATACCCGTCCGGTCGCAGGGCCTTATTGACCGTCAGTCCTTTTTCACGCTGCCGTCGGCGTCAATTTTCAATTCGCGTTTCCTGAGAAGCTCGCCAAAGTAAAGGTTGAGGAACTGCGGCAGGCCGTCCTCGAATTCGTACAGTCCGAAAGCCTGGCGCGCCTCTTCTGTTTCGTAATATCCGCCGGAAAATTCCCATTCGATGGCCATATCCGGCAGGTGGTAAAAGGCCTTACCTTCGTTGTAGGTTTCGTAAAAGGTCGCTTCATTGCCCACCAGGTCCGGGTGGTGCAGCCGTCCCGCTACGCCATAGCCATTGTGGTTGATCTCGCCAGTCACGGCGAAGACCTCCCGCAGCAGATCCGGCACGCGGATTTCGCGGATGTTGCTGAATCCCAAGAGGTTGAAAGCCGGCTGCCAGGCCGGTTGGTCTTCTGTTTCCTCGCGGACCTTGAAGCGCAGCCAAACCGCATCCATATCATAGAGCTCGCTGCTGGTATGGATTTCCAGAGTCACCGGCACATTCCAAAGCGATGCTAGCCATTTCGCCAGGTTGGGCACCGCTTCGAGCCTGGCGGCCTTCTTTATCATCGCAGTCAACGGATCGGGGTAATCCTCCAAAAAAGCGACTTGTCCTGGTTCGAGCAGGATCTTCGCACGCGGGTCAAGCTTCTCGATATCCGCTGGGCGAGTGATAAGATATGAAAATCCATCAAAATGGTTGGGCTGGTACTGCAACGAGTCCTCCTTAGACTTTTCTTTCATTATAGAATATTCCCAGGTCAGACCCCAAAATGGTATATTTATTCCCGGAATAATTATTATTATATCTGCCCATCACAAAGCGAAAGTAGTAAACCGGTGAATGCATCGCTTGACAAACTCAGCAAAACGAAATGTTTCCTGATGGATATGGACGGCACCATTTACCTGGGTGGCAAGCTGCTGCCCGGAGTTCGGGCATGGTTGGACCTGTTGGATGAGAAAGACATAGCATTCCATTTCCTGACGAATAATTCCTCACGCTCGAAGGTGGAATATTCGCAGAAATTGGGCCGGCTGGGGTTGGAGATTCCGGAGGATCAGATCTTTACGTCCGGTGAGGCCACAGCGATCACGCTCGCGCGGGATTACCCCGGCGCCAGCATCTACCTGGTCGGGACACCCCCACTGGAAGCTGAATTTGAACGACACGGTTTCACCCTGACGGAAGAGGACCCGGATCTGGCAGTGTTGGGGTTCGATACCACGCTGACCTACGACAAACTCTGGACGCTGTGTGATTTAGTGATGGCGGGCAAGCCCTACATCGCCACGCACCCGGACATCAACTGCCCGACCGAGACGGGTTTCAAACCGGATATCGGTGCGATGATCGAACTGATTGCCATCTCCACAGGACGGCGGCCGGACCTGATCGTTGGGAAACCCTACGAACCCATCGTCCAGGCCCTGGCCGCAAAGACGGGCTTCCCGGTGGACGCGCACTGCATGGTCGGCGACCGGCTCTATACCGACATTGCCCTGGGCCGGTGGGGGATTACGACCGCCCTCGTCCTCAGCGGCGAGACCAAAGCCCATGACCTGGCGGACTCGGAATTCACGCCGGATTTCGTCGTCAAGGGCATTGATGAAATGGCAGTTTTGCTGCGCCAAGCGCTGGAGGGATGATCGTTCCTGATTAAATATTTCAGGGAGTGCCCATTTCGGCGCTCCTTTTTTGGTTAATTCCTGTCTATAATAGGATTAATGCTTGTCCAAATGACCAAAGGACGACCGATGTCAGATTTAAATGCTTATCTCAATGCACTTGACCTGCCTGCCTGGCAATTCCACCCGGTGGCCGGTTCAACCAATGAGTTGGCCCTGGCCTGGGCGCAGGCTGGTGCGGCGGATGGTTCGCTGGTGCTGGCGGATTCGCAAACCCACGGGCGGGGCCGCATGGATCGTCACTGGGTTACACGACCTGGTGTAGCCCTTGCGATGAGCATGATCTACCGGCCCACACCGGAGGAAGCAGCCAATCTCACCCGGTTCACACCGCTAGCTGCCCTCGGCCTCGTGCAGGCCCTGGCTAAATGGGACCTGGCCGCAAAGATCAAATGGCCCAATGACGTCCTGCTGGACGGCAAAAAGGTGGCCGGCGTGCTGGTGGAAGCCGATTGGCAGGCGGGACGCCTTGACTCGTTGGTGGTGGGGATGGGTGTGAACGTGTTGGCGGGGGCAGTGCCGCCTGCAATTCAGGTGCGTTACCCCGGGACTGCAATCGAGGTGCAAGTGGGCCATACGGTGGACCGCTGGGCCATTTTGGCAGAGATCTTGCACTGCATGAAGTACTATCGCACGATCCTGACTGGCGACCGCTTTTTGACTGAATGGAACCATTATTTGGCCTATAGGGGTGAGCGAATCCGCTTCCGTTTTCCAGACGGCAGATTGGGAACCGCCGAAGTGGTGGCAGTCAGACCCAATGGCCGCCTGGCCCTGAAGTTGGTTAGCGGCGAAAAGCTAAATGCCGTTGCCGGCGAGATTGACTGGGTGGATCGGGCGAGTTAATGATCTGCAGAACGGACTGAGGAGCAAGACCATGTCTGATAAGTCGAAGCCCAATAAATCGTTGGCCGAAACAACGGTATTGACAACAAAACGGCCTCTGAACGCCCCCAGCTTTATGCGGCCGCAGCGCCCCGTATTGGATGAGCCCCTGGAATTGGACGGGACAAAACGACATGCCGGCGCATTGGACGCGGCAGAGGCACCCCCCGAGGTTGTCCCCGCCAACCAGGCTGTAATCGTCGATCCGCCTGTAGTGGAAACTGAACCCGAGGCGGTTAAAAGTGACCCCGAGTTGGTCGCAGATGACCTGCCAACCGAGGAAGTTGTCGCAGAACCCAGACCGGTTGAACCTGAACCGGCCGCAGAAGTAAGGCCTGGCGGAGAAACAGATCCGGTAACAGACGCACTGACGGCGGATCCAGAAGAACTGCAAGCATTACTGGACCAGCTTAAGACGTCCGACCTGAACGGTAAGCGAGGGCTCTCACCCTTCCAGAGCCTGATCATCGTGCTGCTGGTGGTCCTGGTGATTCTGGTGTTGGCGATGGTTTTTCTGTACACAGCCGGCATGATTGAACTTCCGCCCATAATGATGGGTGTGATCGATAAGGGACTGGAGCTGGTGCAGTAGGCAACTTTATCTACCCTGGATAAATTTCACAAGCCCCCAATTTTGGAGCTATCAAGAAAAAACCGCCCGTTGGTGAGTGACCAACGGGCTGTTATGCATTCGAAGTAATTAATCCTACTCCGGGATCCTCGCCATCGCAGCCACCGAATCGCCGTCCTCCAGGTGCATGATCGTCACGCCCCGGGTGGCCCGCCCCTGCACGGAGATATCGGCCACGGCCATGCGGATCACAATCCCGCCGCTGGAGATCAATGAGATCTCGTCGGCTTTCTGTACGACCCGCGCTTCCTTCAACCTGCCAATATCCTTTGTCGCCCGCTTGTCGATCGTGGCGACGCCCATCGTGGCCCGGCCCTTCGGTGAATACTCATCCAGCGGGGTACGCTTGCCAAAGCCCTTCTCGCTCACCACCAGCAGGAAACCTCCCGGCTCGACCACTTCCAGGGCCGCCAACTCGTCACCGGCGCGCATACGAATACCAATCACGCCCATCGCTTGCCGACCCATCGGCCGGATTTCCGTCTCCGCAAAGCGCAAGGCCTGGCCGTTGCGAGTGATCAGCATGATCTCGTCTTCGCCGCTCGTCAGGCAGACCCAACCGAGTCGGTCGTCATCGTCGAGGTTCATTGCGATTAACCCCGAAGGACGAACGGATTCAAATTGTGACATCTCCACCCGTTTGACGCGGCCTTTGACCGTTGCCAGGGTGCAGTAATCCGCATCTTCGAAGCTGGCTACGGGTACCACGGCTGTGACCTTCTCGTTGGGCTCAATATTGATAATGTTGAAAAGCTGAACGCCGCGTCCGGTGCGACCCTCATCCGGCAGCTGCCAGACTTTCTCGGAATAGACCTTGCCTTTGTCCGTGAAGAACAGCAGCACGCTCAGCGTGTGGCAGCGCAGGAAGAACTTGACTTCATCCTCGTCTTTCATCGATTGTCCGATCACGCCCCGGCCGCCGCGTCCCTGCGAGCGGTAGGTGCTTTCGGATACCCGTTTGATGTACCCCTTTTGGGTAATGCTGACGAAGACATCTTCTTTCTTGACCAGCGCTTCTTCTGAGAGGTCGCTGTCGGCATCGGGGGCGATCACGGTACGGCGTTCGTCGCCGTATTTCTCGGCGATCTCGTTGAGATCTTCGCGGATGATCTCGAGGATCTTCTTGGGGTGCTCCAAAAGGTCTTCCAGATATTCAATTTGGGCCGTAACCTCTTTATGTTCGTCGAGGATCTTCTGGCGTTCCAATGCAGCCAGCCGGCGTAGCTGCATATCGAGAATAGCCTGGGCCTGGATTTCGCTGAGCTTGAAACGTGAGACCAGGTTTTCCTTGGCGACATCTGCATCTTTTGATTCGCGGATGGTGTTAATCACATCATCGAGGTTTGCCAAAGCGATCAGCAAACCATCCAGGATATGGACCCGGGCCTTGGCTTTCCTTAATTCGTATTCCGCACGCCGGGTAATGACGTCCTGGCGGTGATCCAAGAAATATTGCAGCGCTCGCTTAAGCGTAAGCAATCGGGGCTCTTTATTGACCAGAGCCAGAATCTGAGCGCCGAAGGTGGATTGCAGCGGGGTGTATTTGTAGAGTTGGTTCAAAACGCGCTTGGGCTGTGCCCCGCGCTTGAGTTCCACCACGATCCGCATGCCATTGCGGTCTGATTCGTCGCGCAAATCCGTGACAGAATCGAGCCGACCGTCTCGGGCCAGTTCCGCGATCCGTTCGATCAGGGTGGTCTTGTTCAACTGGTAGGGGATTTCGGTGATGGTGATGACGTACTTGCCGCCGCGGCCTTCTTCGATCACGGCCGTGCCGCGCATGATGATCCGGCCCCGGCCGGTGCTGTAGGCCTGACGAATGCCTTCACCGCCGATGATGATGCCGCCGGTGGGGAAATCCGGGCCGGGCAGGAAGTCCATCAGTTCTTCGATGCTGACATTGTCCATCTGGTCGTAGTGGTCAATCAGATAATTTAAGGCTGAAACGAGTTCGCGCAGGTTGTGGGGCGGCACGTTGGTCGCCATGCCCACCGCGATGCCAGAGGAGCCGTTAAGCAGCAGGTTGGGCAGCCGGGAGGGGAGCACTTCGGGTTCTTCCAGCGAGCCATCGAAGTTTTCAATGAAATCAACGGTTTCCTTATCGAGGTCCACCAACATTTCTTCGGCAATGGGCGATAATCGCGCCTCGGTATAGCGCATGGCCGCCGGCGAGTCGCCGTCGATGGAGCCAAAGTTACCCTGTCCATCCACCATCAGGTAGCGCAGCGAGAAATCCTGGGCCATCCGGGCCATGGCGTCGTATACGGCCATGTCACCGTGGGGATGGTACTTGCCCAGTACCTCGCCGACGATCCTGGCGGATTTCTTATGGGAAGAGTTGGCTCGGATGCCCATATCCCGCATGGCATACAGGATCCGGCGATGGACGGGTTTGAGTCCGTCCCGCACGTCGGGCAGGGCCCGCGCCACGATCACACTCATGGCATAGTCGAGATAGGCCTCCCGCATCTGGTTGTCGATGTCAACTTGTTCGATACTACCAAATTCTTCCGTCATCTATGCTGTCCTTGCTTCGTTAGAGTTGTACTGATACATAACAATCACCTCCAAGGAACCTGAGCGGAGGCGATTGGTGTACTTTTAAGATGCCCTAATTATACCTCAGAGGGCCTGCTTTTGGGAATTTTCTTCTTTTTGCTTAAATGAAACGAAAAAGCCGGACTGAGTGGCCGCGCTTCACCTGCCAGCGCCGTCCCCGACCGGACGTTTTTGGGGTCGTGTTACTGCGTCGAGCCGCCTTGAATTTATGTAGCCTGTGGCAATATTTGGGTCTCGCCTGGTTTCAGGCGCACGATTTGGCGGTGCGCTTTGATGGTGAGGGGCGTCGCGTTGTTTTCCTCTGC
>JAXHUD010000009.1:0-29858 GCA_034189815.1 Chloroflexota bacterium
GAACGCAACTACTGGGGGTAGCGGGAGGCATCCGCCGATCTCTCGATTTTCCGAATGGGCCATTGGCCGCATCGTTAACCCTGGTCTGCACCAGGGAACCTCCATCCTCGTCACCAACCGGAATTCAGGTTGGCCAGGCGCTTCTTATTCCCATTTCAACGTTCAACCTCCAAACCGAATTGCCACTCGGTATAATGGATTGGGAATCATTATACCGCAATCGCCGGATTAGGAAAGATGAAGATGGACAGATGAAGATGGACTCCAGGTTGATGCCTCTTTCTTCCGCATCCAGTACAATTTTGGCAGCAACATTCAGCAATACAGGTGAAAATCATGGAAAATCAATCCCGAATCGAAAAACGCCGCAAGAACCTCTTCATCCTCTCACAGTTGGTGATCGTCGTGCTCGCGATCGCTGTGGGTTATTTCGGCCATAATTTGATATTGCGTCACCAGAACGACCTGGCGTTGCTCAAACAGGCGCGACAGATCGTCATCGATAATGCCCTGGTCGAGGCGCCCCCTTCCGACACGGAAATGGAATACGGTATGATCCAGGGCATGCTGACCACCTTCGGCGATCCCTACACCGTCTTCTTCCCACCCGCCGCTCACGAAGTGAAATCCAACACGCTGGCCGGTTCTTTCGGTGGTGTGGGCGTACGCCTGGAACGGGACTCCGACTCTCATTGGCGGGTCTATCCCTTGCCCGATTCCCCGGCCCTTGCCGCTGGTATTCAGGACGCCGATATCCTGATGGCGGTGGATGACCGTACCATCACAACGGAGACAGCCGAAGTGGATTTACTGGCAGCGGTCCGCGGGCCCGTCGGTGAGACCGTTTCGCTCACCCTACGGCGGGATGAGGAGGAAATCACCGTCGATATCCGGCGGGAGTCCGTCCCGATCCCCTCTGCGGCCTGGAACCTGATTCCAAATACGCCTGAGATCGGCCTGATCCATGTCTATCGCATTGCGGAAACGACGTCGGACGAGATCACTTCCGGTATTGTAGACTTGCAGGGCCAGGGCGCCGCCAGCTTCATCCTGGACCTGCGAAATAACGGCGGCGGGCTGGTGGAGTCCGGTGTGGATATCGCTCGGCTGTTCCTCTCAGAGGGAAATGTGTTGCACGAGCAGTTCAAGGAGGAAAGCGAAACCGTATTCGAGGTGAAACAACCCGGACCCTTTGCGGATCTCCCCTTGGCTGTGTTGGTCAACGGGAACACCGCCAGCTCCGCTGAGATCGTGGCGGGAGCACTCGCCGCCCATGAACGCGCCCCATTGATCGGCGCACCAACCTTTGGTAAGACTACAATCCAGTACATCTTCGATCTGCAGGACGGCGCCAGTATCCACGTCACCAGCGGCCGCTGGTGGATCCCTGGTGCGGTTTTTCCGCTCCAGCCGGATATCGCTGTCAGCGATGATCCTGATGGGACTGCAGCCGTACAAGCCGCGTTGGATTGGTTTAGCGCCAATACACCGTGAAATAATTTTTCATTTGGTTATTGGATGGATTTAAAAAACAATAATCTGCTATTGAAAACTAAAAAAAGCGTCCATCATTCGTTCGTAATCCCCCTCATCGTCCACGTCTAACGTAACCCGCTCATCCACCCACGGGAGCCAGTCAACATCGAATTGGCTGAAGACGGCTCTGCCGCCGCTGTCTCCCCGGACTTGGCTTAACGCACCGAATGTCTCCCTCGCAAAGAGCACCGGGTTACCCCGTCGCCCCCCCACCTGCGGCGCTGTGATGGGTGCACCCTGTTCGTAGAAACGGGCCACCAGGTCACTTATTAGAACTGGCCCGGCCTGCGGCTGGTCACTCAACAGAAACATCGCACCTCTGGCCTCATCCGGTACTGCCCCCAGCCCCGAATGCAATGAAGTCGATTGACCCGCCTCCCAATCCGGATTATGTACGAACTCCACGGGTAAATCCTCAACCGCCGCTCTTATCCCACCCGACTCCGCCCCTGTGACCACGATCAGGGGTGTCAGGCCGCCTGCTAAGGCATTCAGGCACACCTGGCGGATAAAAGGTCGCCCTCGCCACGTCAGCAGCTGTTTGGGCCGTCCCAGACGCCGGCTGCCGCCTGCCGCCAGGATGACGCCAGTGATGGGCATGATCCGGCTGAAGATCGGCCCCGCCTGTCCCGGTTCGTGCAGTGACCCAATGAGGATATTGGAATAAACTTCCCGCAGCCGCATCGCCAGCCGCTGTCCCAAAGCCTGGCCTCTTGCAGTATCCGCCTGGTTGAGGAACAACCAACGCCGAGCGCCTTCCGGTAGTCCCTGAAGACCGCCCTGTGGACTGGACAGCAACTCGGCAACCGCTTCAACTGTTATCACGCCACCCGCCGGCACTCCTGTCAGCGCCGAAAAGCGCTCCGGCCTGTGCACGGTTTCAGCGGTGAGTGGTTTTCCCAAGGCGGACAACCCCGCAAGCACGATCACCTCATCCACCCATTCCGGCGCCACCGGTTCATAATCCGCCGGCGCTTTGAGGGGACGTTGGCGCGCGCCGTCCGCCTCGATTAAAAGCGTCCAACCCTGCTCGCGGCACAGCACCGAAACCTCACGCAGCACCGCATCCGGCAGCGCCGTTAGCCGATCATCCTCGGCGACTGGCCCGGTTAGCAGAAGCGACTTAAACTGATTTGGAATTTGTTTCAGGAAATTCTCATCGGAATTGTTAATCAAATGTCGTTCAGCCAGCTGTGTTTGCCAGGCCCCCAGGTGCGTGGTTGTGGTCAACACAACAGGCTGGTCCAACGCCTTCGCCAGAGCGTACATCAACCCGGACTTGCCGCCCGCGCCAGTGACTGCGATGGCTTCTCCCGGTCTGAGGTCAAATGCCCGCCGAAGGTCCACCGCCTACCAGATCCGGTCGCGGATCGCTTCGCGGGTCAGAACAGCCTCCAGCACGCCGCCGCCAATCGCCAGTGACTTCTCAGAGACATACCAACAGCGGAAGGTCTCCGGACGCGGGTCCACATCACCGACTTTCATGCCTTCCTTGACCGCCAAACCGTCGTGAATCAAACCCCGCACCACCCCATCGAAAGGCGCTGCTGCAACCTGACCAGCGACCTGCAGGATTGGGTTGCCTTTGGAGACCGTGTCCCCGATCTCCACCAGTGTCTCTACCACACCCGCAGCGGGCGCATGCAGCACCCGTTCAGCGGCATAGGCTTGCACCTTGCCTGGGATGCCGGTGTCGGCTTCTGGCGATCCCTCCCAATAGACCCGGCCCAGGAAGTGTCCCCGGTTGGTCTCCACCGCCGCATGGCAGTTTTCACCTACGGTGAAACCGGGCCCGAGTCCAATTACAAGGTCGGCGAGGGACAAGTCCAATGAGAAAGCTTTCTTGCGCATTCTCGCATCCACCAGGACCAGGGCGCGATAATTTTCGATAAAGGATAAATCGGGATCAACGATCACTGGCACTTCCCCCGTCTCCCAACAAGCGGCCATTTCATCCGCAGATCGAATCAAACGTCCCCGGACATCCTCAATCGAAATGGCGCCGTCATAGACTGCCTGAGCGAAAGAAACGCTCCTGCGGACAGCGAGCGGCTGGGACCGCTCAACCACCACCACCCGCACACCCACCCGGTGCAGGCGCAGTGCAACCCCGCTGGCGAGATCACCGCCGCCCCAGATGAGCACATAAGGCGTCATTTAATCTTTCCCAACCCTCGCAGGACCCGTTCCGGTGTGAGCGGGAATTGATGGAACCAGACGCCGGTTGCGCTGTGCAGCGCATCCATGATCGCCGGCGCCAGCGGTAAGTAGGGCATCTCGGCCATGCCGCGCGCCCCAAAAGGCCCAATCGGTTCAGCCAGTTCGAGGACGATTGATTCCACCTCACCGGGGATATCCAGTACAGTGGGGATCAAATAATTCGACAGCATATTGGTCAGCACCCGGCCATCTTTCTGGATGAAATTCTCCAAAATGGAATACCCAGCAGCTTGGATCACAGCGCCTTCGATCTGACCTTCCACCAGCATGGGGTTGATCGCCTTGCCGACATCATCCGCGCAATATACCTTTAGCAGCTTGATGTCGCCGGTCTCCGTATCCACTTCCAGTTCCACCGTTTCGGCCACGTAACCGTAAGTGAAGTTCGGGAAGCATTCACCCGTTTCCGGGTCATAGGGCTGTGTGGCAGGCGGTCGATAGGTGTATTCCGCCTCCACCGGGCGTTCTTCGTCCTGCCACTTCTGCAAGGCCAATTCTGCTGCGCCCTTGATCGAATTGCCCGCCATGAAGGTCATCCGGGAAGCCGAAGAGCTGCCGGAGTTACCAGTCTGGCCGGTATCCGAGGCGATCAATTCCACCTTCTCCAGGGGGACATCCAATGCCTGCGCCGCCATCTGACGGAAGACGGTATGGGCACCCTGGCCAACATCCGCACCGGCATGGTGCAAGATCACGCGCTCAATCTCCGCTTCGCCGTGCAGTTCGATCATCGCTGTACAGGATTCCGGCGCGCCAAAAGAAAAGCCCACATTCTTATACGCACAGGCCACACCGCGACCGCGCTTGACGGCCCCGCTGTGCGCCATCGGGGATGGCGCCTGCCAATTCCCATCCTTTTGCTGCCAGCCTGAGCGCTTCGCACAGGCCTCCATCACTGGTTTGATCGTCACGCCCTTCGGCGGGGCCGTATTGGTCGCCAGCAGGGAGTCATCCGTCAGCAAATTTCTCATCCGCAGTTCAACCGGATCCATCTCCAACGCTTCCGCCAGCCGGTTGACCTGCATCTCAGCTTCAAACGCGCCCTGAGGACCACCAAACCCGCGGAAAGCCCCACCGGGGACGTTATTGGTATAAACCGCCTGCGCGTCAACCTTGACATTGGGGATGTCATATGGTCCAACGCACATCAGGGTCGCATTTCCTAAAACCTTGGTTGAGGTGTAGGCATATGCGCCGCCGTCGGCATAGACATCCACCTGCGCCGCCAGGATCTTGCCTTCCCTGGTCGCGCCCCATTTGCCGATCAACTTATAAGCATGGCGTTTGTGGTGTCCGATGATCGATTCCTCGCGGCTCCAGATGATCTTGATCGGCCGGTCAATCCCCCGCTCGTGCAGGCGCATGGTCGCCAGAGCCAGCACAATTTGGACGGACATATCCTCACGCCCGCCAAATGCACCCCCGATCGCCGGATAAATCACCCGGATCTGCTCAGGTTCCAGGCCCAGCGCATGGGCGATCTGTTCCTGATCTTCATGCGTCCACTGCCCCGCCACAACAACCGTGATCCGGCCTTCTTCGTCAATATACGAAAGGCCGGCTTCCGGCTGCAGATAAGCGTGTTCCTGCATCGGCGTGCGGTATTCGCCTTCAACGACCACATCGCAGTCCTTGAAAGCCTCGTTAACATCGCCTCGCCGGATTTGATAGTGGAGGATCGTATTATCCTTCTTCTCAGGATGTAACAGGACCGGGTCTTCCGCTATTGCCGCCTCAATGGTACTGACTACGGGCAGATCCTCATAAGTGACCTTGATCGCCTTACGAGCCGCATCCGCGATCTCATTCGTCTCAGCGACGACGAGGGCGATCTGATCGCCCACAAACCGCACACGATCTCCATAGGGTTTATCCGACCCGGGCCCGCAAAGCACCGGTTGATCCGGCATGATTAGCCCATATTCGTTGACCGGAACGTCCTTTGCCGTCAACACGGTCAGCACGCCCTCCATCTCCTCAGCAGCCGACGTATCGATCGCCTTGACGATCGCATGCGGCCGGTCGGCAAAGAGAATTTTCATGTAGACCTGATCGGTCAGATTGAAGTCACCGGGATAAAGTGCTTCACCGGTGGCTTTGTCCTTGACATCAAATCGGGTAATGGATTGCCCAACGTAGTTTGTTGCCATCATTCACCTCTTTCCCCTATGACGTTTTCGCAGTGACTTTACTGGCTTCCTCAATGGCTTCGATGATCTTGTAATAGCCTGTGCAGCGACAGAGGTTGCCCGTGATCGCCTGGCGGATTTCCTTCTGTGAAGGGGTTTCCCGCTCTTCCAATAATTTTGTGGCGGACATAATGAATCCCGGTGTGCAGAATCCGCATTGGATCGCGCCATATTCCACAAAGGCTTCCTGCACGGGGTGCATTTGACCCGCTTTGCTCAGACCTTCAATGGTCACAATCTCAGCACCGTGCGCACGGGCAGCCGGCACCAGGCAGCTCATCACCGCCCGGCCATCCAGGAACACCGTACAGGCGCCGCACTCCCCTTCCGCACAACCCTCCTTTGTGCCGGTCAGTCCGGCCTCATCCCGGATCAGGTTGAGCAGCGTCTTCGCAAAACCGGTTGTGAAATGGTATTCCTTGCCGTTGATCCAGGTATGAATCGCTTCACCATCCCAGGGCTTCTTGGGCGCTTTGGCCTGCATTCCATCACCCATAAGCAGGATGGGCTGCTCGGGCACCAGGTCCTTATCCACGCCGTTCATAATCGCCCGCAGCGCCCGTTTGGTGATCACGCCGATCATGTAATCGCGATATTCAGCCGAGCCGCGGATATCGCTGATCGGCTGAGCGGCCTGGGCCGTCAGTTTACCAACTTCTTCAATCACGCCCTCGCTGAGTGACTTGCCTTTCAGGAATTGCTCAGCCTCGGCAGCGTGGATGATCGTCGGCGCTGCCGCGCCTAGTGTGATCTGCGCATCACTGACTTGTTCGTTATCCATCGTCAGCAGAACGGAGACATTGATCACCGAAATCGCCTGTGCCCGGCGCAAGGCCGTCTTGATGAAGAAAGAAGGCTGGTTCTGCTCAGGTGCTGTAAAGAAGATATCCGTTATCACTTCATCCGAGGCCATGACAGTTTTTCGAACACCGGTGTAAAAATCCGCCAGTTTGACCGTGCGTTCACCGGATTTCGAACGCAGCGTCAGGCTGGCATCCAGAGCCATCAATGGGCTGATCGTGTCGTTAGCCGGTGATGCAGTAACGAGGTTACCGGCGACGGTGCCGCGATTGCGGATTTGGGGGGAGCCTACCTCCCAGCACGCCTGAAGCAATGCAAATGCTTTTTCTCTTATCAGTGCGGAAGCCACAATGTGATTATGCGTGACCAATGGGCCAAGGTGGATCACGCCGTCGGTGTCTTCTGTGACCTCGTCCAATCCGGGCACCTTTGAGATGTCAATGATCGTCTCAACACCCGGTCTGACGCCGCGTTCGATCTCGAGGATCAGATCGGTGCCGCCTGCAATGATCCGGGCTGACTCACCTTGTTCAGAAAGGGCATCAATCGCTTCGTCCAATGATAGAGCCATGATATAGTTTTGCCACATATGCCTATTCTCCGTTCGGTTAAGCTTTTCGCAAATGTCGCCTGCCGCCATTGCGCAGGTCGGTGATCTCCGCCAGGATGCTGAGCGCGATCTCATTCGGCGTCTCAGCGTGTATGTCAAGCCCCACGGGTGATTTGATCTGCTCTATCAATGTTTCCGGCACATCCGCCTCTTTCAATTTTTCCTGGCAGTGCGCCCAGCGTTTCTTCGAGCCGATCAGGCCAATATAAGCCGCATCCGTCTCAAGCAAGGCCGGCAAGCCTTCCACATCAACTTCAACCCCGCGGGTGACCAATACAATGTAGGTCTGTGGACCGATATCCATCACCTCGGGCAGCTCGCCCATGCGGACGGGAAGGTACTGGTCGGCGCCGGGGCTGCTTTCCGCCGTGCAGAGTTCTGCCCGGTCATCGCTCAATACAACCCGATATCCAAGCCATTTCGCCAGGTGCACAACGGCCCGTCCGACATGCCCTGCGCCGACCACAACCACGGTCGGCGTTCGCAGGTAGGGTTCTACAAAAATGGAGACGGTCCCACCGCAGACACCCGGATCGCCCTTCTCGACATCAATCAGTTCATAATGCAAATACCGGGTGCGTCCATCCGCCAAAGCGGCCAGGGCTTCATCCCGGACCAATTTCTCAGTCTCACCGCCGCCAACCGTGCCGTCAATTTCACCATCCGGAAAGACCAACATCTTCGCGCCGGCATGACGGGGCACAGAACCTTTGGTATTCACGACCGTACAAAGCGCAACCGGTTGCCCGGCATCGACGGTGTTATTCAAGCGTTCAAACAAATCCATACTAATCCTCTAACAAACTAAAAACAACAGGCAGGAGCTGTTTCTTGCGGGAGACCACGCCTTCCGCCAGGCGGGTGCCGTCCGGGAGCGGCCGGTATGGCAGCTCTTCCAAAACGAGCGGCGCGTCCACCATCAGCAGACGACTGTCGCCCTGCACCACGTCGGTCACCATCAGCATGGCGAAATCCAAACTACGGCGCTCGCGCAGTTCCTGCAAAGCATCCCGCAGCGGCTCCAGGTGTTCGTTGAGCTCATAGAGCTCGGAAACTTCTGCCTGTGCAATCGCGAACCGGGTGGATCCGGTCTCGTACTGCTTCATATCGGTGGAAACCACGTCTTTCGGATCCCGGCTGGAAAGCCCAGCCCCTGCGGACAGTACCTTCTCGCCGAATGATTGAACGGTTTCGTCCGCCAGCGGCGAGCCATAAACAAATGCCCAACGGGACAACCGTTCCGCGGCTTTATGATCGCGGGCAGTGGTCGTCGGGGAGGTCAGGATCAACGTATCGGATACCAACCCGGCCAGCATCAGACCTGCCAGTTCGGGCGGCGAACTAAGTCCTGCGTCCTCGATCATTTCTGAAACGAGGGTGCTTGTGCTGCCAACCACATCCACAGTGAACCGGATTGGCTCATGCGTCGTCGGGTTCCCAAGGCGGTGATGGTCGAGGATCTCAACCAATTCGGCTTCATTCAATGAACCCAAAGCCTGCTGGGGTTCGTTATGGTCCACCAGGATAATCTTCAGCCGGGGTGGATCAAGCAAATCACGCTGCCGACAAATGCCAAGATAGCGTTGGTTATCATCAAGAACCCAAAACTCATCCACCTCGTCCCGCAATAACCGCCGGATCACGTCACGGATGCGGGTTGAGGCGGGGTAGCGCGCCACGTCCGTTTCGGCCGCTTCCTTGCAGGGGATCTCCAGCAGTTCGGCGATGGTCATATCCTTATAGCGCGGGTGCGGACCCATATGCCGGCTGAGGAAATTAAACAGAGAACGACCGGAGATCAGCCCGTAGGGAGTGCCGTCCGGGTTAACGACAGGAGCCACACCGCCTGTCCGGCTCAGTATAGCCCAGGCCTCACTCAAAGGCCGGTCAGGTGTGACCGTGTCCAGGCGGCGCATGACCGAATCAAAGCGCGGCGATGCATCATTGAACAACATCGGTGGCTCCAGGTTGAGGGTGTGGAGCACCCAGGAGGTCTGCCGATTGATCGCACCAGACCGTGCCGCAATGGCGTTGATGCCATCACGCTGTTCCAGCAACCAGGCATATCCCATCGCAGAAGCGATTGCATCCGTATCGGGGTTAACGTGCCCAATCACATACACGCGATTAAGATCACGCAGATTGGGTGTACTGGGAATATTTGCCATTAACGCGCTAATCCTCTTCTAGGGGAACGAGACCTTTGAGGGAACGCCAAATGCGCTCTGGAATCGCCGGTATCTTGGCAAGCCCTACCCCACAGGCATCCAGAATGGCATTGCCGACCGCCGGGGCGACCCCATCCAACGGGATCTCCGCCACAGCCTTGGCGCCAAAGGGATGAGAGGGTTCAAAGGTTTCCACAAAGATTGTGGTCAATTCCGGCATCTCATCAGCCCGGAAAATGTGATAATCAACAAAGTCTCTTTCGCGAGGCTGGCCATTTTCATCGTAGACCATTTCCTCACTGACCGCATACCCCAATGCCTGAGCCATGCCGCCCTCAATCTGGCCGGAGGCAGTCACCGGATTGATGATCACCCCGGAGTCCACCGCCATCACCAGCTTATCCACCGTTACCATACCGGATTCCGTATCCACTGTCACTTCGGCGAACTGAGCCGCGAAAGGCGGCGGCGCCACGGGGGACATATGCGAGGCGACGCCCATGATCTGTTCCTGATCGGTTTCATGGGTCGCATTCAACGCAATCTCTTCCAGAGTGAAAGATTCACCCGAGGGAGCAATCGCTTTACGATCTTCCAGCAGAACCTCGGCGGGTTCCACCTCCAACGCCTGGTCGGCAAACATCTTCGCAGCTCGCAGACGGATGCGGTCCGCCACCTTCTCGGCCGCCTTCACGGTCGCAGTGCCAGAGATATACGTGGTACTGGAAGCATAAGCGCCCTTATCGAAGGGGGTGAAGTCGGTATCGGAAGAATAAACGATCATATCTTCCACCGGTACGCCGAGGGTTTCTGCCGCCATCTGGGCCAGCACGGTGTCAGAACCCGTCCCGAGGTCGGTGGCGCCAACCAGCAGGTTGAAGGAGCCGTCATCGTTCATCTTGATGCTCGCACCGCCCATATCTAAATAAGGGATGGCAGTGCCCTGCATCACCATCGCCACACCGACGCCCTTGCGGAGATGCTTCCTCCCTGGGACGGTATGCCATTGCTTGTTGCCAAATTTCTGATCCCAACCGATGGCGCTGCGGCCCTGGGCCACACACTCTTCCAGACCCACGGTGTAAACCGTTTCAGGTCTGGGTTCGCGTCCCTCGCTCCAGGCTTTGCTGAAGGGATTGATTTCTCCCGCTCGGATGGCGTTCTTTAACCTGAATTCAATCGGGTCCATGCCCAGATCACGGGCAATGTCCTCCATATGACGCTCCACAGGCCAGAAGCCCTGGGGAACGCCATAGCCCCGGTAAGCGCCGGAGGGCACGGTGTTGGTATAGACCACGTCCGAATAAAAGCGAATATTGGGATCTTCCCGATAGGGTCCGTCGCCCACATAAAGCGCCATGGACTTGGCGCCGGTATTGCCAGCCACGGTGAGCGCATGGCAACCGTAGGCCCCGGTGTCGCTGAGGCAGTACATTTCATTAGCCGTGATCGTACCGTCCTTCTTCACGCCGGTTTTGAGCCGGATGCGCATAGGATGACGCGTGCGCGCCCCAATGAATTCTTCCTCTCGGGTCATCTCATACAACACGGGGCGTCCCGTGGCAATTGTGAGGTGGGCGGCGATATCCTCCACCAGCACTTCCTGTTTGCCGCCGAACCCGCCGCCGATCCGAGGCTTAATCACCCGGATCCGCTTGATCGGGAGGTCCAGCACGGGCGCAATCTGCCGGCGCACGTGGAAGGGCACCTGGGTGCTTGTGCGGATCACCAAACGGTCATCCTCATCCCAATAAGTCAGCACAACATGGGGTTCGATATGCGACTGCTGGACTTTAGGAACATCGTATTCAGCTTCGTAGATTTTGTCGGCGTGCTCAAAACCTCTGTCGAGATCGCCAATATCGATCCGGATCTCTGCCGCAAGGTTGCGGGAAGGATCGGACTCGTCAAAATTCACATATTCCGGTTCGTCGTGGATCCTTGGTGCGTCCGGATCCATTGCTTTGGTGGGATCCAGAACCGGCTCCAGCACTTCGTATTCCACCTCGATCAGATCGAGTGCTGCCGTCGCAATTTCAAGCGATTCAGCAGCCACCAGCGCCACCCTATCACCGACAAAGCGCATTTTATGATCCAATGAGAAGGAGTCCAGCGGTCCGGGAATCGGGTGAGATTGCCCCGCCGTAGAATAAGCCACCCGGGGGACATCTTTCCAGGTCAGCACGGCAACAACCCCAGGCAGTTCTCGAGCAGCGGAGGCGTCAATGTGTTTGATCTCGGCATGGGCGTGCGGGCTGCGCAGCACTTTGGCGTAGAGCATGTCCCGCCTCTCAAAGTCAGCGGTGAAAGCTGGTTTCCCTTGCACGAGCTTAACCGCATCGACCTTGGGCTCACCGTGACCGACCGTTTTCATCTTGGAATGGGGATCGACGATCTTCAACTTGGGCATCACCTTGGTCTCGGTCAACGTACCTGACCCAATGGTCGGCGGCGCATTACCGTCGCCATCTTGATCCCCCAAGCCCAACTCTCCCGAAATATCGATCGGGCCGTCAATCGGCGGAACGTGTTCGCCCCGCAGGATCGCCGCAGCGCGCAGCACGGCCTGCACCGGCTTGATATAGCCCGTGCAGCGGCAGAGCACACCGGAAAGCGCATCTCGTACCGCCTCTTCGCTGGGGTTCGCTTCCTGTTCCAGTAAGGCCTTGGCCGTGAGGACCATGGCAGGGGTGCAGTAGCCGCACTGGATCGCGCCAACATCCACAAAAGCCTGTTGGATCGCATGCAAGCCTTCGGTCTTCTTCCAGCCCTGGTCAGGGTGTTCTCCGAGGGCTTCAACGGTCTCAATCTGATGGCCTTCAGCCTGGGCAGTCAGCATCGTGCAGCTATTGACCGGTCGTCCATCGAAAAGGATCGTGCAGGCGCCGCATTCGCCGTTCTCGCAGCCGCCGCTTTTGATGCTGAAAAAACCCAGCTTACGGAGCGTATCGAGTAAACGCTCACCGGGGTCAATTTTCAGGGGGAATTCTTGTCTGTTAATGGTAAGCGTGACATTCATTTCAGGCCTCACTTTCTTTGAGGGCGTCAATTCGATCCAAACAGCGCAGCGCCAGCCGGGAAGCGACCTCCCGGCGGTAGACGGCTGTCGCCCAGGTGTCCTCGGCTTCATAATACGCATCTCGAACAGCAACATCCACGCCGCGGTCCTCCGGACCATCCATCGCCACGATCGGCGTTCCGCCATAACCACCGAGGGTGACCCGAGTCCGGCCAGAGCCCCACTGGGCTGCTGCCACGATCAGGATCGGGCGATCCTTGGGCGAACGAGCCACATATTCAAATACCAGATGCGGCCGGGTCCACCATTCCACTTCGGTCATCAATACACCGGGGGATTCAGTCTCCCGCATCGGCAGCCAATTCCCCATCCGGATCCGTTCTTCATCCGGCATCCAGGTCAGGGTGGCATCGAGGGCCAATAAGACCGTGGAGAAGATAGAGCGGGCATCGCTACTGACCAACCAACCGCCCAGAGTCGCCATATTGCGCATATTCTGGGCTGAATCGATCATGATCGCCCGCTTGATCTCCGGATGCACATCGGGATGTTTAAGAAGCTGATCCAAGCGCGCCGCTGCACCAGCCATGATCCGCTGGCCGCGTGTTTCGATCTGATCAAGACCGGTGTTCTGCAAATCCACGACACCAAGGGTCTCAGACTGCCGGCGGCTCAACTTGGTACCACCGCCGAGCGGTTTGAGATTTTTCTGCTCATCAACCAATAACGTTACGGCTTCATCTAACGTACCGGGACGGAAATATTCAGCAATCATTACTCCTCCTCATCAGGATAAACCTGCCAGCCCATTTCTTTGGGATCGACATCCGATAACTGCTCTTCAGGAATATCCACCAAAACCAGCTCGGCTTCCGCTAACACCTCACCGTCGGGACCGTGGATCTCGCTATGAGCCTCGGACACACGGCCTCGACGAGACCCGGCCTTGCCGATGATCGTCAGGGGTGTCTCTGTGGGCACGGGTTTACGGTAACGGACATTAAGCTGCGCCGTGACCATGAAGTGTGACGTCTCATCCATCCCTGCGCGTCCGCCGGCCTCGTCCAGCATGGCTGCAATGATCCCGCCATGAACCACACCGGGATACCCTGCATACATAGAAGGCACTGATATCTCAGTTTGTGATTCACCAGGTGATGTTGTATAAAATTCCATCTTTAAACCAGCCGGGTTGTCCCGACCGCAGACGAAACAGTTTGTCGATCCGGGTTGTTTTTGGTTCATCATCGCCAATCGTTACTTGGTCGCAAATGTATCGATCAACACCTTGACGTTACCGCCCACAGGATAGAGCACCGGGCAGGTCGCGCCGTTATCGATATATTCCTGCACTTTCGCACGGGCCTCATCCGGTGTACCGCTGGCCGTGATCCGGTAGATCAATTCATCCGGGACCAGATGTTTGGCTTTTTGGATTTGTTCGTGCGTTGCAGGCCAGCCTAAAATGGATTGAATCTCGTGTACGATGTCCATTGAGACGCCGGAGGCCTTGGCGATATGCGGCTGCTGCGCCAAATATTGGGTTAACAGTTCCCGAGTTGTATCGCGGGCCTTGTCGCCATCCTCATCCACGGAGCAAACCATCAGCTGCGGTCGATCCAGGTCATCGAGAGTCCGACCGGACTCCTTTAGCCCTTTCTTCAGCTGCTCAATGGCAAGTTCATTATATTTAGGCGGTACACAGTAATTCAACAGCGCACCATCGGCGATCCGCCCGGTCAATTTCAGCATCTTCGGGCCGGTTGCGCCGATGTAGATTGGCACATTGCGGGGTTCTCGCCGGCCATGCACCACATCCAACTCAATCCCGTTCACATGCACGAAATCGCCATCGAAAGTCACGCGTTCAAGATTGAGCAGTCTGCGCATCACGGTCACAGTCTCTTCCATCGCCGTGAGTGGGCTATTGCGGTCAATCCCCACATTGGATGCCAGCGGATCCCACCAGGCGCCGATACCACAAATGATCCGGTCTGGCGCCAGGTCGTCCAACGTAAGATAAGTCGCCGCCAGCAACCCGATATTGCGGGTCCAGTTATTGATCACGCCGGAGCCAATCTTGATCTCGTCGGTCACCGCTGCATAGGCTGCCATGGGAACGATGGCATCGCGCACCAGGCGGCTCTCCGCTTGCCAGACGGCCTCAAAGCCGCGGTCCTCGGCATATTTGACGTAATCCAACCCATCACGCAGGTCGTGAGCGTCCTGCAAATATAAGGCAACTCTCTCAATCATGGCTTCTTCCTTCTACTATTGGTGAGGTTAAATTTCGCTCATAATCGGGATGGCTTCAGCCGATCTGAGCAAGGCATAGTCTTCGGGTACGTCCAGGTCAAGGGCAATCCGTTCGTTCTCAACGATTTCAACTTTGGCCCCGCGGTGCTGAGCCAGCTTCATGTGCCTTTCAAACGACTCCTGTCCATATGAAAAGACGAGCAGGTCCGCTGGATTCGTGAAGAGCAGATTCGTGCCCTGTCGGCGACGGTCCGGTGCGATGACGACTGTCGGGGGATCACCGCGACGACCCAAAAAATCGCTTACATCTTCCGGGGTCATCAAAGGCAAATCCGCCGGCACTATCAGAATGCCTTCATTCGAAAAAGACTTTGAAAATAAAGAAGCCCGACGCAAAGCGTTGTTCAACTCCGGGGTACCGTTCTCAGTCACAGTGCGAACCTGCAGTTCGCGGGCTTCAGTCAGCACATCGGAATCCCGGCTGACCACGAGAATGTCCGAAACTGCCGGTGCCTGCTTGAGCACGGCAATGGTATGGACGAATAGTTGGTGATTAAGTTGTGAGCGTTCATCTTCGGATAATACTGCTGAAAGTCGGGATTTACCTCGGCGGAGAGGTTTAACTGGAACAATTGCCCAAAGGCTCATAAGGTTATTGGCTCCTATTAAGGACCGAGTCGCCGAACTGAAGAATTTCCTCAGCTAAACGGATCCGGTCCGATTTGGCTTTCATGACCGTATCGGTAACTAAGGAAATTATACGCCATCGCTCGATTTTGTCCAATTCATCGGCATCCTGTTTATCGAAAACAAACCCTGTCAGGAAATCACGATACTGCGCAGCGACCGCCGTGGCTGAGGGTGCGATCCCGAGTTCCCGGTACATCTTGGCTGCCGGACCCTTGAGCGCTCTCCCACCCACAATGGGCGAAACAGCGAGGGTCGGTTTTCGTTGAATGAGGTCCTGATATCCTGGCACAGCGAGGATCGGGCCAATGCTCACCCAGGGATTGGACGGCGCGATCACAATCAGGTCTGCGGTTTTGAGCGCTTCCAAAGCTTCGGGCAGCGGCTGTGCTTTTTCCGCTCCCCTGAATTCAAACCCCTGCACCGCCGGTTCACATGCTTGATGAACAAAGTATTCCTGAAAACCGAGATCCTGGCCGGCTTTGGTTTGAACATGCGTACGAACCGGATCGTCACTCATCGGGAAAACCGGATGGGTAATCCCCCAGACGTCGCAAAGTGCGTTTGTCACCGCAGACAAAGTCTGACCCGTTCTCAAAGCCTCGGTTCTGAAAAGATGGGTTGCCAGGTCCCTGTCACCAAGCCGAAACCAGTCCGGGCCGCCAAGTGACGCAAGTGCATTGTAGGTCACCCAGCGCTCATCCTGCTGGCCCCAGCCCGTGGTCGGGTTCGCTATCCCGGCCAGAGTATAACAAACCGTATCCAAATCAGGGCTGATTTGTAAGCCTAGATATTCAAAGTCGTCCCCTGTATTCACAACCACGCTTAATTGCGAAGGCGGTAATATCGCTGCTAGTCCATCAACCAGCTTCGCGCCACCCACCCCACCGGCCAGGGCACAAATTCTCATCGCGAGGTCTCCTCTCCGGAAAAGGAAAAACGCCCCATCGTATCCCCAAGCTCATCCACACCAGGTTCGACGAGCATGATATTGTCGATTCGGATGAACAACTGAAGCGTGTCAAAGGCTATTGCGTCAACCGCACAGGTGAGGTTTTGCCGGTTCAAATCTTTGATCGCCAGGGTGATGTGCGGCACCCAATACGGAGGCAAGGAAATCTCCCGCATCTCCTCTGTCAGGGGATAGACCTCTTCCCATAAGGTTTGATGAAGGGTTGCCAGTTTAAGTGATTTGACAAGGGGCAGGAAAAGGACGGGAAGCTCACCAGGGAATAGTCCCAAACCCGCTGTCTGGATTTGGAAGGGTTTATGACGTTTGGCAAAAGTTTCGATCACCAGCAAACACCGATCGACATCTACATCCGCGCTGCTAAACCAGGTGAAATGGGGGGTGGGATAATTAAAGATCCCTTCCAGCCCACAGGCGCGATGGAGACGCCGCCACAGGTGCATGACCTGCACAGCTGCATTTTCATCCAATTCAGAAATGATTGCGCTCATCAGGGCCTTCTTACCTGAACATATCCAGCTTTTTGGGACGAATCAATTCTTGCAAGCCTCCCTCCCGCAGGGAATAGGGGAAGCCGCGGACATGGACAACGGGTGTCCCCTCGGCAGCCTGACCCATCATTAGTGAAGCAGCGCCGGCAAGTTCATCCGCTGCCCCCACCAAGGTTGCCCGCAAATGGTAATTAAAAAGATCGGCCTTCCCCCGTAAATCCACCAGGCCGGGCATCCCGGCCAGCCCAATCGTGGTACCGACGGTACCCAGCCGCCAGGCGCGTCCGTGCGAATCGATAATCTGTACGCCCATCCGGCAACCAAAGGATTGTTCCAGCGCTGATCTGATTTGCGCTGCAGAACGGTCCGGGTCTTCCGGAAGCAGCAGCACCCAATCTTCCGGTTCACCCCAGGGGCCTGAAACATTGGAATGGTCAATCCCGGCGTTGGCGCTGATGAACCCCAGCTTATGCTCAACAATAACCAAGTTCTCCCGGGTACGCAACACTTCGCGGCTCTCTGAGAGGATCAGTTCCAGCAAACGTGGATCTTTGCTTGTAATCTCTGCATAGTGGCGTGCGTCTTCACCCGGCGTCACCGTCGTCAGATTTACCAGACGCCCTTCAGCTTTTGAAACAATTTTCTGGGCCAAAACGAGGATATCCCCGTCCTGCAATGCAATCTCCGCCTCAGTTAGGGCCTTTTCGATGTGTTCAGGTAAATCATCCCCCGGCTGAACCAGGGGAAAAGAAGGCAGCGGTGTGAGCGTCAGTGACATATTTATCTCAGTCCCGATCTGGGATCCCCGTGATACGAATGCCAGAGGCATGCACTTTGTGTTGGATATTCAAGCCGATCAAAACTGAGGTCATCCCCTCCACAACCACCGCGTTTTCAATCGGCCCGGCATCCCAACCCTTTAGGCCGGCGTCCGCCACCAGACCCAACACGACCCGCCGGGCGGTCTTAGTCTTGCCGCAGACCAGCACATCACAATCCACCTCGCCGCCCTTCATCAAACGTTCATGGGAAATATTCTGGAAAGCATCCACCACCCGGCAATCATCGCCGAGGATCGCCTGCGCTTCCTGGGCCGCGGAACCCGCGGCCGGCATTTGCACTTTGGTGACCTTGGGCGGCACGATTGGTACAACAACGTCCACCAGGATCTTGCCTTGCAAGGATTCCTTCAACCCTTCCAAGGTAACCCGGTGAGCGCTATAGGGCACGGTTAGGACGGCAATCTCACAAGCCTCGACAGCATCTTCATTCGCCATCCCCTCCAGCAAGGGCGGCTCGCCTTCGAACAATTCCAACAATTCCGCAACGGCATTCTGTGCCTTTTCTACCTTGCGGGAGCCAATGATCACGCGGTGTCCAGCCTGCACCCAGCGATAGGCAAGACCTTTACCTTCCTTACCGGTGCCGCCGATGATGCCGATGGTATAGGTTTGTTTTTCTTCTGTCATTTTTCTTATTCCTTCTTAGCGATTTCATCAAAGCGATCCCAGGTGGCGATGGCGACATCCATCGCTGTTTCGGCGATCTCAGTCTCGTCCAGCGTGAGCAGTTCCCGGTTGAGCATCAGCGGCGTCCCTGCCACGATGGTGCCTGTGACCATACTCTCCTGAAAACCAAAGAGGATTTGCCAGGGCAGGTTGCCGGCCGTCAAGGGGGTGAAGGGATGATAATCCACAAAGATCAAGTCAGCCGCCGCACCTTCCTCAATCCGCCCAATTCGCAGCCCATCGAACAGGTCCGTGACCAGTTGGCCGTTGTTCTTCACGGCCATTTCAATTACCACATTCCCACCCATCGCCTGAGGATTGAATTGCGCCAGCTTCGGCAGCAGGTAGGCCTCCTTCCATTCCTGCCACATGGTATTGGAAAAACCATCATTTCCGAGCGCCACCCGGACGCCGGCCTCCATCATTTCTTCGATCGGCGCGACACCCACCGCGTTATTCATGTTCGAACGGGGTTGATGCGTGAGCCAGGCGCGGCGATCGGCCAGACGGACAATCTCACGCCCATCCAGATGCACGCCGTGAGCCAGGATCGTTTGCGGTTTGAGGATTCCAAATTCATCCAGCCGGTGGATCACACGCTTACCCGATTTCTCCAGGCTGTCCACCTGGTCGGCCATCCCTTCCGCGGCATGAATATGGAAGCCAATGTCCGCCGGGCAAAGCTCGCTTGCCCGGGCCAGGGTCTCATCCGAGAGGGTCAGGCTGGCATGCAGGCCGAAATGCGCCCGCAGGTTGGCATCCTTGAGGTCGCGCCGGGCGATGCGTTTAATAAAACGCCGGTTTTCCTGCAGGCCGGCCTCAGCCTTTTCGGGGCCGTCTCGGTCGGTGACTTCGTAACAAAGCGAAGCCCGCAGACCTGCCTGGTTCACAGCCTCAGCAATAATATCCAACGAGCCGTCAATGGCATTTGGCGAAGCGTGATGGTCAATCAAGGTCGTGGTGCCGTGTTTGATCGCATCCACCAGGCAAACCTGAGCTGACGACCGGATCCCCTCCGAGTCGAGAGCCTTATCCAGGTTCCACCAGAGCTTTTCGAGGATCTGGGTAAAATTTGCCGGCGGGTCGCCGGGAATGCCCAAACCGCGGGAAAACGCCCCGTAGAAATGCGTATGGGCGCAGATATTCCCGGGCATCACGTACTGCCCGTCCGCAAAAACCTGTTCCTCCTCCGGGTAATCACGGATCAGATCCGTTTGCGGTGCGATCTTCTCAATCACGCCGTCGCGGATCAGCAATCCCGTTCCTTCCGGCAGAATCTCATTCTCAGGCCCCCAGGTGATGATTTTTCCATTTGTGATCAGCATCTTTTCCTCGCGTTCAGAACTTTATTCCGATATAAAAAATTATAGCACAAGGGCCTCCATCATAGATACGCCAACAGCAATCAGCGTCGGCGAACCTCAGACAATCTCAGGTCATTATGAAGCGCCAATGCTATAATTCCAATATCTTAATCAGGCAGGTGATAATGCAAGCTCATGAGCAAAAAATGAACCCAAACGTTGTGAAAGGACTGGCCCGCTTCAACCGGAGCGCCTTTTACGATGCTCACGAATATTTTGAAACCGCCTGGCGGGAAACCCCCGCTCCTCAACGTGAGTTTTATCGAGCTTTGCTGCAAATTTCAGGCGGTTTTTATCGTCTCACACAGGATAACGGTAAAGCAGCCAGGAAGTTTTTCAGCCATGCCCTCGGCTGGCTGGCGGATTTTCCCGATCCTCAATTCAATTTCGACACCGCAGCGCTGCGCTCGTGGCTGGAGCAAGTCATTGCCGCACTGGATGATGAACAGCCCCCTCAGACAGTCCTCAAACAATATTTCCACCAAATCTCGCCGAACTTCCCGCACGAGTCAAAATAAAAATTCTAACCACCGGCTTTGAGCCCTTCGGAAAAAGCTCTATCAATCCCAGCCAAATGCTGGTCGAATCTATTCCAGAAACCTTTACAACGGATCTCACCCTGGTTCGGGCAATCCTTCCTGTGGATAAAGATTGCGGTCCATCCAAACTGCTGGCCGTTTTAGAGCAACATCAGCCGGATACCGTTCTTTGTTTTGGCCTGGCTCTCGGACGCGCTCGGATCTCACTGGAGCGGATAGCGATTAATCTAATGGGCTAGCGCCTCCCCGACAATGCGGGCGTCAGCATGCAGGATACGCCGATTGAGCCGGGCGGCCCTGCAGCCTATTTCAGTACGCTGCCCCTTCGCGCCATGCTCACCGCGTGCAGCAAGCTGGCATCCCGGCAGAGCTCTCACTCTCGGCCGGGGCCTATCTTTGCAACCAGGTCTTCTAACCCCTGATGCATACTCTCTCCAATCGAGGGAAATCAATTCCCGCCGGCTTTGTTCATCTCCCAACCTTACCGGAGCAGGCGGCTCAGAGGGAGAAGACCAGCCCCTCAATGAGCCTTGAACTGAAAAAACGAGCAATAAATAAGGTACACCTTGCACCACAGCGGCACCGCTATTCGGATTGCCGCTCTTCCCGATAATCAGCTAAGGACCACCCTTGCCCCAACTCAAAATCGGTTCCACGCCCGCACAATCATGAAATCCGTCAGAATGTGATTTCGGATAAGCGCCTGGGAATCCAAACCCTGGGCGTCGATAGGACGGTCGTCTAAGATAAGCATTTTGAGATAAACTTAACAGGCGATATCAAATTCTAAGGTCTGGAGAACAATGAACCCCATCGTCGTACAAAAAGGCGAACAAGCCCTCAAATTGCTCAAAGAAAAAGAATTGGACCTCTGGCTGGTTTTTGTGCGCGAAACCAGCGCCGGCGGCGACCCCGTCCTGCCATTGATTTACGGAGATGCCGACCTGACCTGGCAAAGCGCCCTGATCTTCACCCGCAGCGGTGAGCGTCTGGCCATCGTGGGTCGGTTCGAAGTTGAAACCGCTGTCAAGACAGGCGCTTTCGACCGTGTTATTCCTTACGATGAAAGCATTAAGCCCATCCTGATCCAAGAACTCAACCGGTTGGATCCCGCTCAGATCGCCGTCAACTTCTCTGAAAACGACGTATTGGCGGACGGTCTCTCTCACGGGATGTATCTCAACCTGATGGAGACCCTGCGAGGAACACCCTTCCGTAAGCGCATTGTCTCGGCCGAACACATGATCAGCAGCCTGCGCGGACGTAAATCCTCACTGGAAGTTGACCGCATCCGCACGGCTATCGCATCAACACAATCTATATATACAGAAGCTTTTGACGAGATCGAACTCGGGATGACCGAGATTGACGTCGCTGAGTTGATGCACGACATGGTCGAAGCCCGCGGTCTCGATTACGCCTGGCCCAGGAATAACAACCCGGCCGTCAACAGCGGCCCGGATTCACCGGTCGGTCACAATGCGCCGACTGAAATCAAGATCAAACCCGGTCACCTACTGCACTTTGACTTCGGCGTTCGGGAAAATGATTACTGCGCCGATATTCAGCGGATGGTCTACTTCCTCCAGCCTGAGGAGGTTCAACCGCCTGGGACCGTGCAGAAGGGGTTCGATACGATTGTAAAGGCGATCCAGGCAGCGTTCGAAACCCTCCAGGCGGGGCTCCCCGGCGTCCAGGTGGACCGGGTCGCCAGAGCAGTCGTGACCGGCGCGGGGTATCCAGCCTACCCCTACGCGACCGGCCACCAGGTCGGCCGTCTGGCGCATGACGGCGGCGCGATCCTTGGCCCAGCCTGGGACCGCTACGGCCGCACGCCGTACCTGCCCCTAGAGGTCGGCCAGGTCTACACGCTTGAACCGGGCCTGATGGTGCCGGGATATGGCTATGTGGGTCTCGAAGAAGACGTGCTGATCACCAAAGATGGCGCGGAGTTCCTCTCCACCCCGCAAACAGAGCTTATCCTGAAGTGATTTTAAATACCGGAATAAATTATCATTTGCGATATCCACGATAGTGATAAAGGATCGATTCATTGATCAATGTCATATTTAGTGTTGTGGCAAAGCATCTTAACCAAAGGTATGTGTCTAGGTTAAGTTCACACCACCGAAAGTTACAAATCTTATCATTGCAAGCCCTGAGCAAACCAGAGCAAGCAAAGGTTCGAGATGGGGCGTGGCAATCTCAGTATTATACGAATTGGGAAATTGATCCAGGCAGGACCTGTATACTTGTTGGCGAACTTCTGAGATGCTTCACACCCTCTGAGGGTTCGCAGTAACATAAACCAATAATGCCAGTTTAGACAAACAATCCTAACCATTACATTAACCAATAACTCCCGGGATGTCAGATATCCCGGGAGTTGATTATTTACTCAAAATCACTACTTATTACTCTTCGACGACTTCCACCGAATTTATGGTCACGCCTTCGTATTCCGGGTTCACCGGATCACGCGGCTTGATTGAAAAGACAACATCCATTCCATCCACGACCTCGCCGAAAATGGCATGCTTGCCATCAAGCCAGGGTGTGGGGACATGGGTGATGAAAAATTGCGAGCCGTTGGTGTTCGGACCGGCGTTCGCCATCGAAAGGATCCCCGGCTTGTTGTGCTTGAGGCCCTCATCAAACTCATCCTCAAAATTATAGCCCGGACCGCCAGAGCCAGTCCCGGTGGGATCGCCGCCCTGGGCCATAAAGTTCATAATAACCCGATGAAAGATCGTATCATCATAATACCCCTCTTTGGCCAGGAACACGAAGTTGTTGACCGTGTTGGGGACTTTCTTTTCAAACAGGTCCAACTTGATATCACCGTTATCGGTGTGTAAGATCGCCTTGTAATCCTTCTCGGGGTCAATCACCCTCTCAGGGGGTTTCGCCCATTGCTGGATTTTCTTTGCCATAATAACCTTTCTTCTCCAATGTTTGTCAGGGATACTAGACCAGTTCGTATAATTCGATCAAAACCCCATTAGCGGATTTGGGATGGACAAAGGCCATCCTTCTGCCGGGCAGGGTAATCGGTTCTTCATTAATTAATCTTACTCCTTTTTCTTTGAGGACGGTTAACATACCCTCAATATCCTCAACTTCGACACAAAGGTGGTGCATACCTTCGCCGCGCTTATCAAGGTATTTCGCCAGGCCTGATGCCGGATCCGTCGGTTGCACCAATTCCACTTCACTGTCGCCAACCGGGATGAAGGCCACCTTGGAGGCTTGCGAGGGTACATCCTCCACATGGTCCAGGGTCAACCCAAGCGCATCGCCCCAGAACCCCATGGCCGAATCGATATCCTCAACAACGATTGCCACATGATTGATCTTCTTGATTTTAGCCATAACCCTTCCTCTTAGATGAATGTCGGCGGCCGATACTGGCCCCAAACGTCACGCAGGACACCGCAGATCTCACCAAGTGTCAGGTCATTTTCCGCACACTCGATGAATAGCGGCATCAGGGCTGCGTTACCTTTCGCAGCCGTCTCGAGCTGACCGAGCAGCGCAGCCGTCTTCTCGTTATCACGTCGCGCACGCAGCTCTGCCAGGCGGACTTTCTGATCTTCTTCCACCGCCGGGTCCACCTTCAGGGATTCGAGCTCAATCGTCTCCTCAATCTCAAAATCATTGACGCCGACCACGATCTCTTCCCCGCTTTCGATCGCCCGCTGGACGGTGTAGGCAGCTTCCTGGATTTCACGCTGCATGAAGCCATTATTGATCGCACTGAGCGCACCGCCCATTGCGTCAATTTTCTCAATATATTCCTGGGCGATAGATTCAATCTCATCTGTCAGGGATTCAATCACATAAGACCCAGCCAAGGGATCTACCGTATCAGCTACACCCGATTCGTGGGCGATGATTTGCTGCGTTCGCAATGCCACCCGCACCGATTTTTCGGTCGGCAGCCACAGCGCTTCATCCATGCTGTTGGTGTGCAGCGACTGGGTCCCACCCAACACGGCGGCCAGGGCCTGCAGCGTTACACGCACGATATTATTTTCCGGCTGCTGGGCCGTCAGTGTTGAACCGGCCGTCTGGGTGTGAAAGCGCAAACGGCAGGATTTCTCATTTTTCGCGCTGAAGCGTTCCTTCATGATCCGGGCGTAGAGCCGTCTGGCTGCCCGGAACTTGGCGATCTCTTCCAGGAAGTTATTATGCGCATTGAAGAAGAACGAGAGCTGGCCGGCGAAATCATCCACTTCCAAACCCGCGTCAATAGCGGCCTGGATATAAGCGATAGCGTTCGCCAGGGTGAAGGCCACCTCCTGCGCAGCGGTAGATCCCGCTTCTCGGATATGGTAACCGGAGATGGAAATCGTGTTCCAGCGTGGGATCTCGTCCTTGCAAAACTGGAAGACATCCGTGATCAGGCGCATGGACGGCTCCGGCGGGAAAATGTAGGTCCCCCGGGCTACATACTCCTTAAGGATATCATTCTGGATCGTCCCTCGCAATTTATTCAAAGGGATGCCCTGGCGTTTCGCCACGGCGACGTAAAAAGCCAGGAGAATTGACGCTGGCGCATTGATGGTCATACTGGTGGAGACTTTATCGAGGGGGATATCCCTGAAGAGCGTCTCCATATCCTCTACCGAGGAAATTGAAACGCCCACTTTACCAACCTCGCCTTGCGCCATCGGGTCATCGGCATCGTAACCAACCTGGGTCGGCAGGTCGAAGGCGACCGATAGGCCGGTCTGACCCTGCTCGAGTAAGTACCGATAGCGTGCGTTGGATTCCTGGGCTGTGGCGTAACCGGCATACTGTCGCATGGTCCAGAGCCGACCGCGATACATGGTCGGCTGGACGCCCCGGGTGAAGGGGTATTCCCCTGGAAAGCCCAACTCGGTCAAATAGTCCTGCTTTTCCGGCGGCAAGACCACCGGCGGCAGCTCGATTCCGGAAGAGGTGGTGAAGGCCTCTTTCCGCTCAGGATATTTCTCCGTCAGCGGACCGTAGACCTGTTCTTCCCATCTTTTCTTCTCATCTTGTAGTGACATTATTACCTCAAGAAAAAGGGGTTGGTTTGTTAGCTCCCCACTAGTATACCTGAAAGGTACACCTCGTAATGGTGGAGATTTTTCTCGGCTGAGGGTGATTAGTGAGTAGTGAGTAGGGAATGATGAATGAACCACACCCCCTACGACCCGTCCCACTACCCACACACTACCCACCCACTATTCACCATTCGCCGTTTTTCTGGTAAAATCGGGTCACTTGTCCGTTGTACCCTTCGGGCAAGAAACTTCTATGAACGAAAGGGCTTGTGAAAATGAAAGTACTGTTGATCAAAGATGTTTATAAATTAGGTCGTGCTGGTGAGGTGAAAAAGGTCGCCGCCGGATATGGCCGCAACTACCTCATCCCCCAGGGATTCGCCATTGCGGCAACCCCCGGTGCGATGGGCCAGGCAGATCGGATCAAGGAAAAAGCGACCGAACGCCGTGCCGTATTGAATGAGGAGTTGGGTTCTGTCGCAGAAGTCCTGGACGGGAAGACATTGCTTTTCGCCGTCAAGGCCGGTGAGACAGGTCGTCTGTATGGCTCGGTCAGTGATGAGGACATCATCGAAGCCGTCAAAGCCAACTTCGAGATCGAACTGGAAAAGCGCCAGGTCGAAACCGAACCGATCCGGGACCTGGGTTCCTACACCGTTCCGGTGCACCTCACTATGGACCTGATGCCAACATTGAAAATCATCGTCCATCGCGAAGGTGAAGTCCCCGGTGAAGAGGAAGCGCTCGAAGAAATTGACCTTGAAGGTGAAACCGAAGTCGTCTCCGATGATCCTGAATCCCGGGTGATCGAAGAGGTGTCCGTTTTGGAAGAGGCGCCTGAAGAGGAAGAAACTTCCGAGCAGGCCGACGCAGAAGATCCCGCTGAGGAGGCAGAACCTGAAACCAAAGAAGCGGAAGCCGACGAGGAAGACACCGAAGCATAACCAACACCCACGTTTGTAAATTGAACCGGCCTGCTTGTGACTCGCTCATCAGGCCGGTTTGTATTTGGAATATAATACGCCTATGACTCAAACTATTGGACAACGCCTCAGAGAGATCCGGGAAGAACGCGGAATCTCACTGGATGAAATCGCCCAGGAAACCCATATCAAGCTGGCCTACCTGCGCGCCATTGAAGAAGGCAATTTGGAAGCCCTGCCTTCTAAAATCCAAATGCGGGGGTTCTTGCGGCTCTATGCAGAAGAGTTAGGGCTCAAATTAGACGATCTGCAGGTCGAAGGATATCATCTGACTCCTACCGCTGCCATAAAGCGCGACGAAGCCGCGAATGAGATTGGTGAAACAAGTCAGACGGAAAATGATTCAGAGTCGAATGCTGGGGTTAAAGAAGCGCAGGAACAGCCTGATGTGGTTGCGGATCAAGGTCCGCTTGTCCCTGACCAAGAGCAGGAAACCGCCCCACGCGGGGAAGAACAACCCCAGCCCTCGGAACCTCTCGATGAAGAAGCTGAATTTGAAGAAAAACCGAAAAAAAGCGAACAGGAACCGCCACCCGGGCCGCCTGCAGAGGAGATTTTCAAAGAGATCGGGGAGCAGCTCGCCCAACGACGAGATATCCTAAGCCTCTCGCTGGAAGATGTCGAAGCGCATCTCCATGTACGTGGTCATTACCTCGAGGCAATCGAGGAAGGCCGCTTTATGGACCTGCCTTCGCCCGTGTCTGCCCGTGGCATGCTGGCGAACTATGCTGAATTCCTTAACCTGGATGTTGACGCCATCCTGCTCTATTTTGCCGAAGGTCTTCAAAAACGCCGGATTGAAAACCGGGTGGAACAGCCTACCCGGCGAGAGGCCCGGGCACTCAGCCCCAACGCCCTGCGCTTGAAGAACTTCTTCTCGCTGGATCTGTTGGTCATCGCGCTGCTCTTCATCACATTTGCGGGTTTTGTGATCTGGGGCGTGAATCGAATCCTCTCAGCGGACTTACCCACCACGGTGGATGATGGACTGCCCGAGGTTGCTGACATCCTGCTGGCAACCGGATCACCCACGCCAGAGCAGACAATCACACCCGATGGGACGACAACGGTTGAAGCCGAAGCGGCGGATCCTGATAACCCACCAGCCGAGGGAACACCGTTGTTCACTGATCTGCCAAATAACAATCCCATCAACATTATAGTGATCCCACTGCAAAACGTCTGGGTCCAGGTGACCACCGACGGCGAAGAAGCGTACGTGGGCCGCCTATTGACCGGCAACGCCTATGACTATTCAGCGACGGATAACCTGACGCTGTTGACCGGCAACGCCGGCGCTCTGCAGATCTATTTCAATGATACCGATATTGGTTCTGTTGGACTGATCGGACAGGTCGAGGAGCTTGTGTTCAATACTGCCGGCCTGGTGCAGCCGACGCCCACACCAACCCCCACATTCACCGAGACGCCGCAGTTCACGCCGACCCCCTCTCCAACCTCACCCCCCACCGCCACGGAGCCAGCCAATAATGAGTAAATGGGCGAAAGACACCTATCATCTGGTATCTCTGGGCTGCGCCAAAAATCTTGTCGATTCGGACTCCATGGCACAATTACTTAACCGAGAAGGGCTGCAACCTACGACATCTCCCCACGAAGCGGAATATCTGATCGTCAATACCTGCGGCTTTCTGCAAGCCGCCCGGGAAGAGGCCATCATGGTGCTGACCGACCTGGCGAGTGAAAAGATGCCCTGGCAGAAGATCATCGCCGCCGGCTGCATGACCGAATTGCACCGGCAGGAGATCCTCAATTCCGTCCCCGGTGTGGATGGTTTGTTGGGCACCCGGCGCTGGATGGACATCATGAAAGTGATCCGCAAGACGGACGAAAACCGCTCATCTCTTCCCTACACGCACTTCCCCGAAACGCCAGCCGTCGGTCAGGATGAAAAAGGTACCTACCGCGCCGCTGCCCAAGGCGGAAGCGCTTACCTGAAGATTGCGGACGGCTGCCGGCGATCCTGCGCCTATTGTATGATTCCCCTGATCAAAGGCGGGCTGGTCAGTCGGCCGATCGAGAAGATCATCGATGATGCCAAGGCGCTCCAGGATATCAACGCCAAAGAGATCATCCTGATTGCGCAAGACGTCACGGATTACGGCCACGATCTGGACATAAAAGATGGTCTGACACAACTGCTGGAAAAACTCCTGAAGGCTGTCCCGGACGTGCCCTGGATCCGTCTGATGTACACCTTCCCAGGTTACGTTTCTGACTCACTGATTAATCTGATGGCTGCTGAAAAACAGCTTTTGCCCTACCTGGATATGCCTCTGCAGCACGCCGATCCAGGGGTACTCAAGGCCATGCGCCGCCCCAGCAACATGCACGCCGTCAGAGAGACGCTGATGAGAATCCGCGCAAAGATCCCAACAGCAACCCTGCGGACGACATTCATCGTCGGCTTCCCGAATGAAACCGAGGCAGCCTTCCAGAACCTGATCCATTTCACCCAAACAGTCCGTTTCGATCACATGGGCGCCTTCGCCTATTCCTTCGAGCCAGGCTCGCCTGCCGAACCGCTGGGCGACCCAATCTCCGAATCAGTGAAAACCGAGCGCCTCGAAACCCTGATGCAGGTGCAGGCCGACATCTCGCTGGAACGCAACCAACGCTTCATCGGCAAAACATTGGACGTACTTGTGGAGGGCGTTGACGATGAAAATCAAATCTCCATTGGCCGTTCTTACCGGGATGCGCCGGAAATTGACGGGCTGGTGGTCATCGAAGACCTGGCCCCTGTTGGAGAATTGGTGCAGGTGCGGATCAACAGCGCTATCACCCACGACTTGGTGGGTAAACTAGTGAAAGATAGGGATTAGGCACTTCAGGATCAGGTATCAGATATCAGGAAATTAGGAATTATGGTTAAGGGGCGGAATTCGTTATTACATCCTCATTACTCAACATCGAAAAAACGCCGTCAGTGCGAGCCCCCGCCCGGACACGTCATCATGCCCGAAGCATGGCGGAGTGGGAGGCAACCTCGGAAAGACACTGCGACACATAATCCTTCCTCGCGATGATGAAAGAAAATTAAAAAATCGGGCTGTCGAATACCGGCAGCCCGCTGCAATTCCAATGTTTAGCACACCAATCTCAAGGTGCAGGTGTGGTGGGGTCTCCAGTAGGTTCTTCCGTTGGCGCCTCGGTGGGTGCGCCGCCAGTCGGTGTCGGTGTGACCTCGGGCGGCGCTTCAGTGGGAGGATTTTGCTGCTGCCAGCACTTATCTGCCACCCACTGTGCGGTTGGTTGCGCCTCAGGATCAGCGGCAATCCCCATCGCCTTGTTGAAATATTCCTGCGCCTGGCAATACTTCTCAGCATTTGCCAACTGGGTACCGTAGTTCAACAGACCCTGACGGTATCGTTCGGTGGCCGTCATCCCGGTCCCATCACGCAAATTCGGTAAAGCTGTGTAAAGCTGACCAAAGTAATACGTCACCTGCGACCAATCCCCC
>JAXHUD010000090.1:0-9655 GCA_034189815.1 Chloroflexota bacterium
CTTCACGATTGCTCTCACCAAACGGTGTTTTATACTTGGCCGTCCATATGCCCGAATATCGGGTAAAAATAAGATGTTGAATCAACAAATAAACAACGTCACTAAAAAGACTTAATCAACATGATTTACATCGAAACAAATTCACTGGACCCAACCTGGAACCTGGCATTTGAGGAATATTGCCTCAAGGAACTGACCCAATACGAGCGGATCATGCTGCTCTGGCAGAACGACAACGCGATCATCATCGGGCGATACCAGAATGCAGAGAAAGAGGTCAATCTTAAGGCTGCAAAGGCGTTGGGTACGCAGATTGTCCGGCGGCCATCCGGCGGCGGGGCTGTGTTCCACGATATGGGAAATCTAAATTACACATTTATCTATCCCATCGAGGGGTTGAACCGGTTAGACTTTTCAGTTTATGCTGAGCCGATGGTCAAGGCACTTAATAAGATCGGCGTACCGGCAGAGATCAGGGGGCGCAACGACCTCCTTTTGGATGGCAAGAAGGTCTCGGGTACGGCTCAGCGGATCTATAAGGGCCGGTTAATGCACCATGGCACCCTGCTCTATGACTCCGATCTGGATTCGCTAGAAAATGTCCTGCAGGTGGATTCGTCCAAGATCGCTTCCAAAGGTGTGTCGTCCATTCGGAGCCGGGTGACGAACATCAGTGAACATCTTCCGGTGGGAAAGTTTGAGAATATTCAGGCCTTCTGGCAGGCGCTTCTGGCTGCTTTCGCTGAAGAAGAACCGCTTACAACCTTTGAGCCCACGCCGGACATGCTGGCGGAGATCAGGACGCTTCAGAAGGAGAAATATCAGTCCTGGGATTGGAATTTCGGCCGTGCGCCAGCATTCGAATACAAGAACAACCACCGCTTCCCGAAAGGCAATCTGGAAATCCAGGTCAACGTCACAAAGGGCCGGATCCAGGCGTGCAAACTCTCCGGCGACTTTATGGGCCTGGTCGAGTTGGACCCCCTGGAAGCCGCCTTGCAGGACGTCAAATATCACCCGGAGGATGTTCGGGCGGTGTTGGATAATATTGATCTTTCACATTATTTGGGTGGGATCACTGCGGATGAATTTATCCAATGCCTGTTCGAAGGGACTCGCCTGACCTGAATTGAATGCGGGTGTCGCATAAGGAAAATCAAAGATATTTATGATAGAATGTGCAGTCAAAATGCTGCCCTTCATTTACTTGTTCTCAAATTTCCCTGTCAAATTTCCCTTGACCATCCGCCGTTTACACGCTAAAATCACAGATTGACGGTTGAACCGGAAGAAATGACCAAATCAAAACGTGTTTGAAAACTTAACAGAACGACTGACAAATATTTTTCAAAATTTGCGCCGGCACGGACGCCTCTCTGAGGATGATGTGGATGAGGCCATGCGGGAAGTCCGGATGGCATTGCTGGAAGCGGATGTGCACTACAGCGTGGTCAAGGCTTTCACCCAGCGGGTGAAGGAACGCGCGGTGGGGCATGAGGTAACGAAGTCTCTCAATCCGGCCCAGCAGGTCATCAAGATCGTCAATGAAGAGCTGATCGCCACTCTGGGCGAACCGGGCAGCCTGAACCTCAAAGGCGAGCGACCCTATGTCGTGATGCTGGTGGGGCTGCAGGGGTCCGGTAAGACCACGGCTGCCGCCAAACTGGCCAGGCAGTTGCGGGGCCAGGGCGAGCGGGTGATGTTGGTGGCGGGTGACCCCTACCGACCGGCCGCAGTCCAACAACTGCAAACCCTCGGTGAGCGGATCAACGTTCCGGTTTACGCTGAGGAAGGCCTTGCGCCGCCCAAACTAGCGGACAAAGCCTTCAAATCTGCCCGAAAGAGCGGTACCAGTGTGGTCATCCTCGACACTGCCGGTCGGTCGCAGTTGGATGATGCTTTGATGGATGAGCTCAATGCCATCCAAAAGAAAGTGCCCATCACGGAAATCCTGTTGGTGGTGGATGCAATGATCGGCCAGGAAGCGCTGAACGTAGCGCAGGGGTTCCGTAAGGAACTGCCGATCTCCGGTTTGTTCATGACCAAGATTGACGGCGACGCCCGGGGCGGCGCTGCGATCTCTATCCGGGAAGTGACCGGTGTGCCGATCAAGTTCCTGGGTGTTGGGGAGGGTGTTGAGGCGATTGAGGAGTATAATCCTAATCGGTTAGCCTCGCGAATCCTTGGCATGGGCGACATGCTGGGCTTGATTGAAAAAGCCGAAGCGGCCTTTGACCAGGAGCAGGCTGAAGCGCAGGCTGAAAAGCTTATGCGCGGCGAATTCACCTTGGAAGACTTCGCCAAACAATTGAAACAGATGCGGAAGATGGGGCCGATGGGCCAGCTAATGGAAATGCTGCCCGGCCAGATGGGCCAGGTTGCCCGGCAGGTGGACCCCAACGAAGCGGAAGATCAATTGAAAAAAATTGAAGCGGTGATCAATTCGATGACAATCGAAGAACGCCGCCAACCAAAATTGTTGAATGCCAGCCGGCGCCGCCGCATTGCGAGCGGATCGGGTTTGGAAGTGCAAGTGGTCAACCAGGTCATGAAGCGCTTCAGAGAAACCCAGCGGCTGATTAAAACCATTCAGAAATCAGGCGGCAAAAATTTAGGCCGGCTGATGCGATAGCCAGATGACGAGAAAGGTAGCGTTTCCTTCAACGCTCTCTCAAGCCTTTGGTAGGACTCGGGCTGAAAATTTGATACTATTAACAAATAGAGGAGCATAATTTCGATGGTACGTATTCGATTACGCCGGGTTGGATCCCGGAATCAGGCTAGCTACCGCGTTGTGGTGGCTGATAAGGAAAAACCGCGTGACGGTCGTTTCCTGGAAGTTGTTGGTCACTATAACCCTCGGACGGAACCGTCCACAATCGTATTAAAGGATGACCGTTGCTTCTATTGGCTGAGCGTTGGCGCTCAACCCAGTGATGCGGTTGACGGTCTCTTCAAACAAACCGAACTTTGGGATCGCTACGAACGGTTCAAAGCCGGTGAGGATGTGGAAGAGCTCACTGCCGAAGGTGAAGAAATCTACAAGAACCGGGTTACGGACTTCAGAACAAATCGGCAATAAAGTCATTAAACAAGAGAAAGTTGCGAGGCACAGATGAAAGGTGAGAATCTGCAAGGTCTGGTTGAGTTTATCGCCCAATCGCTGGTCGACCAGCCAACCAAAGTGACTGTTGAAACTCATCCGCGGGGCAATATGATCTTTTTGGATTTGCATGTTGCCAAACCCGACATGGGTCGTGTGATCGGCAAAGGTGGGCGGGTGGCGAATGCCATGCGAACGCTCTTGAAGGTCGCCGCTGCCCGTGATGGGAACCGGATGAAACTTGATATCGTCGAACCGGACTAATCCTTGTTGACCCCACATCCATATGCCTCAATCCAGTAATAATAACGCAGGCTCGCAACCAAACAGCGAGCCTGCATTTCTCGTATTAGGCAAGCTGCGCCGGGCGCATGGCGTGCGAGGGGAGATCCCTTTGGAGCTCCATTCTCAAATGCTGGAACTCATGGCCCCCGGCTGTGAGGTGTTTGTTGGTGAAGCACATCACCCGCTGATGATCCAATCCACGCGCTGGAAGAACGATCTTCTGCTGATAAAGTTCGAAGAGATTGACAATCGGGAAGACGTCGCCCAGTGGACCAATTCGCTGCTCTATGTTATGCCCGAACAGCTCCCTAAGCTTCCGGACGACGAGTTCTATCTTCATGAATTGGTCGGCCTGGACGTGTTTGAGAACGATGAGATCTACCTGGGCGTGCTGACGGAGATCCTTGAGACCGGGGCGAATGACGTTTATTTAATTCAAAACGAGGCCGGAGAAGAGGTGTTAATCCCGGCGACGGAAGAAATGATCCTGGAGATTGACCTCTCCCAGGAGAAAATGGTGGTGGCCAAGATGGCGTGGTATGGCGAGGGGGAATAATGCCGGATGATAAGAAGTTTTGGATAGGGTTCAACCTTGTCCGGGGGATTGGGGCCGTTCGTTTTCAGCAGATTTTGAATTATTTCAGTGATTTATCCATTGCCTGGGAGGCGCCGGCAGAGGCCTTCCGGGAGGCGGGGCTCCCCGAGCGTGCGCTCAAGAATCTCATACGCTTACGGCAGGAGACGGACCTGGATCGCTTATATGACTCTCTTCGAGAGCAACAGGTGACCGTGCTCACCCTGCAGGATGAAGCCTATCCTAAGCTTCTGCGGGAGATTGACCAATCCCCACCAGTGCTCTATATCCGGGGGGCGCTGACCCCGGCCGATGAATTTGCAGTGGCGGTCGTGGGTACCCGACGGCTGACACCTTATGGGCAGCAGATTGCACGCGATGCCAGCCTCTATCTCGCTGGTCATGGCTTAACGGTCGTTAGCGGATTGGCCCGCGGGGTGGATGCCCTGGCGCACCAAAACGCGCTCAAGGCCGGTGGGCGGACCATCGCCGTTCTGGGCAGTGGGGTGGACGTGATCTATCCCCCGGAGCATCGCATGCTGGCCGAAGCGATCATCGAGAACGGCGCTATCGTCAGTGATTATCCAATGGGGACTCAGCCGGAAGGCGTGAACTTCCCGCCGCGCAATCGGATCATTTCCGGTCTGACGCTGGGAACGATCGTGGTAGAAGCTGGGGAACGCTCCGGCGCGCTGATCACGGCTGACTTCGCCGTTGAGCAGGGCCGGGACGTCTTCGCGGTGCCCGGCAATGTCCTTTCCCCGATGAGTAAAGGTACGAATCGCCTGATCCAAAAGGGGGCTTTTGCGATGGTGTCTCCCCAGGATGTGCTGGATGTCCTCGATCTGGGGCAAGTGGATGATTATAAATTGGCGAGACAGACCTTGCCAGCGGACACAACTGAGGCTAAGATATTGCAGGCCCTGGATTTTGAACCAATCCACGTTGATGAACTCTCCAATTCAATAGGAATGCCGGTGGAGAAGGTCTCTGCCGCATTGACCATGATGGAACTCAAGGGGATGGTGCAGCATGTCGGGGGCATGCGTTATGCTGCCGTCCGCGGGGTTTAGGAAAAAATAAGGAGTTGGTCATGTACGAGAATTATTATGCAGTTATCATGGCGGGGGGCAGCGGGACGCGGCTCTGGCCGCTTTCTCGCAAGGATCGCCCCAAGCAGTCGTTGGTGATCGCCGATGATCGTACACTTTTCCAGATCGCAGTGGATCGTCTGGATAATCTTTTCCCGGTTGAGCGGATCATGGTTGTGACCGTGGCGGAACAGGCGGGGATGCTGTCCGAGCAATGCCCCAGCATACCAGAGGACAATTTCATCATCGAACCGATGCCGCGCGGGACGGCGTCCGTGGCCGGATTGGCCGCGCTGACGATCAAACATCGCGATCCCGACGGCAGTATGGCCATCCTGACGGCTGACCATCTGATGCGCAATGAATCGCATTTGCGCCAGCTGCTCAAGGCGGCTTATGCCGTTGCACGGGAAGATTACCTGGTCACACTGGGCATCAAACCCACCCATCCCGCGACCGGCTATGGGTATATTGAATTGGGTGATCCCCTGGGTGACTATCAGGGATTGGCAGCCTATCACGTTGAACAATTTAAGGAAAAGCCAGCCCTTGAACTGGCTGAAAAGCTCGTGGCGGATGGGCGGCATGTCTGGAATTCGGGCATGTTCATCTGGCGAGTAGAGACCGTGCTGGATGAGCTGGCTCGCCAGATGCCGGACCTTTCCGCGAAACTTCAGGAAATCGAACGTGTTTGGCATTCCGAGCGTCCTACCGGTAAGATAGAGGAAGTTTGGCCGTCCATCACCCCCCAGACCATCGACTATGGGATCATGGAAAACGCCCGGAAAGTCGCTGTGGTGCCGTCATTGGACCTGGGATGGAACGATGTCGGCAGTTGGGAGTCCTTCTTCGATGCCCTGGAAACGGATGAATCGGGGAACGTGATCTTGCAGGGTTCACCTATTTCATTTGACACGCAAGGTACACTCATTTGTGGTGATTCCCCGGACCGACTTATTGTAACTATCGGCGTGAAAGATTTAATTATTGTACAATCGGGCAATGCTGTTCTTGTCTGCGACCGGGAACAAGCCCAACGAGTTCGTGAAATTGTCAATCATCTTAGAGAACACGGTCGCGATGAATATTTGTAGGAGTGAATGAAATTGGAAGCTTATTGCGTAAAATGTCGTGAAAAACGAGAAATCAAAGATCCTGTTGCGGATTATAATGCCGCCGGTGCTCCGGTGACCAAAGGGACTTGTTCTGTTTGCGGTACTAAAGTTTATCGGATGGGGCGGACAGAGGCCCATGAGGGGCTCCCCAAACCCAAGATCACCCGTAAGAAGAAGGTGAAACCCCGCAATGGTAAACTGGTGATCGTCGAGTCGCCTGCCAAGGCGAAGACTGTTGGGCGTTTCCTCGGCAAGGGTTATACCGTCAGGGCTTCGGTCGGCCATGTCCGTGACCTGCTGCGGTCCAAGCTGTCGGTGGATGTGGACAACAATTTCGAACCCCGCTACCGGGTCCCCAATGAGAAACGGGAAGTGGTGAAGGAACTCAAGAAGCTGGCCGGCAAGGCTGAAGAGATTTACCTCGCCACCGACCCTGATCGCGAAGGGGAGGCGATTGCCTGGCACCTGATGGAAGCGGCAGAGATCGAACCTGACCGCACAAATCGGGTGGTCTTTCACGAGATCACTAAAGACGCCGTGGACCATGCCTTTAGCAGCCCGCGCCAGATTGATATGGACCTGGTAGATGCGCAGCAAGCGCGCCGGATCCTGGATCGCCTGGTGGGGTACGGAATTAGTCCGATCCTTTGGAAGAAGGTCCGCAGTCGGCTATCCGCTGGCCGCGTCCAATCCGTGGCGCTGCGGTTGATTGTCGAACGGGAACGAGAGATTGACGATTTCATTCCCGATGAGTATTGGTCCATCGAAGCGGATCTGCTTCCCAAAGACGGAAAGACGCCCTACCGGGCAAAGCTGGCGAAGATCGATGGCGAAGACCCCGTTTTGGGCAACGAAGCCGAAGTGAACGCGGTCCTGGATGAGATGCGCCAGGCGATTTACACGGTTGATAAGATCAAACGCGGTAAACGACGCCGCAATCCTTCTGCCCCCTTCATCACCAGCACGATGCAGCAGGATGCCTCGCGCAAATTAGGATTTACAGCTCGAAAGACGATGTCCATCGCACAGCAATTATATGAAGGCGTCGAGCTGGACGGTGAGGGTACACAGGGTTTGATCACCTATATGCGGACCGACTCCACCCATATCAGCGAATTGGCGCTCAACGAAGTGCGCGAATTTATCACCAAACGCTATGGTGACGGCTATTTGCCGGAGGAACCGCCCACCTATAAAACTCGGACCCAATCGGCCCAGGAAGCCCATGAAGCGATCCGGCCGACCTCCGTGTTACGACAGCCCAAGGCAATTAAGAAATATCTTTCGCGAGACCAATACCGGCTCTACCAGTTGATCTGGCAGCGGTTTGTGGCCTCGCAGATGAACCCCGCGGTCTACAAAACCCTGTCCGTTGAAGTGGTCGGCGAGCATGAGCAGAAGGCTTTTCTGCTGCGCGCTTCCGGCAGCCAGTTGGACTTCCCCGGTTTCCTGATCGTTTATGAGGAAGGCAAGGACGAGGATGACACGGCTGAGGAGGAAGGAGACAGCGACCGCATCCCGATCGATGATATCAAAGAAGCTCAGACTCAGGACTTGAAGGAACTTTACCCGGACCAGCACTTCACGCAGCCGCCGCCGCGATTCACAGAGGCGTCGCTGGTGCAGGTATTGGAAGAAAACGGCATTGGCCGGCCTTCCACTTATGCCCCGATCATGACCACGATCCAAAATCGCGGTTATGTTGTTCGGGATGGAAAACGACTGGAACCCACCGAGACCGGCATTTTGGTCAATGACCTGGTGGTGGAATATTTCCCCAGTATCGTAGATATCAACTTCACCTCGAACCTTGAGGATCAGCTTGACCTGATTGCCTCCGGCGAGGCGGAATGGGCGGATGTGATCGGTGAGTTTTACGGCCCCTTTGCCAAGCGGCTGGAAAACGCTGAAGAGCAAATGCCTGAGAAGAAGGCTGAGTTGGAGAAGGTAGGGCGGGAGTGCCCGAAGTGTGGGCATGACCTTATCATCCGCTGGGGCCGTTATGGCAAATTCATTTCCTGCAGCAACTTCCCGAACTGCCGTTACACTGAGCCCTATCTCGAAAAGATTGGCGTAACCTGCCCAACCTGCGAAGAAGGCGACGTTGTCCGGCGCAAAACCCGCAAAGGCCGAACGTTCTATGGCTGCTCGCGCTATCCGGATTGTGATTTCACCTCCTGGAAGCGGCCCGTGGCCGAACCCTGCCCGGAATGCGGCGGCACACTCGTGATCGCTAATAAGCGCCAGGTGAAGTGCCTGGAATGTGAAAGCGTTTTCTCCCAGGATGAAATTCTGCAGGAAGCCGAAGTGGCATAATCCTTGCACACATTTTTCTGAGCGATTGTATTGCAGAATTGGTTTGAATATTCTACAATAGTCAAAACGCTTATTATTCAAGAAAATAAGACGGGAGTTGACGATGGACTCAGAGAAAATTAAGTCGATGCTGACCAACTGGCGGATCACGATCCCTGTGGGCGTGGTCGTTGGGATTTTGATTGGGCTGTTGTTTGGCTGGGGAATCTGGCCGGTAGAATGGACCGACCTGGCGCCCTATCACCTGCGCCCTGACCTGCGGGAAGATTATCTCCGCATGGCGATTCTCACCACTTCGACGACCGGTGACACGTCAATCGCGACCAAAGCCTGGTCCGAATTGGAAGATACGGCCGAAGAAACATTGGAGTCGGTCAGTAATGACACCGGCTATCTTACCCCGGAACAAATCAGCAATTTCATGCTCATCGTTGGCGCTGCCGAGGACATCCAGAGCGGCGAAGATGTACTGCCGACTTCGGAGGTCCCTTCGCAGGTCACGTTGCCCGCCGAGGGGGAGGCGGAAGAGCGCAGTGGCCCGAACTGGCCCTTGCTGGGTGGATTCTGTATCCTCCTGATTGTCGCGGCGGCCGTTGTGATTTATTTCTTCGTCATCCGCACCCGACCCGCCGCAGGTGACCAGCCGGAGCCCCTGCAGAGTATGGGTCGCGGGATGGCCGACAGCGGGGTGGCGATGGATTACGCTGAGGAAGAAATGGATTATGACCAACCGGCCGGTGGCTATGAACAGCCAATGCAGGATGAGCAACAGATGCCGGTCGCCCAATTCATGACCACATTCATGATGGGTGATGACCTTTATGATGACTCCTTCAGCATTGACGCCCCGACGGGTGAATTCCTCGGCGAATGCGGTGTCGGGATCTCCGATACTGTGGGCGTCGGCGAACCGAAGCGGGTCAGTGCACTGGAGGTCTGGTTGTTCGATAAGAACGACATTCAGACGGTGACCAAGGTCGTGATGAGCGAGCATGTCTACGAGGACAACCAGGTCCGCATGCGACTCGAATCCAAGGGCGAACCCATATTGGCCGAGCCCGGCAAGGTCATCCTTTTGGAAACCGCGACCTTGCAGCTGGAAGCCCGGATCATCGACATGGAATATGGCGAAGGCGCCGCACCGGACCAGAGCTTCTTCCAACGCCTGACG
>JAXHUD010000091.1:0-9564 GCA_034189815.1 Chloroflexota bacterium
AACTGGATCTCCTCCAGCCGGGTGAACATATTCCCCAGGCTCCCCCACATATCTTCGGCTTCCTCATTCTCCTGGTCGGCCAGCTCACGCATCGGCGTGCGCAGATCCCGTACAATCGCCTCGAGTGCCTTAAAAGTCTCGTTGGTTTGCTCCCAGCCAACCTCAACATCGAACCAGATAGGCAGCGTACGGGTGGAGGGCACCACGCGCTCCTGCTGCGGATAGGTCCCCAGCGGCCGCCCTTCGCGCTGCTCTTCCAGGAAGGCATCCAGCGCCTGGAAATATTGCGTCATCTGGCTGTCCAGTCTGAAGGCGAGGTCTGATGCTTTTTGCACCATTTGGGTCAGCGATGCCATCTGTGCGGGTTGCAGCAACCCTTCGCAGAGCTTAACAAATCGACCCAATACACCTGTTTTTGGCCCACCCAGCTCCCGGATCAATCGGGTGATGTCAATCGCCCGCACTCGGAAGGACATGGCGTTGGTCGTCGCCGATTCGAGGTGGTGCGCCTCATCCACGATCAGATAATCATAAGCCGGAAGCACCCGGTTGCCCGTGGCAGTGTCCGCCAGGAGCAGAGCATGATTGACCACCAGGATATGGGCGTTCTCCGCCGCGATCTTGGCGCGGTAGAAGGGGCAGCGACCGCCCGTTCGCTTGAGGCAGACTTCCAGTCGGCAGCCTTCGTCCTCCGCCGAGAGCCGGGACCAAACCGAACGCTCAATGGGACCGTTCAGGTTGATCTCAGTACGGTCGCCCGTCTGGCTTTCCAGCAGCCAAACCAACACCTTGCCCAAAACACGCATCTCATGCACGGTCTCCGGCTTACGGCGCCGCATCACGGCCAGCCGCCGCGGACAAAGATAATTCGAGCGCCCTTTCAGCACTGCGGCGCGCAACGGGAGCTTGAGCGCGGCTCGCAAATCAGGAATGTCTTTATTGATGAGCTGATCCTGCAGGTTAATCGTATTGGTCGAGACGACCACCCGAGTATCGTTCTTTATGGCCCAATAGGCCGCCGGGATCAAATAGGCAAAGGATTTTCCAGTACCCGTACCTGCCTCCACCATCAGATGCTGCGACTGGCTAAGGGCCTGGCCCACACTGCGCAGCATATCCACCTGCTGCGGGCGATATTCATATTCATCAAAATAGCCCGAGAAAGCGCCGCCGGGCGCCAGCACAGCGGCAATCTCTTCGATATCCAAATCCGCCTGCAAGGTCTCCGGCCCAACCCGCAGGCTTTCATCTTCCACCGGCTTCTCGAACAAGGGGCCGTGCGTCCCCCCGCTGGCCTTCTTGGCCTGCACGGGTTCCTTGGCGCGCTGGCGAAAGATCTGCTGCAGCACCCAATTGGCCTGCCAATCCAGCGGCTCGCCCAGTCGGACAAGCTCGGCCAAGAGGTCCATGGGCAAAGCTCTTGCCTTTTCAATCAATTTTAGAAAGACGCCATGGGTCGCCTTGGCATCATCCAGGGCACGGTGAGCCGTCGGTAGGAGCACACCCAGCTGCTGCGCCAGCGCCGAGAGATTATAACGACTGGCCGTCGGCATCAGCACAGCTGCCAATTCGTAGGTATCAAGTTCGATATTATTCTTGAGAGCGCCAACCTGACGCAGGAAGGTCAGGTCAAAGCTGACATTATGGCCCAATATGGGATCATCCCCGCAGAAGGCCACCAGTTCCCCGATCACCTCCGTCAGGATAGGCGCATTGCGAACCATATTATTTGAAATCCCCGTCAGTTGTGTGATAAAGCCGGAAATGGACTGCCTGGGGTTGACCAGGTTGCTCCAGGTTCCCTCTACACGTCGCCCGCTGAACTTGACTGCACCGATCTCAATGATCGCATCCTCATCAGGATTCAACCCTGTTGTTTCGATATCGACTGCCACAATTGAAGACATAGCACGATTATACCCGTAAAAAAGAGGCGGACTTCGACAATGAAGAAGTGCTTGACTCTCCCCTTATAACAGCCAATTTCCAGGGGAAAAGTGGGCGATGGTAACCAAGGCAAAAGTGTCGGTCGCGTGCCGCGCCAGCGGACGTGACGACTTTGGGCCGACCAACGCGCCCCTGTTAAGGACAAAGTGGCACGAAGTGGGAGAAAAAGACCAATAAAGGGTGCCTTCGTGGGAAGGACCACCATTAAGTGGGCGATTCCGAAGGTTAAAGTGGTAGAGTCGGCCAAGGCCATACAAAGCAAGGTTGTTCCCACCGAGGCTGCCTGTGTTTGACTCCGCTCTTTTGAAGAAGAAGCGGGCTAATCCCCGGATAACCTAATCCAGATAACCTTATTTTAGAAAGGATGTTGAAAGAAAATCAGCTTCCTGCATAGTGCCGCCTAAATACCTTGCTACAAGGTGCAAAGCAGAACCTGACGGAATCCTATCAACTGACTGCTATTAAAGGGATTTGGATCAAATCTTGTGTAAGATAGACTCGTAAAAAGGTTTTCTATAGCGGGTTTACAAACGTTCCACCCACGCCAATTGCTCTTATTCATAACTGGAGGCCGGCATGCTCAAACGCACTTTCCTCGTTATCCTCACCGTCACATTGGGTTTCTCCCTGGCTAGCTGTAATGTACTCGGCATATTCATCAAAACTGTCGAGGGCTCGGGTGAACTGACCGTCGAAAAACGGGAGCTGCCCACCTTCAATGCCATTGAGGCATCCGGAGAATTTGAACTTTTCATCACCCAGCTGGACGATGGCATTGAGGTGCACGCTGAGAGCAACCTGATGAAGTACGTTCGCACCTATGTCGAAAACCAGGTCCTGGTTGTGGAGATCGCCGATACGGACGGCTCAAGCATCATCCTCCACCCCCTTGAGCCGATCCAGGTCTATGTCAATCTGGCGCAAATCGAGAGCATTACGCTTTCGGGTGGTGTGGAGATGACCTCCAGCCAGCTACTCGCCGAAGATGCCAACCTCGAACTGGCCTTCAGCGGTGGCAGCGTGGGCAGCGTCAACGCGATCCGCACCGGTGATCTGCGCATCAACCTCTCCGGCGGATCGGAACTGCAGGTGGTGGATGGACAGGTGAGAGAACAATCCATCCAGGCCAGCGGCGCTTCCATCTACACCGCCGACTGGCTCAAGAGCGATACGACGGAAATCCAACTCAGCGGCGGCAGCGAAGCAACGATCTGGGCTGTGGAGGCCTTCAATGTCGACCTCACCGGCGGCAGTCTGGCATATTACTACGGCAGCCCGATCCAGCTCAATGAAGTCCGCAGCAGCGGCGGCAGCGATTATATCAGCCGGGGTGAACACTAACACTCCCCCCGGCAGCCCATCCTCCGAGCGGGCACCCGGTAAAAGAAAGTGGTAAGAAGAATAAATAACAGAGGTAGGGGCGCTGAAATAAGCGCCCCTGCCCTTTTTATCAACTAATTGATACCAATCTTTTTATCCCGGTCTTTCATTCTCTCCACCAATAGTATTCTTAAAAATCACTGTTGCACTAAATACTTAAATCCAGGCGATTAAAAATATTATGACCGCTTATGGTACTGCTGGGGGGTCCACCGCTGAAGTCGCCGAAGCGGTCGGTGATGAGATGCGCCAGGGCGGCGCGATCGTGGACGTCGTCCCGGTGGAAGAGATCAAAGACATCTCAGGCTATGACAGTGTGGTGATCGGGTCAGCTGTCAGGATCACGAAATTACTATCGAAAACTCGAAAATTCCTGCGGAAGAACCGCAGGCAGTTAAAGCTGCTCCCCCTGGCCCATTTCCTGGTTTGCATGACGATAGCGGACGATACCCTCGAAAACGTTGAAAAAACGACCGAGTTCGCCAAGCTATTGCTCTCCCTGAAGCGACCCGTCACATTAGGGCTTTTCGGCGGCTGCATGGACCCGGAGAAACTGACCGGCATGTTCGCCAAAATGATGGAAAGCCAACCCACGGAGGACAAACGCGATTGGGACAAGATCCGGGCCTGGGCACGTGAGGCTCTGGCCGAACTTTCTGAAGCGTAATCTTATAAAAAATACAGATTAAAACACTAGCGGATGACCAAATTGGTCATCCGCTGGTGGTTTTCGGAAGGAGCCTCTAAACCAAAAGGAGAGAAAAGATTGTAAAACTCTTTTCTTCAAATTGGGTCAAGCCCAACTTGATGATAAGAGTATAACGGATTGACCCCCTGATGTCCTTAAGAACATGTTAAGGAAAGAAAAGCAAACGTTTAAGATTTTATATCAGAAATGATAACGTTCACGGTCCCGTTCGCCGGCTTAAAAATGAGGTGAGGTTGGCTCGCACTGCCTGAGAGCCCCGTTAACACACATCCACATCAGGATTGCCGCAACCGTCTCCTGGCAATTCTGGTGCGTTGATACGGGTGTCCGTGGTTATTTGCTCATTCGGATGATCCCCACCGTGCCCTAAGGGAGGATATCGTGATGCTCTCCCAGCACCACACCCCGATCCTCAAACCGGGCGCGCACTTTTTTGGCCGCCTCATCCAGGTCCACATCGTAGGATGCCAGACTGGTGGGCATACCGATGCAGTGGAAAAAGTCGCTCATCTTCTCAATAGCCTCATCCGCAACCCCCTTTTCCGCCCCGGTCAGCCCCCACCCACGCCGGCCGTATTTCGCCAGCTTCTCGAGCTTCTGCGTCTTATTGGCGCGGAAAAGGTGCGGCAGGATCACGGCCAGGATCTCTGCGTGCGCCAGACCGTAAAAAACCGTCAACTCATGCCCGATCGTATGCGTGGCCCAATCCTCCGGCACACCCTTATTGATCAGCTTGTTGAGCGCATTTGAGGCCGCCCACATCAGGCTCGACCGGGCATCATAATCGGGCGGCGACTTCAGCGCATCTGCCGCAATCTCCTGCAGCATCATTAGGATCGCCTCTGCCTGGCGGTCCTGCAGGACGCCTCCAGCCGGATAGGTGAGATACTGTTCCATCATGTGCACGTAGGCATCCACGATCCCGTTACGGATTTGCTTCCTGGGCAGCGAATAAGTCGTGGTCGGGTCCAATATCGAAATTTGCGGGAACACGGCGTCGCTCCGCCAGCCAACGATCCAGCGCCCGCACCTGGTGGTCGACCGCCGGATCAAGCGCATCGCCTAACGCAAACAGGACCGCTGATTCGCCAACCGGTGAGGTCCGCGGGGTGATCTCAGGCAGCTTTGTCGTCCGTGCGCTTCCGATGCGCATTCTGGATAGAAGCCGTCAAATGTGCACCCAGCAAGACGATCGTGGCCGTCAGGTAAATCCAGAAAAGCAGGGCAACCACAGTCCCCAACGACCCATAGACCAATGTATATTGCGACAGTCCGCTGTTGAGATACCAGGCGAAGGCGTTGTTCGCCAGTTCCCAGGCCAGACCCGCCACCAGTGCGCTGATTAACGAGGCCTTCTTCCCAACTGGCACAGACGGCACCCAGAAGTAGATCGCCCAAAAGGTCAGCATATTGATCCCAATCGGCGCCAGGAAGCTGGTAATCTGCCAGAGCAGGGTCTCATGAAGCGCTTTGCCGTTAATAGGAATGCTGATCGCAGGGATCACTCCGACGCCGGTGTTGACCGCAAAAGCCAAAAGGCTCAGGACAATGATCGCCAAAACCATAAAGAAACCCATCAGTCGCCCTTTAAAAAAGTCCGGTACGGTCGCCCGGGGAAAGGCTCGGTTGATATTCCGCACCAGGATATTGAACACACCTGTGGCGGACCAGATCAGGGATACCAACGCAAAAATGGTTACGGCGCCTCGCAATTGCAGCACCCGTTCCACATTGGCGATCACCACTGATTCAGCCCCGGGGACCACACCCTGCAGCAGGTTCAGGAGCTGCTCCTGAACAACTGCGCGATCCATAAAGTAACTCCCGACGGCAATCACCGCCAAGAGCATCGGGAAAATGGAAAAGAAAGCATAATAAGCCAGGCCAGCGGCGGCCTCCGGGCCGCGCTCCTTCCCAAAACGTTGGATAACGATGCGGAAGATCTCCAAAACGCCGCCGGTGAAATCATCTGCTTTCTTATAAAACGAGTTTAACGATTGCTTAATTTCTTGAAAAAACGACTTGACTTTCATATTTTCCTATTATTCTCATGTATAATTTCATCAACAAAGCACTGTTAATTATAATGGTTAATTTGCCCATCCACCTTCGCCCCCCCTTCAATGAACAATCCTGCTTAGGGCAATTAGGAGGTTTCATGCCTGTTCGAATTCGTCATAATAGACGTCAAAATATCCGCTTTGGTCTGATCCTGTTCTCCTTCCTGCTCTTCCCGGTGGTGATGAATTTCCTATCCCCCTATGTGATCATAGACGGGGCTTTTCAGGGCGTCATCTCCGGAAGTTTCCTGGTCTTCGGCGGGCTGTTCATCAGCTCGCTCTTCGTCGGCCGGTTTTGGTGCGGCTGGGCCTGCCCGGCGGCCGGTCTGCAGGAAGCCAGCTTCGCCATCAATGACCGGCGGGTGCGCGGTAAACGCCTGGATTGGATCAAATGGGTCATCTGGGTGCTCTGGATCGGTGTGATCGTGTTCGGCTTCATCACAGCCGGCGGCTTCGCCAAAGTGGACCCGCTGCACCTCACGGAGAGCGGGATCTCTGTGGATGCACCGGAAAAATACGTCATCTATTACATTGTGATCGCAATCATCTTCGGCCTGGCGGTGACCGTCGGACGGCGCGCTTTCTGCCACGCCAGCTGCTGGATGGCACCCTTCATGATCCTCGGGCGAAAACTGCGCAACGGGCTGAATACCCCGGCACTGCGGCTGACGGCTGAGACCGAAAAGTGTACTAATTGTAAGAGATGCACCCGAGTCTGCAGCATGAGCCTGGACGTGAACGCCATGGTGCAGGCGGGTAATATGGAAAACGCCGAATGCATCCTCTGCGGGAAGTGCATCGACACCTGCCCCGAGGGCGTGATCCACTACGCCTTCAGACCCGGGCAGAGCTAAACTCAACCGACCCCCATTTCCCCACAGCAACCAGAACCCGGAGCCATCATGAACCTGAAAACCATCCAAACCTACTACGAAGCCCGCGGTCTGCAGTGGCCGGACGCCAAAGACGCGCTCTGGTTCTATCTTTCTGAAGTCGGCGAACTGGCCGAAGCTTATCTCGCACATCACAGCGAAGAACTAACTGACGAGGAACTCGATATGCTGGAGACCTTCAACAAAGCGGGGCAGCACGCTGACGAGATCGTCTCTCGGGTGCCGGGCTGGATCCGCAACAACGATCGGGTTCGCAGGGAAAACATCAGCAAAGAGGTCGCCGATTGTGAAATGATGTTGGCGGTCTTCATGTACAGCCTCACCGGCGCCTCGCCGGAGGAGGCGCTGCTGGCAAAAATGAAAGAGAAACTGGGCCCCAAGGCTGGTGTTTTAACAGACAGCTAAAATCGGTTTTAGCGTTGACCGATTGATCCGCCCAGATCTCAAACGTTACCGGATATTCCAAATAGTAGACTCACAAAGATAGGGCGCGTCTTCATCTTTTCTTTTCTTTTTCTTTTCACCTAAAAATGCTTACATTACATTTAATTGACGATCAAAAGCTGCTTAATGTTCCCTTTCAGAATACTTTTCCACTTTTTATTCAGCCTTAACCGGTTGTCCCCAGAACCCTCTCTAGTTTAACCCCTTACCAAAGGATACCAAACCTGACATAATAGGCGCTTCCCCAAAGAGCCCCATTGCTGTTCCCGGTGCGGCTTGTGAACCCACACCATAGAGTGCCACAGCTGAAACAATTGCGATTTCAAAGTGGCTCGATGAGCCGATCGGAACGGTGGTAATGGCTTATCGATCGTTCAATTTGAATACTCTGGTCACAAGGATGTTATGTTATGCCTACGACAATCACAAATCCAAGCAATAAGGGAATGGATGCGAGGAGAAGCTTGTCAAAATTTTGTAGAAGCTCCTATCCATTTAGAGAGAATAGAATAACCAGGGTGGATAATAATGCCACCGTGGCAATCTTTCCGATGATAGGTCGGTATTGCTGGTTGAACCAGTTATCGCCCTTCCATATAAGGACCTTTTTATTGAGAGTGCCGAGGATCAGCGGCAGGCGAATATAAACCAGAGCAGAAAAGTGTAATAAATCTCGGTCAAGTGGAATGCCTTGCATGCCGGTTAAAAAGGAAACCACAGGAACATAGAGAAACATGATCGTTACGGTGTTAATGCTCGGGTTGACAACATTTTGCTCTTGGTTGCCCTTCGCCAGCATGCCCCAAACCAAAACCATGGCCTTCCATGATCCTGTCCAGCAGCATAAGCCGGTTGGATTCGCTTATGATTATCAATAGTTCTGAAAATTGTTTAACGTCAAGTCCCTCAGAAATGACCTGCTCCATATCTAAAATTCCTCTCATGTGAGCAGACTTCTCAATTTTCTCTGCTATAAAATACCTGTTTAAAATTAAAATAGGGTAAATTTTTCTGTTATAATTTCGGTTGTAAAATATTTCACTAACGCAAGAGCTGGGAGAGAGCCTGAAACATCAGGTGCTTTTTATTTGTAAGGAGGCCATTTAATGATCCGCTTGACCCGTAAAGTATTTAATGACTTATCGATCTGGATGGTGGGGCTGGGTTTGTTGATTGGTATTATTTTCCCTTTCTTCGTTTCATGGATGGGCATCCCCAGCCAGCTGGTGATGACGCCCTGGTTCTTCCTTGCCTCCATCGCGGCCGGGGCTATCCTGGCCGCTTTGAACATCTCGCTGGCTCGAACTGTGGTCGGCTCCCGGCTGCACCTGCTCAGCGAGCGGATGCAGTATGTGACCCAGAAATTCCGCCAAATCAAAACAGGCGCCGACGGTGGGGATTGCAGCGCGGAGGAATGTCAGATTGTCGTCGATTCGGAAGACGAGATCGGGATGAGCGCACGGGCTTTCAACAGCCTGATCGAAACGCTGTTCGAATCGATTGAGACCGAGGAATCCATCAAAGAGTTCACACGACTCCTGAGCAGCCAATTAACGGTTGGCGACCTGAGTGATAAAGCCATCCATCAATTGCTGACCCATACCGGGAGTTCCGCGGGAGCATTGATAATCGAAAACGATGGTGAATTGAACATCTCCGCTTCCCAGGGTATCCGGGATGTTGCCAGCGTTTTGGAGAGCGACCATATCAAAAGCGTTTTTCGCAACGAAGAGCGGCTCAAACTGACCATGCCGGAAAACGTACGGGTGGAAGGCGTGCTGACCGAGTTCACACCGCAGGAAGTGCTGGTAGAGCCTGTGCTCTATAAGGAATTGATGTTGGGGGTAATCATTTTGGCCGCCGCTGAACCCTTCAGTTCGATTGCGCTTGACCGCCTGGGCTTGTTCAGCCAGAACCTGGCGCTGGCGCTGCATAATGCGCTGCTATTCAACCGCCTGGAGCGGCTGGCTGCGCTCGATCCGCTGACGGGGGTCTACAACCGCCGCTTTGGGCTGACCCGGCTGCATGAGGAATTTGGCCGGACCGTGCGGATGGAAGCCCCGTTGGGCCTGATGATGATCGACCTGGACCACTTCAAAGAAGTCAACGACGTTTACGGCCACCTGACCGG
>JAXHUD010000092.1:0-9563 GCA_034189815.1 Chloroflexota bacterium
CGGGATTGACCTGCTCCCGGCGGTCGAAGAAGACGTGGTCTACACCGATCCGGCTATGCCAATCCTGATGCGCCATAACGAGCAGGGGGTCCAGCTCAAGGTCGGCTGTCCGGATTTTGATGGCAAGCCGCTGGCGCTTGACTTACAAGTTCACATCCCCGAAGGCCATGAGTCTCTTAACGTGGTGATCCCCTGGTCCGAAAAGCAATTCCAATTCACCTGCAAGCAAAACACGCTGCCCGCCGAAGGCGCCATCCAATGGGGCGATGAGACGATCACCTTCACCCGATCCGACACCTTTGCCAGTCTCGATTTTGGGCGCGGCGTCTGGCCTTTCGAGTGTTTCTGGAATTGGTCCAGCTTCTCAACCCGCCTTTCGGATGGCCGAACGGTGGGCGTCAACCTCGGCGCGGGCTGGACGGACGGTACAGGTATGAACGAAAACGCCCTCTGCATTAACAGCAAGCTGATTAAATTGAGCGAGGACGTTGCATTCGAATATGACTCGACCGAATATATGGCGCCCTGGCATTTAACGACCACGGTTACAGACCGAGTGGATCTGCAATTCGAGCCTTTCTTCGAGCGAGTGGCCAAGACCGATGCGCTGGTCATCCGCTCCGAAGTTCACCAAATGATCGGCCATTTTCACGGTACGCTGAGGACGGACACTGGTGAAGAGATCCAGATCGCCAGCGCCATCGGTTGGGCCGAGGACCATAACGCGCGTTGGTGACCACCATCAAATCATTAACCCCTGTGAAAGTTGGGTAAACGTTCGAATAAAACATGTAAACACCGCAATTTTGGCTCTAAAATACACTAAATCACAAGGCCGGAGAGGTGTTCACGTCCGAGAAGAAAATTCGAGTGTTGTTCTTATGCAAACATAACAAAGCCCGCAGCCAGATGGCCGAAGCGCTGTTGAAAGTCCGGACAGGTGACACGCCGATGCCGTATCAGATGAGGTGTCACTGTTTCCACTTCCCCCTGACTAATCTAAATTGTAATTATTTCCCCAAAACTCGAGTTAGATAATTAAAGAGCATCTAACGGCAGTAAATCGTCGTCGTTCTTCAGTAGCACCATGGATTCGGCTGCAACTTCCCGAGCCACCTCCCGGTGTTCGGGACTTTCGCCCGTGCCGGGGTTTTGCGGCTGGTCATCCATCACACCCGCCCGGGATATGAGCCGCAGCATCCGCCGGGCCGCGTCATCCACCTGGCGCTGGTCGATCTGCCAGTTGGTCACGGCGGCCTCAAGGAAGGTTCCAAAATAGCGAGCCGGTCCGGGCATTTCCAGGTTCAGGCCGGCGGCGATGGGCTCATAGAAATCATGGACGGCGCCCCAGTCGGAGACGACAACGCCATCAAAGCCCCATTCCTCTTTAAGGATCTTTTACAGCAATTCTTCGTTTTGGCTGGCGTAGGTGCCGTTGATCCGGTTGTAGGAACACATCACGGTCCAGGGCTGCGCGCCTTTGACAATCGTTTCAAAGGCGGGCAAGTATATTTCCCGCAGCGTGCGTTCATCCACCACCGAGTTGCCGCGAAAGCGTTCGTATTCCTGGTTATTGGCAGCGTAGTGTTTGACCGACGCGCCCCCACCCTCGCCCTGCAGGCCCCGGACGTATGCCAAGCCGATCTGACCCGCCAGGTAGGGGTCCACTGAATAGGTCTCATAATTCCGACCACCCAGGGGGGGACGAACAATATTTACACACGGCGCCAGCAGGCCGTGTCAGCCGAGATACCAAACCTCCTGTTCCAGCGCAGCCCCCACCCGTTCGATCAGCTCCGGGTTCCAGGTCGAGGCCAGGGATACCCCGGTTGGGTAAGCCGTTGCTGTTGCAACGATGCGGTCTTGCCCATGCCCGCCGGCGCGCACACCGTGCGGTCCATCCGTCATCACAATGGATGGGATCCCTAACCGCTCGATCGGCACCGTGAACCAGGCATTCTTGCCGGATAGCAGCGCAACCTTCTCAGACAAGGTCATCTGCCCCAATAGTGATTCGATTCTCTGCGCTTGAGTTTTAGACAGCATCTTCCGTTTCCTTTGCTCGGTAAAATTCCCTGCCAATATTATCTCCTGCTCCGAGCGGGTAAAATTATCCAGAAAGCAAATTTATATTAAGAGAACTGGTAATGAAAATTGACCGAAAAGAAAACCAAATCTTCTCAGAACTCAGCGATGAAGCGTGGCTGGCTATCCAATCCAGGCTGTTCAGTCGCGATCTGGATGCCGGACAAACCTTGTTCCTCGAAGGTGGACCCGCTGAATCGTGCTATTTCATCCAGCACGGCGCTCTCCGGATTTTGCGAACTAACCCCGAAGGTCGTGTACAGGTAATTGCCCGGTTGGGAATGAACCAGCCGGTCAACATCATTTCTCTTTTAAACCAGCCTCGCGTCAATCAAGCCACCGCCGAGGCTATAACGTCCACCTCCGTCTATGTGCTCACCGCTGCAGATTTTGACACGCTCCTGACTAATACGCCCGAATTCTCTCAAACCCTGCTAAAGGCCTTCGCAAACCGAATCTCCCAAATGGTGGACCTTGCAGCCGATCTGTCGCTCTATCCCGTTCGAGTACGTTTGGCCCGGTTTATCCTGCAACTAGCGGAATCGGACGTGGAACCCAGCGGCTGGACCCAGGATGAGATCGCCGCCCAAATCGGCACAATCCGAGACGTAGTCGGACGGCTATTGCGCGAATTTGAGGATCAGGAACTGATCCAACGAGAGCGATCTGAGATAACCTTACTCGACCGCAAAGGGCTCAATAAGGCGGCCCACCTTCCAGAAATTTAAACTCCCGCTTCTAACAATTCCATCTTTGCCGGTGTAATGTGACTTAAGTCGTATCGCAATTTGGATAATTTAGATACGATATATTCAAATGACCTCAGGAGTCACTATGGACCAGCAAACCTTACCCCAAATCAACCTCGACCTTTGCACTGGCTGCGGCGCCTGCGTGGCTGGCTGCCCGGAAAAGGCATTGGTAATGAAGACCGATCACCCAAGTTTCAGACAACCAAACCACTGCAGTTATTGCACCGATTGTGAAAGGCTCTGCCCTGCGAGCGCAATCAGGGCGCCGCTCCGATTCCATTGGGCCACCGGCGCCTGAACAATTCAAGAAATCAACAAGGAGTCATAATGAGTGAATATATCGATAATGTGAACAAACGCAAAAAAGCGCTGAAGAACGTCATCAAACGGCTGCATGCCGGTGAGAGCGTTGAAGACCTGCAAACTCAATTCGGGGCTGTGATCCGGGACGCAACTGCCGCAGAGATTGCTGAAGCGGAACGCGCGCTGATCGAGGACGGTGTGCCGGTTAGTGAAATTCAACGGTTGTGCGATCTCCATGTGGCCGTTTTTCGGGAATCCCTGGATGAGGAGCCAGCGCCGGAGGCCATGCCCGGCCACCCTGTTTTCACATTCCGGATGGAAAATGAGATCATAATGCGTTTGCTGGAGGCAATGGCAGCGGCGATCAATGCCTGGGACGACCGAGAACCGGGAGCGCTGGAAACCCTCCGCCAGGAGACGGAAAACCTGAGCAGCATTGAAAAACATTACTCCCGAAAAGAAAACCTGCTCTTCCCATATCTCGAAAAGAAGGGGTTTGAAGGGCCTTCCTCCGTGATGTGGGGTGTGGATAATGAGATCAAAGACCAGATTCGGAAATTCCAGAGCACGATCAATCAGGAAAACCCACGTCAGCCCATGGCGGCAAAATTATTCGTTGATATGGCCCAAAATATCCGTGAGATGATTTATAAGGAAGAAAAGATCCTCTTTCCTGAAGCGCTTGCCCGGCTCAGCGAAAAGGAGTGGGGCAGCATCCGGCAGCAGGAAGATGAAATCGGCTATTTTAATGTCACGCCGCAGGACGACTGGCAACCAGCAGATGACACAGATGAACCAAATTCAACCCTGGCAAAGGAAAAAAACAACATGGACGGACTACTCTCATTGGACACCGGTGCACTGAGCCCAAAACAAATCAACTTGCTCCTGACCCACCTACCCGTTGATGTGACATTTGTGGACGAAAACGATGAGGTACGTTATTTCTCTCAGGGACGTGAAAGGATTTTCGATCGATCCCCCGCTATCATTGGCAGGGCAGTGACCAAGTGTCACCCACCCCAAAGCGTCCATAAAGTGGAGATCATCCTCGATGATTTCCGGTCTGGTGAGCGTGATGCCGCGGAATTTTGGATCCAGGCCGGAGAAGCCTTCGTCCACATCCGATACTTTGCTCTGCGAGATGAAGCCGACAGTTACCAAGGATGTATCGAGGTCACCCAGGAAGTATCCCACATCAGAGCCCTGGAGGGCGAAAAACGTCTGCTGGACGACGCACCCGGATATGCGGACTAAAAACATCAATACCCTGGAATCCCTGAGTGAAAGCTCGGGGATTTTTTATTATCCGAATTAACCCTGAAGGTTGAGGCGAACCTGCCTGGGTTATTTCACACTTGGATGAAAGCGATTACAACCTAAGTAAGAGAGGAGCGAACATGACCAATTGTTAGGAATTGGTTCTCGGCGCCTTTGCAGCGCAACGCTACGAGGTGCAGACGCTGATGCTGGTCAGCAGCCTGCGGCAATTCGGTGGTGCAAATGCCGACCTGCCGGTGTGGATTTACGTCCCGGAGCAGCAGCCGCTGACCGGACCAGCCTGGGAAACATTACAGGAGTTAGGCGCGGAGATGATACCATTCGTGATTGACGAGGATTTCCGCCGGTTCCCCTTCGCCGCCAAGTCGCTGGCTGCCGCCGTGGCAAGTGGTCAAACATTTCATCCTGGAGCACCGTAACATCTTCGTCAGCCAGGCGACCCGGACGTTTATCTCAGATGCATATCTCATCGAACAGGACGGGAAGAAACACCTTGCGGATCTGAAGGCACTGGACACGCTGATCTATGCCCTGGACAATCGCTATTACCAAGTCGGCCAGCCCATCGGGGATGGGTATCAGGAAGGCAAGAAAATCCCAATGCCCGGGTCCGATGCGCCGGCTGAGTAAATCTCGCGAAATTCAATATTAACGTTAATCCGCTACAGTCAGCGGTTCCTTCACCCGCAGCCGCAGCGTTTTGATTTCAAAAGGATGGAACTCGAGCGCCAAACGCTTCTCGTCAAACGCTAATTCTTCCAGAGGCTTCTCCAGCATATTTGTCCGGTAGGCGAACTGGAAGGGCAGCGAGGTTGAGAGCGTGGTTTTGGTATAGGTACCCACTGCCTCGTACAACCGCAGCACCACGTCCCCTGCGCCTGGCATTTCCGCCGGCTTTACCGTCTCCAGAATCACATTAGAGGCGTCCACCCGGAAGAGCGACCGGTCCTCCTTCGACTGACCGGAAACCTGCCCTACAGGGACGTTGAGTTCATACCCCTGCTGAACCAGATCGCTGTCGATAAACGGCGTGTCCCAAAAGGTCATGGCGTAGGTGAATTCCTGCCGACCCAGGTCAGCCGTCATGTCGGGCGCCAAAGCCGATTTCAGCAGTGTCAGGTTGATGCCTTTTTCTAGCACATCCACCCCATATTTTGAATCATTCAGGATCGCGAAACCCCGCTCAGGCTCCACCAAGGCCGTCCACTTCTGGTTGCTGACCTCGAAGCGGTCCCGGTCAATCTGGCGGGAGCGATGCGTGGGTCGGGCGATGTGCCCGAACTGGATCTCGTGCAGTGCTTCCTGAACGTGGTAATCCACCGGGAAATTCACCTTCAGCAATTTATGGCGTTCCTGCCAGTCAATCACCGTATGGAATTCCATCCGGCGGGTATCCCGCCCCAGGGTGACGGTCTGGGTCATCTCAGAATCGTGCAGTTTGCGCTTGATCACCAATTGACCGAAGAGCGGCCCCTCAGCGGTCACCTCGATGCTCGCTTCACCCTTCAACTCAACCGGCGTTTGCCTATACATACTGTCGATATCCCAGGCGTCAAAGGCGCTGGGGATATCCTGGTACATCTTCATGCTGTTGCAAAGGCCAATCGCTAATTCTTCTTGGTTAATTTTATCAAAAATGCTTGTAATTTCACCGAATTCATTAAACTCGACTTTCATCAGGTGGTTTTCAAGCAATTTATCCCTTATTTCAATCGTATTTTCGGGAATTTCAGGATCGCCAGCCCGGAAGCCAGCCCATCCACAAGAGGGGACTGTCACTTCGGCAATTGTTCCTTCACCAGATTGCTGAACCGGCACGCTTTTACCATCCGCATCCGTAACCCCCTCCCAGCCCTCGGGCAGTTCGAGCAGTGCTTTACGGTCCCAGGAGAGGGAGTTGAAAACGGTCAGCCCCTCCTCTTCTCGATCCAATGCCGCTTGTGCGTCCGCCGCGATCCCCTGCCCTTCCGCAACGACCTCCGCCAGCTGCGCTTCGGCCTCCTCATAGACCCGGTGGATCGAAGAGCCGGGCAGGATGTCATGGAACTGGTTGAGCATAACGGTCTTCCAGGCTTCGTCCCAGGCTTCGTAGGGGAAGTCAAACCCCGCCATGATCTGCGCCGCTGCGCCCCAGATCTCCGCTTCCCGGAGAGCAAATTCGCTCCGCCGGTTAAGGGCTTTGGTGCGTGCCTGAGATGTATAAGTACCGCGATGCGCCTGGAAGTAGAGCTCGCCCACATAGCGCGCCTCCGGCCAGCCTTGCTCGTCCTGCGCTTCGAAAAAAGCCATCGGGGAAGCCATCCGGAATTTCGGGACGCCTTCCAGGTCGCCCTCTCGCCGGATATATTCCAGGTGTTCGCGCGTCGGCCCGCCGCCGCCATCGCCCCAGCCAAAGGGATAAAGCCGCATGGAAAAGCCGTCTTTCTGAACGCGTTCCCGCCAGCGGTTGATCACTTTTGAAGGATTGGTCTCACTGTTGTAGTCGTTATGGAAATGGGCCTTGACCTCGGAGCCATCAATCCCCTCCCAGATGAAGGTGTTATAGGGAAACTGCTCCCCGCCGTTATAGGCCCAGAGGATCTTATGAGTGGAGAAATATTCCACCTCACAACCCCGCATGATCTGCGGCAGCGCACCGGAATAGCCAAAGACATCCGGCAGCCAAAGCAGACGGCTATCCACACCGAACTCTTGCATATAAAACCGCTTACCGTGGATCAATTGGCGAATCAGGCTCTCGCCGCTGCTGATATTGGTATCCGGCTCCACCCACGAGGCCCCATCAGGGATCCACTGACCGCGTTCGATAGCCGCCAGGATCCTTTCATAGAGATCGGGATAGTATATTTTGACCATCCGGTACAGGTGCGGCTGGCTCTGCAGGAACTTGTATTCGGGATAGCGCTCCATCAGCGAGAGCTGCGTGCCGAAGGTCCGGACGCACTTCCGTTCTGTTTCGGCCAGCGGCCAAAGCCAGGCCACGTCAATATGGGCGTGCCCAAAGCCGATCATTTCCGGGGTGGTGTCGCCGTTGTGCTTCTCCAGTAGCGGTTGCAGCCGCTGGCGTGCCTGCGCCATTGATGCCAGGCGCGTCTCCAACGGCGCTTCATAATCCACGATCAGGGAGAAATCTTTCAGTCCTTCATCAATCTCCATCAGTCGTAATGATTCAGGATCGATATGCTCTCGCAGATCCCAAAGCGTCTCGACGTCCATCATCAATTGGTAGGCCAGCTCGTTCCAGATGCCGAAGTGGTTCTGCCCCACAACGCACTGCTGGGCCGGCGGCTCCGGCACCGTCTCGCGTTCGGGCGGGGTCGGACCGGCGTGCCACTCACGAGGTCCATGCCCGGCATATGCCTCTAGTACGACGGAGAACGTCTCACCAGGCTCTGCGGAATCGGTCAGGTAGATCACCTTGTGTTTATTATCAACTGCACCGGCGTATTCTCCGTTGATGTAAACCACGGCCTCGGCCACTGAATCGGTCACGAGCTGTGTCATCTTATCATCGACAATCTCTACAATAAACTGCTGCTCCCGGCCCACATCGGGCATCAGGGCAATCATCTGTCCGGCCGCAGCGTCCGGCACGGTGAGTTCCCCGCGGAACCAACCGTATTCCCACTTGGCGCCCCAGGCGGCGCCCGGCTGGACAGGTTCAAAGCTCAGCGCCGCCAACGCTTCCGCCAGAGAAAATTGCGCCATAGTGAACGCCGCTTCCAGACCCATCGCGCCAATTGGCTGGTAGAGATGCTGTGAAAGCTCATGCCGCCAGGCCATAATGCGATGACGCCATTCCGATGTAAGAGCCATACGCCCATCCTTTGCTGTCCTTGGATTAATAACGATTGAATTTGATTAATCCTTATCCGGCTCGGTTCAGGTTCACCCGTGCGCCGAACATGCCCCCATTGTAACCGCCCAGCAGGGCCATCAGTCCGACGAGCAGCGCCAGCAGCCCCGATTGGTACATCAAGATGACCACCAGGACAAAGGAGGCAATCGCACCCCATACTGCGTAGCTGGGGCCGCGCCGGTCGTGGACGATGAAGGTCACGGCAAACCCAATCAGGGCGCTGACCAGGAACTCACCCAACATCAGGGTAATGTCCATCCCTTCCGCCCAGCCGCCGCTCTGGCTCATCCAGAACCCAACGCCCGAAAAAAGCAGCGCCGTCAACCCAAGGTTAACAAGTATTGCCAGGATCAGAACCCAGACCTTCAAACCGCGTAGGTCAACCAGCTTTGCCAGAAATTTCATTTAATTTACCTCATCTGATTCTAACGCATATCCGCAAGCGCGCATCGTCTCTCGGAAAGCCGCAACCAACCCGCCGCCCTCAAAACCCAGTGCGTCCTGGGCAGGACGGGGATCAATGAAGGTCTTCCGGGGTTGGGGCGCTAAAAACCGGGTCGGATCCAGCCCGCCTTCTCGGCCCTGGAGCCAGTGCCATCCCTTGACAACGCCCAACCCCATCCACAACAGCCAGTTCGGCAAGAGCACCACCCGCTTCTTCCAACCCCCAGCGACCATCAAACGGTTCAATAATTCAGTCCGGGTCAGGTTCTCATCACCGATCAGGCAGCGCGCGCCGTCTTGTCCCTGCTTCAGCGCGCCGATGATCGCCTCAGCAACATGATCCACACTGATCATAGCAGGTCCACCTTTCATATAGAAAACCCAGAGCAGCGGCCAATGGAGATAATCCACCAAAGATTTCCAGAACGGCATCCGGCCGGGCATCCCGCCGAAGATATAAGGCAGCTCCAGGATCAGCACATCCATCTGCACCCCTCCGGCTTCCAGCGCCGCTGCTTCCTGGTCCCTGCGGCTGCGGATATATGGGTGGCGGCCCGAAAGGCGCAGCTCAGACCAGATCCGGTCGAATTGGGCGAAATAGGAACTAAGCAGCACCCCACGCCGGATGCCAGCCAAGGCCGCCAGGCGAAAGAACCGCCAGCCAACCGTGACGTTTTCTTACCAATACAATATGATCAATCAATCTCCCAAGGCCGTACCCACATGCCGGGCGCTCTGAATCCAGGCATGGTCCAGGGGCACCTTTTTCTCCTTCCCGACCACATCCTCCAGCGGCACGCATTCCGCGCCGCCGTGCCGGTAGCCCACCATGAAGCCAA
>JAXHUD010000093.1:0-9549 GCA_034189815.1 Chloroflexota bacterium
ACTTGTTTGATCTCCAAACCCGCTATGCGCTTGGACTGGAACAGTTAGGAGAGGCTCATTTTGAATTGCGAACAGTTTACAATTTTCGAGAGCGTTTGAGCCGTTATTCCCATTTCTTCATTAGCTATTTTATTGTTTTGCTTGTCAGATGTATGTATTCTGTTGTTAATGTGCTAGTTTTTGCAGTTAAGTCATTAATTTGTTTGGTGAAAGAAAAAAGACCCCATCCTGCCTGCAAGTGTAGTGCAGCAGGCAGGATGGGGTTATAAGATCAGCAAAAAACCTACTCCACTCCCAATTAGTGTAACTCTAACCTTGGCTCTACTGAAATTAGGTCAATCAGACGAAATGGACAATGTAAACGCCCCACAAACAGGCATGATTTTAGGCATTTTATGGGATGAAACCTTCAAAAAAGCATAAAATTGGTGCATTACGACCCACTTTCATAACGGGAGTAACCTTTTTGCAGTAGAGTCAAAGTTATCTTGCCTATTTCAGCAAATGCGCTTCCAGTTCGATATCCAACCCGCCCAGGGCCTTGGACACCGGGCAGTTTTCCTTGGCGCCGGAGGCGATTTTGGCGAACTCTTCCATTTCAATCCCGGGGACTCGGGCTTTGGTAACCAGTTTGCTGCTCTTGATCGCAAAACCGCCATCCGCCTTTTCCATGTTGATGGTGGCTGTGGTCTGGACTTCTTCCACCTTGTAGCCCGCTTTGCTGAGGTCGGCGCTCAATGCCATGGAAAAACAACCGGCGTGGCCCGCAGCGATCAGTTCTTCCGGGTTGGTGCCTTTACCCTCCTCAAACCGGGAGGAAAAGGAATAGGCGCCCGAAAAAGCGCCGCTGCCTAGTTCTACATTACCTTTGCCATTCTTGAGATCCCCATTCCAGACGGCCGATGACGTTCGCTTAATCATGCTCGCTCCTTTTCTGTTATTTTTTAATTTTGTTAACTTTGCTTAATAATACCTGAATGGCGTAAGAACAATATTAGAGTGTTTTTATCTGGTTTTATGCTGAACTGGGAAAGTCTCGTCTGTGATCGGAACGATCACGTAGGAGGATTATGCCGCATTTCATTTATCAATCACATTGGATCCATTACCGGCAGACCGGGGACGGGCCCCCTGTTGGTCATCCTGCCGGGTAACACAGCCTCATCCGCCTTACACCGGGCGGTCAGGAGTTTCTTGGTTCGATTTCAATCAGATGGCCGTTGACTTGGGCGTTATTCCATTTCCCAATCGAAAGCCGGCGCCTTGAGCCAGGCATCGCCGTCTTCGAAGGCATAATAGGGCAGCCAGACCAGGCCGAACATCTCGATGAAGATGTTCTTCTTATAAGGGGCAATGGACAGTTCGGTCACGTCCTCCAAAGCGTCGTCCCAGCGGTCGCTGATCTCCTGCAACTCTTCCGCCAGGTCTTCTTCCATGGCATCCATTTCCGCCTCGACTGCGGCAATATCCTGCTCACTTTCTTCCAGGTCCGCCTTGGCCTTGCCGGTCATGCGGCGTTTGGTCAGGGAGGTGCTGATGCTCCGCCGGCGGCCGCCGATCAGGCCGACCACGTTCTCGATCCCTTTGCCGACTTCCTCCATCCGCCGGTGGTTCAGTTCCTGTTTATCTTCCTCGAACTCGAGGGTTTCCTTCTTGAGTTTGGCTTCCAGCTTATCCAGCTTCGCTTCGTACTTATCCCGGATCTCGTCCACTTCGGCTTCCTTTTGCGCCGCCGCTGCGTCCGCCACCATTTTGGAAAAATCCGCATTGGAGATGTCCGGCCCAACAGCCACTTCCAGGTCCTCGTGCACCCGGACGGCCATCGCCTGGGTGCGGTAGATCCAATCGGTGAAGTCCGTTTCGAGGCCGTTGACGAATTTGGCGTCCTCAATGACCAGGTTGTCCAGCGAGTCAAATTGCGCGCCGGCTGGCGGGTTTGATGAGAGCGCGTCCAGGTCAACGGGTGACGCGGTGAACTGCTCCCAGCGTACCAGGCCGCGGCGTTTCATTTCGTCAATCCGTACGGTGAAGACTTCCTCTCGACTGATATTATATTTGCGCGCCAGGAAAGCCACTCGCGCCTGGCCCACCAGGGCCGGGCGGTAAATGGTTCGGGCCTGAGGCGGCTCACCCGAGGTCGCTTCACCAATCGCCCGCAAAGCCTCCGCCGGGCCGCGCTGGATCGGATAATAAAATTCCGGGATTGCGCCGGGTACTGCTGGGGGCACATCCTGCCCCAGGCGCGTCTCGGTCTGTGTCGCTTGCGGTGCCGCTGCCGAACCAGCGTCCGACGCGCCCACCAGGGCATTCAGGGCCGGGATCTGGGCTCGGGTCAGCGGCCCGGGGAGATAGTTCATTGCCCAGCGGGTATGGAATACCTGCGGCTCCTCCTCGTGGACGTTATGCAACAGGAAAACACGCTTGTCGATCAGCGAGATCATCTTGTCAAAGCTCTGTCGGTCCAGGCCCGGCGCAGCCCCTTCGAGGCCGTCCAGCAGGCGGGCTTTGTCCTGGTCTGTCTGCAGCTTGCCGATCATCCAGGTGCCGGCATTGGAAAGCGCTTTGTAATCAAGGTCCACCGGGTTCTGCGTTGCCACCACCAGGCCAACGCCAAAGGCCCGCGCCTGCTTCAACATGCGGAGGATGATGCTTTTGCTGGGCGGGTTGGCGACCGGCGGCAGGTAGCCGGCGATCTCGTCGAAATAGACCATCGCGCGCAGCCCGCTGGATCCTTTTTGCGTGCGCATCCAGGATTCGATCGCGGTGTAGAGCAGCGTGATAAAGAACATCCGTTCTTCATCACTGAGATGGGCCAGGTAGAAGACGCTGTGCCGCGGTTTCCCGCCGTTGGCGTAGAGCAGTTGCTCGATTTCAAGCGGCTGCCCTTCCAGCCAGGTCTGGAAGGCTGGCGCAGCCAGGAAGTTGTTCAAAAGCATCGCCAGGTCAAAGCGATCTTTTTCGGGGTAAAACTGCTCCAGAGGGAACACACCCAATTTATCGAAGGGTGGTGATTGTACGTGGGAGATTAGCGAGGCCATGTCCAGGTCTTTGCCCGATTGCCAGGCTTGCTCGAAGATATTCGACAGCAGGATGTGCTCCTGGGCGCGCACGGGGTCAATGTCCTTGAGGCCTACCAACCCCAGGATCGCCGTGACGGTGCTGGCGATCTTCTCTCGCAGGAGTTCCTTGTTCCCTTCCCAGGGAATGGGCGGGGCGGAAAGCGAGGCCAGGATGCTGACCGGGATGCCTGCGTCGGAGCCGGGGGTGTAGACGGCAAATTCGGCCGAGTCTTGCAGCGCTTCCAGGTCGGACTCGCCCAGGCCGTAGGATTCCAGGCCATTCTTCCAAAGGGAGGCGGCTTTTTCTGCGGCGGTTTCCACCGTCACGCCGTCGCGGCGGGCGGCATCGGGATCTATCCAGGGCTGGAAATCGGAGGGCAGCAGGTCCGGGAAGTGCAGCAGCAGGTTGGTCAGGTCGCCTTTCGGGTCCACCACGATCGCGGGGATGCCTTGCAGCGCGGCTTCCTCCAGCATCAGGACTCCGAGTCCGGTCTTGCCGGAGCCGGTCATGCCGGTGATCACGGCATGGGTCGTGAGGTCATCGGGGTCATAGCGGATGATGTCGTCGCCCATTTTGCTGGATTGCAGGTCGTAGGTTTTCCCGAGGAAGAATTTGTCGTCTTTTCCGGGCATGCGCGCCTCCTGAATTGGTTGATTTGACCTTAGTATACAACATGAGAGGGAGGAAGTCAGCCGGGTTTGGAGGTTGGTTGGAGGTTAATGATTCGTTGAAGCTAAAATCATAGAATCATATTTATTCCAATGTGTTGGGGTATGCAATTTGTTCGTAATTATGTCATTTCGAGCGAAGCGACGTGCTGCCCAGAGAGGAGCGGCATTCCGCAGGATTTGCTATAACCGTTCAATAGTCATAAGGAACTGGGTATGATCAATTTTTTACTTTCAACGCCCAGATTGCTTCCTCCGCCTTCGGCTCCGTCGCAATGATGATTTAGCAATAGTGCTTTTTTCTTTGCTTGGTAAATACGGCATATAATCCTTTGCTCTAAAAAGATCAAAAAATCACGAATTAAATTCAAGCCAAAAAAAGGCTGCGATGCGTTCATCGCAGCCTGAATAACTCATCCGTCCTCGTCACGAGCGCCAGACGCCGTGGCGGCGGGGGGTCACTTCCTCACTGGTGATGAAAGCCTCGGGGTCCACCGAGAGGGTCAGATCCTCCACCTCTTCAGCCTGCTTACGCCGCACGGAGCAGTCAATCATCATAAAGCTGCTCTCACGCCCCCGGGCGGGGATCTCAGTCACGCCGTAGCCCTGCGCCCGGAGCGCGTCGGCGATCTCGGTGCTATGTTCTTTGCTGATGATGTTGAAATGGGTGTAGCCGATGGCCAGCCGTTTTTCGATCATCATGCCGACCACGTTGCCGGTGGCAAACCCGGCGGCATACCCGATCACATTGAGCGGGTTTTCCACGTTGGTCAGCACGGAGCCGATTACGACCACAAACAGCACACTCTCGATAAACCCCAGGATCCAGGAGGCCACGCGCTGGTCGCGCAGGGTCATCATGAAGCGGATCGTATCCAGGGCGACGTTGATCAGCCGGGCGACAAAGATGCCCAGCGCTGTCAGCCAAGCTGCGCCGGAAAGAATAATTTCCATGTTCGCCTAATTTCCTGTGGTGTTCCGCTCATCGATCCCATTCAGGATCGCCGGTTCATAGAGATTGACCATATATTCCTTCACCATCCGGCGGGTGCTGAATTGGCCGGCCAGCGTGCGGATATTTTCTTTCATTCGGGCAATCCATTCCGCCGGCAGGTTGTCGGCGGACCGCTGCTCGTAATAGAGCGGGACGATTTCATTTTCCAGCGTTTCATACAGGCTTTTTGCGTCATAGGCATCCTGCTCTTCGGGGCTGAGGTCCTCTGGCGCGTCCTCGCCAATGGCCCAACCGTTGTGGCCATTATAGCCTTCACGCCACCAGCCATCCAGAACCGAGAAGTTCAAAACACCGTTCAGAGCCGCTTTCATGCCCGAGGTGCCAGAGGCCTCACGCGGTTTGCGTGGGTTATTGAGCCAGACGTCCACGCCCTGTACAAGGTAGCGGGCGATATTCATGTCGTAATCTTCCAGGAAAGCAAGCCGCCCACCGAACCGGGCATCTTTCACCGCACGGTAGACCCGTTGGATCATCTGCTTGCCAGGTTCATCGGCGGGATGCGCCTTGCCAGCGAAGATGAACTGTACGGGCCGGCGCTCATCAGTCACGATCTTGAGCAGTCGCTCGTAATCATACAAAATCAGGTCGGCGCGCTTATAGGTGGCAAAGCGACGGGCAAAGCCAATCGTCAGGGCATAAGGGTCCAGCAGCACACCGCTGGCGATGGTCTGCACGGGGTGCATCTGAGCGGACTGCCACTGGCCGCGCGCCCGATCGATCGTATAGGCCACCAGCTTTCGTTTCAGGTGCCGGCGCACTCGCCAGAGTTCTTCGTCGGGGATGTTTTCGATCTTTGCCCACAGGGCGGGGTCATCCAGATGGTCGGCCCAATCGGCGCCGAGGTAGCGTGAGAACAGAACGCCCATCCGGCGCGCCAGCCAGGTCTCGGTGTGGATGCCGTTGGTGATCGCCGAGATCGGCACATCCTCGGCCTTGCGCTCCGGCCAGAGGAAGGACCACATTTTCCGGGCCACCTGGCCGTGCAGCTCGGAAACGCCGTTGCGATATTCCGAGAGCTTGAGCGCCAATATCGGCATGCTGAAGGCGTCGCCGCCCCAGGATTGCTGGACCTTGGCGATCTTGATGAAATCGTCGCGGGTTAGCCCGAGGTCGGACCAGACCTGCACGAAGTATTTGTCGATCAGCCAGAGCGGGAACTCGTCGTTGCCCGCCGGCACAGGGGTGTGTGTGGTGAAGATATTGGTTTTCTTGACCAGTTCAGTGGCATCGTCGAAGGTCTTGCCTTGGTCCACAAATTCCAGAGCGCGTTCCAGCGTCAGGAAGGCGGAGTGACCTTCGTTCATATGCCAGGCAGTGGGTTCGTAGCCCAGCGCCCGCAGCGCTTTCACGCCGCCCATGCCCAGCAGGATTTCCTGCGAGATGCGCAGTTCCAGGTCGCTGATATAGAGCCGGTCGGTCAGTTGGCGGTCGTTGGGGTCGTTCTCCGGGATATTCGTATGCAGCAGATAGAGCTTCACCCGCCCGACGTTCAGTTGATAGATCTGAGCGTAGACTTTGCGACCCGGCAGGTCAATGCTGATTTTGATCGGGTCACCGTTTTCATCGTTGAGCTGGATCAGCGGCAGGGAATCGAAATCGATCGGGACATTGTCCGCTTCCTGCCAGCCATCCTCGCTGATCCGCTGGGAGAAGTAACCGTAGGTGTATACAAATCCCACGCCCACGAGGGGGATCCCCAGGTCGCTGGATTCCTTCAGGTGATCGCCGGAGAGGATGCCCAAACCGCCGGCGTAGACCATCAGCGATTCATGCAGCCCAAATTCAAACGAGAAATAGGCCGCCAGTTCGTCGGTCAGCTCAGGATAGGTCTGGGAAAACCAGGTATCCTTCTCGTTCATATATCGGTCGAATTCCCGCAGAACGCGGTCATACATATCCAGGAAGTAACGGTCGTTGGTGACCGCGTTCAGGCGGGCGCGTTCCACATCGCGCAAAAAGGCCACGGGATTGTGGTAGGTATCTTCCCAAAGCAGCCGGTCGATTTCCTTGAAGAGCCGCTGTGCCTCGGGGTGCCAGACCCACCAAAGGTTGAAGGCCAAATCGCCCAGGCGTTTGATGCGTCGCGGCAGGCTGAATTTGACCGGTTTTTCAGGTACGATTTTTGTCATAGCAAATTTCCTCTTTTAAATAGCATACCTGCTGAAATAAACTTGGCTTATTTCCGCAGGGAACTTTCTTCATTATCTTTGCAAATTCTTTTGTTCAGAACCATATTCCAGCGGTTAATCATACCACAAAGGCCTTTGTGACGAATTGGGAACAAACTTTAAATGCCAGGGCCATCGCAAAATGCGCAAGCGTGTCCTTTTGATAATTTTGGCTAACAAATGACCCTATCCCCGGGAGGCCGTCCCAAAAACAAAGAATAACAAATTTATAGAAGCGCAAGGAGAGTGATGGCGCCACGCTTTGGCTGTAGCGACAGGTCACCTTCAAGTCTTTCGTGGATGGCTTACCGAGCTGCTTTGCTTCGGGCACTTTATCGTCGCGCCCTTAATTCCTGCCCGGCCGAGCTAATATTCAATGGAACTGATCTTCTGCAGGGTCGCCAGGTGATGGTGGGCGATGATCTCCCGGACTGTGGCCGTCAGACCGCGGGCGACCAGGCTGTGCGTGTGCGCGAAGCCCTCAGAATAACTGACGCCATCCAGCAAGGGTCCATCAGAGATGCCGGTTGCCACAAAAAAGGTGTCCTCCGACGTCACCAGGTCATCCAGAGTCAGCACCCGATCCAGGTTCAACCCGGCCCGGAGCGCGCTCTGGGCATCCTCAGCGTGGCGCGGCCACAGCTTCCCCTGCATGGTGCCGCGCATCGCCCGCAGACCGCAGGCTGCCAGCACGGCCTCAGGAGTCCCGCCAATGCCCAGCAGGACGTCAATGCCGGTACCGGGCCAGGCGGTCATCAGCGCACCGGCCACATCCCCGGCCGGGATCAGGCGAATGCGCGCCCCGCAGGCCCGCACTTCCCGGATCAGGTCCGCATGCCGGGGACGGTCGAGGATGACCACGGTCAGGTCGCCCTTATCCATTCCCTTGGCCTTGGCGATCTTCTCGAGGTTGTCCTTCACCGGCGCATCCACATCGATCACATCCCGCGCTTCCGGCCCCACCGCGATCTTTGACATATAGAAAAGCGGGCCGGGATCAAACATCGTCCCTCTTGGCGCGGCCGCAACCGTTGCGATCGCGTTGGGCATGCCCTTGGCCACCAGTTCCGTGCCTTCCACGGGGTCCACTGCCAGGTCCAGCAAGGGTGGCTCGCCGTTCCCCAATATCTCGCCGTTGAAAAGCATCGGCGCTTCATCTTTTTCCCCTTCGCCGATCACCACCCGCGCTTCCATTTCGACCTCGTTGAGCAGGAGCCGCATGGCATCCACCGCGGCGCCATCCGCGCCCAGCTTATCTCCCCGACCGAACTGCCGGCTGGCGGCCATGGCCGCCGCCTCCGTCACCCGGACGAACTCCAAGGCCAGGTTGCGGGTAGGGGTTGTTCCTGTTTCTGAAATCCTCCTTTTTAATTCCATGGGTTTCTCTTTACAGGTTGATAACCCCAGGGAGCTTGATTTGGCCAGCATTGCCCCAGGGATCGGCCATCTCGGTTACAACAAGCAGCTTCTCCATCAGGTAAAAACCGTATTCTTCTGCAGTCACCCACAGCATCGCCTCCCGATACATTTAACTAACTCAGTTATCCGCTGCCCGTCCTCAGTTTCAGGGAATTATATTTTATCATCAACTGAAGCGGCGGCCAAAAACTTTTATCCTTGGGGCTATCGCAAAGTGCGCAAGCGTGTCTTTTTGATCATGATGGCCAACGAATAACCCTATCCCCGGCTCATTCCCTCAGCATGTATAATTTGGCTATGTTTCGATATCACAGAATTCGGCTGCTAACCATCCTCATCATCACGCTGGGCCTGACCTTGCCGCGGGGCACGGCAGCGCTCCCCGCGCCCAGCATGAGCATCCGCTCGCCGGGCGATGGCGCTACCGTTACCAGCCCCATTGCTGTCTCGGCGGAGATGGTCCCGGGCGCCGATGGCCTTGTACGGCTCGCCCTGATCGACCAACGGAACAACACACTTTCCCGCAGGCTCCTGCGAATCGACTCGGATCTGGACACGCCCATCCCGTTTACCGCGTCGCTCCCCTTTGAGCTGCCGGGCCCGGATACCGAAGCCTTGCTGACCCTTTCCACGCAGGACATCTATCACCGGCCGCTCGCCCTGCGGTCTGTCCTGCTGACCCTGACGACTTCCGGCGAGCCGCAGGTTGCTTCCCCTCGTGCTGCGGACCCCTGGCTGGAGATCACCTTCCCCGAACCGCTGGATATCCTCACGGGCGGGCAGTTCACCGTCCGGGGCTCGGTCAAGCCCATCACGGATAACCCGGTGATCTTTGAGCTGATCACGGATTCGGGCGGCGTGATCGGCTCTGCCCAGTTGGCGGTGTCCGAGCCCGGTAAAACGGCGCCCTTCGAACAGCTCCTGTCCTACGGGTATATCAACAAGATCCGGGATGTGCGGCTGGTTGTGCGTCAGACCATAGACGGCTATGGCGCCAATGTGGTCCTCGACAGCCTACTCCTCGCGCTCCTTCCCTGAACTATTAACAGGGTGTACTTTGTCATCCTTTATGTAGGTACTGAATCCAATCCTTTATCTATTGCCGGCGTTACCGTACAGCCGGTCATACCCCAGGCCCCCTTTGAGAGCATCGTCGCCCTCCTCGCCGACCAGGATATCATTGCCATCACCACCATCCAGCGTGTCATTCCCCAGGTTG
>JAXHUD010000094.1:0-9521 GCA_034189815.1 Chloroflexota bacterium
CGGCCCGGATGGATTTGATCTCCGTGCCGAGCAGTTCGATCCCGGCTTCGAAGGTTTCACCCAGATCATACTCAAACCTGGCTTTTCTATTCCTCGCAATTATCTTTATGCCGTCCATAGCTGTTAATTTTAACACAGACTTTCTATTCGAGAAAATTTATTCCTATCAGCGTTATTATCCAATTAAACCTGACCGGATGTATAGGGCCAAAAACCACAGCTTAGGTATAATTTAAGGAGTTAAACAAAGAGAATATAAGGAGAAAAATGGATATCAGTTTAGCACTGGGAGGTGGGGGGGTTCGCGGCGTTGCCCACCTGGGTGTCATCAGAGAATTGGAAAAGCAAGGCTTTAAAGTTAAAGCCATAGCCGGCACGAGCGCCGGTGGGCTGATGGGTTCGGCTTATGCCGCGGGGTATTCCACGGAAGAAATCGAGACTGCGGTCAACCGATTTGACCAGAACCATCTGTTCACCGGTCGCAGGAGTGACCGCCCGGCCCTGCTGGGCCTGGACAGCATCGCCAACATCCTCTCGGAATTGCTCGCTGACCGCACCTTTGAGGACCTGCCGATCCCTTTTGCAGTCACAGCCGTCAGCCTGAGCACCGGCAAAGAAATCATCCTGCGGGAAGGTAAGGTTATGGACGCCGTCCTGGCGACGATTGCGATCCCCGGCGTTTTCCCCAGCAAGGTCATCGGGGAACGCGTCCTCGTTGATGGCGGCGTGCTGGACCCAGTGCCGATCCGCCTGGCTCGGTGGATGCGGCCCGATCTGCCTGTTGCCGCCGTCATCCTGCACCGGAAACCGGAAGGCTATACATTCGAAGACACTGACCTGCCCATCCAGGTGCCTGGTCCGGTGTCCATCGTGGAGCGGTTATCCAAACTGCGCCCCGTGCAGGCATTCAACATTTTCTCCCGTTCAATTGAGGTGACTGGACAACACCTTACCCGACTTTCGGTGGAGCTCTATAAACCCGAAGTGGCGATTTATCCCCGCGTAGGTCATATCGCGGTGTTACAAAACATCAATACGAAAGACCTGATCCAGGCTGGGATCGTTGCCACCGAAGAAGCGGTTGAGGAACTCAAATCTGAGGCAAATTGGATGAAACGCATCCAACGGTCCGTTCGGCGCCGCCTAATGAGTGAACAAACGCCCGAATTTTGGGAGAATATCTCAGGTGATACGCCTAAGAAAGCCTCGGAATAAATCTCCTCTCATCAAGCAAACAATAATAAAACATAGAAAGGCCTCCCATCATGATGACAGAAAAAACACCTACCGCTATGACAATTGATGGCTGGCCTTTTAAGTTAAGACTTCCCCAAATCGACACCCCCAGGGACCGACTCCTGCTCCTGCTGCACGGTCACCTGGGGAATGAGAATGTGATGTGGATCCTGACCAAATCCATCCCGCAATCCTACACGCTGCTAGCGCCCCGGGCGCCAATCGAGTTAGGTCCAGGTCAATACTCCTGGCACACCATCCAACCACAATGGCCGACATTGCGGGGCGCCTACCAGGACCTGGCATCTGATTTGCTTGAGCGTGTGGATTCCTGGACGAAGGAAAATGCACCGGAGATCGAACGCTATGATGTGATGGGATTTAGTCAGGGCGCCGTCATGGCGTATGCTCTCAGTTTCCTTCACCCTCTAAAGATCAACAAAGTCGCGGCTATTGCCGGTTTCGTCCCCCAAACTTGGAAAAATGACCTGGCGGATATCGATCTGCGAGACAGGCGCTACTTTATCGCGCATGGAAAGCAGGATGAGATCATCCCGATCAAAAAAGCCCGGCAGGCCGAGGGATTGTTAAAGGAAAAAGGCGCCGAAGTTCAATTCTGCTCGGCAGACACCGGGCACAAACTTGGCGCCAATTGTTTTAATGGTCTGGGAGAATTCTTTAGCTAACGGCCGCTGATTACCGCAATCACAACGAGGAAAATCCCCAATGCCCCCAGGCCGACGATGATCAGGCCCATGGGCACACCACCGGCCGCGGATGCGCCGGTTTCCAAAGTATAGGTCGGCACGTCTAAAGGCGCCGGCTCGGTAAAGGTTGGCAACCGGGTCGCCAGGGGCGTCGTCAGGAACTGCGCCGCCAGGGTCGGGTCCACTGTTCGGGTGGCGTTCGGCGTTGATGTCGCTGGCGGTTCCACCTCCGGCAGATCGCCCCCAAAAAGGCTCACCAGGTTGCCGTAGACCCAGGCCGTCCCGCTCGGCACCGGGTATTCGATCAACACCCATTCCCCATAACGTCCCAAAGCAGGAGCTTCCTGCCCCACCAATAGCACCCCGACCTGTTCGGTCAAAACGCTCGGGCCGGCGCGAACGTTAATTTGTGTGTCATTCGCCGTCAGCGCGTTCACCACAATATAGGGTCCGCGCGGCGTGCTGGTGACCGTGGGGATATCCACCGTCGGCATCTGCGCTAATGGACCAGCTTCCACCGGCGAAGCGAGATTGAGCGCTATGAGGATCAGCAAGAAGAAAAATAAAATAATCGGTCGAATCCACCGATATTTCATCGAAAACTCCATAAAATCTAGTTAAGGTTATTGCTTTACGGATTATAATTCATGCAGCAAGATAAGAAAAGCGGTCAATAAGGAAAGTGGACAACATGTCTGAAACACGCATTTATCACGGCGATTTCAACCCCAGCGATATCGCGCGGGACATCATCGCCCAATTCAATCGTGGCAACTACCAGGTCCAGCAGATCGGCCGGGACCCCAAGATCGCTGTACAGATCGCCACACGCCAGTTTTCGCGTTCGGGCGGCCAGACTGCGCTGACGATTATGTTGCACAAGGTCGCGGACGGGGTATCCGTGCAGATTGGCAAACAAGCCTGGATGGGGGTTGCTGCCAGCCTGGGAATCACGGCGCTGAGTGCGCTGCGCAATCCGCTCTCCCTCCTAAACCGAATTGACGACCTTGCTCAGGATATCGAGTCGCTGCAATTGGATGAGGATATCTGGGATGTGATTGAATTCTCCGCTCGCCAGCACGGGGTTGGCAAGGCGCTTTCCGACCAGCTGCAGCGTTATACTTGCCCTTATTGCAATACTGCTAACAAAGCCGGAGAAAGCCGCTGTATCGCCTGCGGCGCCCCCCTTGGTGATATCCAACCACTGGCCTGTTCGAACTGTGGTTTCATCGTCAGCAACCTGGAACGAGAATGTCCGAATTGTCACGCCAGAATACCTTCAAGGTAATATCAAAAATTTAAACGCCGAGTGTTTTGTAAAATCCTCGGCGTTAGTCCTTTTCTCCTTTTGGTTTCAAATACGATGTAAAAATACGTCACGTGCGTATCACGACACGTGACCTTCATTTCAGATTATTTCCCGATATTACAAATCCGGGTTATGGATAAGAGAGATTTAATAGCTCGTCAGATTTTCCGCCAATGCCGGCCGTCACGCTTGATGAATTCTTCCGCAGAATGGGGCCCCTGCGTCCCAGCCTCATATACCGGCAGGTTCTTCAAATCCTCGGTCTCCCAGGCATTAATGATCCCATCGGTCAGCTTCCAGGCTTCTTCCACCTCATCGCTGCGGGTAAAGAGCGTCGCGTCGCCCAGCAAACTATCCAACAGCAGCCGTTCATAGGCCTCCGGCGGCTCGCCGGGGAAAGCCTCCGCATAGCTGAATCGCATCTTTACCGGCTCAATCTGCATTACACTACCGGGGGATTTCGCCCCCAGGAAGAGCGTGATCCCTTCATCCGGTTGGATCCGCAGTACGAGCATGTTTGGCGCCTCGCCGGCCAGATTGCGCTGGCCGAAGAGCGACAGGGGTACCTGCGTGAATTGGATTGCAATCTCCGTCACCCGATGCGGCAGCCGTTTGCCTGACCGTAAATAGAACGGCACACCGGCCCAGCGCCAGTTGTTGATGAATAACCTCGCAGCCACATAAGTCTCGGTGATCGAATCCGGCGCAACATCCGGTTCATCGCGATAACTCGGCACCCGCTCCCCGTCAATTGTGCCGGAGACATACTGCGCCCGAATGGTGTTCTGGAGCGCGGTATCACCTGTGATCTGCCCAATGGATTTGAGCACCTTTACCTTCTCATCCCGCACCGCTTTGGCGTTGAACACCGCCGGCGCTTCCATCGCTGTTAGCGATAGCAGTTGCAGCAAATGGTTCTGGAAGACATCCCGGATGACACCCGCTTTGTCATAATAGCCGGCCCGGGTGCCGACCCCTTCGGTTTCTGCCATGGTGATTTGGATATGATCGACATATTTCCGGTTCCAGAGCGGTTCAAAAATACCGTTCCCAAAACGGAAGGCAAGGATATTCTGGACCGTTTCCTTACCCAGGTAGTGGTCCATCCGATAGATCTGATTTTCATCAAAGACCGAATGCAGCTTCGTATCCAGCTCGCGCGCCGTGGCCAGGTCCCGCCCAAAGGGCTTTTCCACGACGATCCGGCGCCATCCCTGCGCGCAGGATTCAAGCTGCGATTTGCCGATATTTTCAACAATTGTCGAATACCAGCCCGGGGGGGTGGAAAGATAAAAGAGGGTGTTCTGCACACCGAGTCTTGTGAGCGCTTCGTCCAGCTTGGTATACCCCTCCGGGTTTTGGAAGGTGGATTCAATATAATAAGCATTCTCCAGGATCGCATCCAGGATTTCCTCATCCACCGGATCGGTCCGTCCGTATTTCATCACCCCATCACGCAGGACATCCCGCATTTTCTCATGGCTCCAGGGCCGGCGGGCAAAGCCAAGGATATAAAAAGGTGAAGGTAAACGCCCATTCCTGGCATTTTCATAAAGAGATGGCATCAGTTTTCGACGAGCTAAATCACCCGTCACACCGAATATCACGATCGCGACCCCATCATTGCAGGGTTCATTGTGAATGTCAATCTCAGGCATACAGTCTCCCGAATGTTTTCTTCTGAATGGCTTGCATTCCCAATTCTACCTGACTTTTTTGTCATTATAATGAGGGGTATACCTGTTATAAAGGAGCCTGATGACTGAACTGACCCAGCTCGTAGAAAAGATAAAAAAGAATATTGCCAAGGTCATCGTTGGAAAATCAGAAACGGTGGACCTGCTGATGGTCGCCATGCTATGCGAAGGCCACGTGCTTATCGAAGATGTTCCTGGCGTGGGTAAGACCATGCTGGCCCGGTCGCTGGCCATCAGCCTGGGCGGGAGCTTCAAGCGCCTGCAGTGCACGCCCGACCTGCTCCCCAATGATGTCACCGGTGTATCAATATTCAACCAGGTGGAAACCGAATTTGAGTTCCGTCCGGGCCCGCTGTTCGTCAACGTGATGCTGGCGGACGAGATCAACCGCGCTACCCCCCGGACCCAATCGGCTTTACTGGAAGCCATGCAGGAGCGCCAGGTGACCGTGGACGGGACAACCTATCCCCTACCACGCCCCTTCATGGTGCTGGCAACCCAAAACCCGGTCGAATACGAGGGTACCTTCCCCCTCCCCGAGGCGCAATTGGACCGGTTCATGCTCAAGATCGATATGGGCTATCCGGACCATGCCGAAGAACGGGAAATCCTGCAGCGCCTTGCTCGCCGGCATCCCATCGAAACGCTCCATTCGGTCGCCGAGCCAGCCGACGTAGAAGCCTTGCGCCCGACGATATGGGATGTTAATGTGGACGAAACTGTTGTGGACTATCTCATCCGGCTGGTGGAGACTTCCCGCCAACATCGGGACATCCTCCTGGGCGGCAGCCCACGCGCCACCCTGGCGCTCTACAAAGCGGGCCAGGCTTATGCTGCCATCCAGGGCCGGGACCATGTCCTGCCGGACGATATCAAACGGCTCGCGAGCCCCGTCCTTTCCCACCGATTGATGCTCAAACCCGAAGCAGAACTGCGCGGCGCCACCGCCAGCGACCTGGTCCGGCGCATTCTTGAAGAAACTCCTCTCAACCTGAACAATAAAGAAGCCTAACTTTGCTTGATTATCTGCCGTTCCTGATCTTCCTGATGATCCTGGCCGTCTTCCTCCAGGCAGGGCCTGCGCTGACTGTTTTCTACATGATCGTTGGGATTTTCCTTCTGGGGTTGTGGTGGAATAAACGCGCCCTGCGGCATGTGAAGATCGAACGGCACTATGAAGATCACGCCTATCTGAACGAGATCGTGCATGTGCGCCTCACCATCGAGAACGAGTCCATCCTGCCCATCCTCTGGCTGGAGATCCACGAGAGCTTACCGGTGAACCTGCGAGCGGGTCAAAACGTGAAGCAGGTCTTTAGCCTGGGCATCCGCGCCTCCCATCAAATCGATTATGACCTCCGGGCATTCAAACGCGGCTATTTTGAGCTGGGCCCAACCTCCATCAGCACCGGCGACCCCCTGGGCATGGTCAAACCTGCACAGCAGAATTTCCCGTCTACCCTATTGACCATTTACCCCCAGATTGTGGGGTTGTCCGAATTGGGACTGCCCTCCCGCTCACCGTTCGGCACCATCCAACGCCAAAATCCGATCTTTGAGGATCCAACCCGCCTGATGGGCAAGCGCGCCTTCCAATCAGGCGATTCGGTCCGCCGCGTGGATTGGAAAGCGACGGCCGCAATCGGCGACCTCATGGTTAAGCTATACGAAGCCTCCATTGCTTTGAATCTCACCGTCTTGCTGGACCTGCAGCGCGAGAGCTACAATATCCAATCCATCCACGATTCCACTGAGCTGGCAGTCACCGCTGCGGCTTCCCTGGCGGCCTGGGCAAAGCGCCGCCAGCACACAATGGGCCTGCTGACCAACGGGCTTGACCCGCACACAGGACTCACCGTTGAAAAACCGATCCCCCCGGGAAAAGGCGCCGGACATTTCATCAACGTGCTGGAATTGCTGGCCCGGATTCAGATCGGCGAAACACGCTCCACCTTACAGTTGATCCAGGATGCGCGAGCGCGACTGAGCTGGGGGACCACGCTTATCTACATTTCCGGTGGCGTCTCAACGGGCGCTTTCAAGCAGCTCTTTCAGGCACGCAAAGCCGGGTTGAACCCCGTGATCCTTCTGGTCGGTCACCCGACCCACCTGGCCGAAGACCGACGGGTTGCGAGCGGATACCACCTCCCACTCTATGCCGCTGGCAGCGTACAGGCATTAAGAACAATGGCAGCGAAGGTATTATGACCGAAAATCCCGTACCTCAACCCCCGGCAGATAACCGCCAGCCCCTCTCGCTCCTGAACGACCTGCTCATCAGCGGGATGCTGACCTGTCTGGCCTTCATCCTGGCAAAGCTCCTCCCTGCCCTCTATCCCGCCTGGACCGTTAGAGGGCTGCCGCTGATGGCCTTCCTGGTCAGCCTGGAAGGTCTGATCGCACACCGTTCCAGGGCAGGGCGGCCGAAGGTGATCGAGACCCCCTTTCTCTCCACCGCTGCGGAATGGGTCCTGATCCTGATCCTCACCAAACTGGCCATCATGCTCCAGGGCGGTCTGGCTGGGATCTGGCAAGAGATCCTCTCCTGGCAGCAGGGTTTCTTCAGACATTTCTTTGAGATTCAATATGGACTGGTAATTTTTATCCTTTTCCTCATTTGGGGGATCACCCGTTTGTATATCGAACCCATCAACCAGCTGGAAGAAGATAAAAACCTGATGGCGCAGGAGAAACTGGGCTACGCCTTCATCGACCGCCAGCAGGCACGCCGCAGCCTGATCGGCTTGATCTTCACCATCGGGTCCAGCATGATCGGCCTGACAGTGCTGTTGAACGGCGAAATCGAATTCATGCCCCTCACCGAGACTCCCACTCGAAACTTTGTGAGCGTTCTGCTTATTTATTTTGTCCTGGCGTTCATCTTTATGGCCCTAAACCAATATGCCATTATGAAAGCCCGTTGGTTCTTCAATGATATTGAGGTTAATGCCGACCTTTCCAAACGCTGGCTGCGCTTCACACTGGTATTTATTAGCATCGTCATCGTAGTGAGCGTCTTTTTGCCAACCGGCTTCGCGATCGGCTTCTATCCAATCCTCAGTGCAATCTTACAAGGCCTGATCTTCATCGTTGGCGTCCTGCAATTCATCGTGATGGCGCCGATCGCCTTCTTGCTGACCCTCTTCAGTTCTCTGTTGAGCACAGAAGAAAGTGTGGAGCAGATCCGGCCAGTCATGCCGGAATTCAACCCCGACACCACGGAAGCCGTCGCAACGCTGCCCTTGTGGGACGTCGTCAAATCCGTGTTGTTTTGGCTGGTGTTCATCGGGGTGATCGTGTTCGCTGTCCTATATTACATCCGCAACCGGCGCGGGCTAAAGGATTTTTTCCGGTTCGACCGGCTTCGGGCCTGGCTGAGAGATTTCTGGGCCTGGATCAAGCGCGGCGCGAAACAATTAGGTGCGTTCACCGCCGAAACCGCCCAAAAAGGCATACAGGGGGTCCGGCTTATCCTGACCGAACGCAGGGTCAAATTGCCCTCCCTGGCTGACCTGGTAAAAGGCATCTCGCCGCGCCAGGCGGTCATCCTTACCTATCTGGATTGGGTTCGGTGGAACAAGGAAAATGGCCTGTCCCGCCGTGAATCTCAAACCCCGGCTGAATATGCCGCCGCAATCAGAACGCGCTGGCCGGAGGTAGAAGCCCCCCTCAAAGCTTTTACCAACGCTTTCATCCAGGCACGTTACACCCGCCAGGCTATTGAGAAACCGCAGGTCGATGCAGCCCAAAACCTCCTGAAAGATCTGAAGGCCCTCATCCGCCAGGCGGAGGCCAACCCCGATAACCTTAAAAACCAGGCTAGCACCTGATTTTGAAAATTCAGATGAAAATTCAATCTGTCAGCGCGTTCAGCGTGTAGCGAGCCGTCAACCGCCCACGCCGGATCATCTTCATATGCGGGAAGAAACGCATCCATCCAGTTGAACCCATACATTCTGCCCGATCCTCCAATAGCGATCCGGCTCCGGCAACAGTTGGCGTTCGAACCGGATCATTTCCAGCAGAACGAGATCATGGAACCGCACCTGGCCCTTGTCAATCCGGTGGAAGCGGATATCCAGACCGCAGCCGATGTTGACGATTGTACCGTCGGGCTACTCACGCAGATATGCCCAGGCCTCGCGATTATATTTCTTGTTTCGCAGGGCAATATGGACGTCCAGCCTAGGAAAGGTCGCCTTTTTACCAAGCAGCTCCGCCGCCTGTCTTCTATGAGCCGCTCTTAAAGGCTTATGCAGAAGCTGACGAACCCATCATCATCCCAACCCCATCAGCTGAACTCAGCTGGACGTACCGCTCTGCGGAAGTCGCTCACGAAAACGTCCCCGAATCGGACCTGTATCCGCTTGACGCCCGCACGATTGCCGGCAATCTGGGTACGCTGGTGAAGAAAGCCAAGCTGTGGGCCGATGAGGGGGAAAGCGCCCGAACAGATCGTCAGCGACCTGAAATCCATGGCCGAACGCGAGGTAGTTTACTTCCTTGTGAACACCCTCGAGTACCTCCACAAAGGCGGCCGGATCGGGAACGCTTCCTACCTGATCGGCCCAC
>JAXHUD010000095.1:0-3203 GCA_034189815.1 Chloroflexota bacterium
CAGCCCACGTCCAGGATCTGGTCAGCCTCCAGCAGGCGGGGCAGTAATTGCCGAACGCCCGGTTGGATACGGCCACGGGTAGCGGAGAAGGACGGCGCGAATTGTTTGTAGAAACGGCCGTTAATCTCCAGCAGTTTTTGTCTGATGTTTTGTTCCATGGCAATCAAAGTATAGGTCTGTGCGGATGGGACTGTCAAGCCAGGCACAGCATTTCGTTATGTATCTCGAATTGAGATCGGATTCTGCTAAGAAAGTGCTATGACATTCAACTATTCCCCTGATGATGTATTAACCATCGACTGACTCCGATTTGGTTTGCGGAAAACTTTGCTTTTGCTCCGGGGGTTCTGAGGGCGAATGGTGTTCACGGAGCCAGATCGCCTGGCGGATACCTTCTGGTGTGACCAGACCGATCAGTTGGCCGCCTTCCACGACAGGCAGGGTTCGGCTGATGGAAAATTTCGGCAGCGTCTCGGCCAGGGGCATTTCGGGGTCCAGCCCCTCGGGTTCCACACTGATGCTGGCATAGGCCGGGCTGCGCCGCCCTAGCTTCTGGATCGCGAGCATCAGGTCGTTTCGATGGACGAACCCCAGGAAATGCCCGTTGGATGTCACCGGCAGCATCGACTGGCCGGTTTGCATGGATAGCTCCATGACGCTCTCCAGCGATTGGTTGGCCTCCACTTTGTAAAATTGGGACATCATCGCGTCGCGCACGGTTAGGCCCTGCAATTTGGCTTTGGTTGTCACAGATTGAGCTTCACTATTAGCACCCCACCAGATAAACAATGCCGTGAGGACCAGCCAGGGGTCGATAAAAAACCCGACCAGGCCCATGGCCAGAGCAATCACCTTGCCGACGGTCGCAGCGGTTTGCGTGGCCTTCACGCGGCTCATGCGGGAAGCCAACAGCGCTCGCAGCACCCGGCCGCCGTCCATGGGGAAGGCTGGAATCAGGTTGAAGAGTGCCAGGGTGAGGTTCACGGTCATCAGGCGAACCCAGATATTTTCTGTCAGCAGGCTTACAGACAGCGGTTGGGCGAAGAAGCCCGACAGCAGCAGGCCGACCAGGAATGCCCCGGCCAACAGCAGGTTGACCAGCGGCCCGGCGAGGGCGACCAGCAGCTCCTGCTTGGGATTTTCTGGCAGTTCTTTCATCCGGGCCAGGCCGCCGATAGGCAGGAGGATGATGTCTTGCGTCGGATAGCCAAAGCGGCGCGCTACGAGAGCGTGACCAAATTCGTGCAGGATCACGAAAAGAAACAAGGCCAGGATGAAGACCAACTCGGTCAGCATGATTGCCGGCGTCCCGCCAGCCAAAAGGGTTGAAAAAGCTGAAAAGATCAGCAGCAGAAAGAAGGTCGTATGGACCTTCAAGTCTATGCCGGCAATCTTGCCCAATTTCAGCGATGAATTCATTTTGTTTAATTTCCTTTCTTTAGATTCTCTTATCATTAAGGATAAAGGTGTTGGATAAGAAACTTGTTTGTTTTTTGTAAAAGGGTTGTAAAAGGAAGCGACGCTTGAACTGCGGGTTGGGGGATTTATGGGTACAATTCATGCGTATGAAGGCAAAAGAGTGGCGAAAGAAACGAGAATATACCGAGAGGGAGCTGGCCCAGGCTTTGGAGATCCTGAAGGACCTTCAACAGGGCGTGGACCTGAACACTGCGCAGCGAGCCCACCCCAAGCCGGACGGCGGTGGGTTCATCCCCAAACACGCCCTGGTGGCGGTTTACCGGCAAATGCTGGAGAGTGAAGAATGGGAAGAGGACGAATCCCTACTGGGGAAGATCCGGATGAAGCCGACCCGGACTCTCTCCGGCGTGACCACGGTCACGGTGCTCACGCGCTATCATCCCTGCCCGGGTAATTGTATTTTCTGTCCACAGGAAGACAAGATGCCCAAGAGTTACCTGAGTGATGAGCCCGGCGCTCGACGGGGGTTGGATAATAATTTTGACCCTTACTACCAGGTCCGTAACCGGATCAAGGCCTTGGAGGCTGTAGGTCATCCCACCGATAAGATCGAACTTCTGATCTTGGGCGGCAGTTTCAGTTCATATCCACAGGATTACCAGGAATGGTTTGTGCGGCGGTGTTTTGATGCAATGAACGAGGTCAATCTGGACGACAAACCTGGGTTTGAGACCCTGGCGGAGGCGCAGGCCCGGAATGTGACCGCGAGTCACCGAAATGTTGGTCTGGTGGTCGAGACCCGACCGGACCTGGTCACACAGCAGGAGTTGACCCGCTATCGTATGTTGGGCGTGACTAAGGTGCAAATGGGCGCGCAGAGTATGGATGACCGGATCCTCAAGCTCAACCGGCGCGGCCACACGGCCGAAGAGACCCTGCAAGCCACGGCCTTGCTGCGGGCGGCGGGTTTCAAGATCGTGCTGCACTGGATGCCGAACCTGCTGGGGGCAACACCCGAATCGGATCGGGAGGATTTCCAGCGGCTTTGGGGGGAAAGCGCAGTTTGCCCGGATGAACTCAAGATCTATCCCTGCCAGCTCCTGGAACACACCGAACTTTATGAGCGTTGGCAGCAGGGAGAATATCATCCCTATTCTGAAGAGACCTTGCTGAACCTGATCGTTGATATTAAACCCTCGGTGCCGCGTTATTGCCGCATCAACCGGATCATCCGTGACATTCCCTCCACCTATGTTGTCGCGGGCAATAAGAACACCAGCCTGCGGCAGGATATCCAGCGTGAAATGACGCAGCGCGGGACCTACTGTGACTGCATCCGCTGTCGGGAAGTGCGCCGGCATGCTGTGAACTCTGAATCCGTTGAGCTACACGACCTGGTCTATCATCCCGCTTTTGCCGAAGAACATTTCCTCTCATTTGACACGCCCGACGACCGCCTGGCGGGATTCCTGCGGCTCTCGCTACCGGCGGATACGTCAGTCACGGGCATGGCTGATCTGGCCGGCGCGGCGATTGTCCGCGAGGTGCATGTATACGGGCAGTCGCTGGAAGTGGGGGAGGAGCGAGACGGACTGGCGCAGCACAGCGGCCTGGGCACCCGGCTCCTGGCGGCCGCAGAGGGTCTGGCCCGGGAGCAAGGTTTCGGCCGCCTGGCCGTGATCGCTGCCGTAGGCACCAGGGGCTATTATGCCGGCCGGGGGTTCGAGTTGGGTGAGCATTATATGGTGAAGGAGATTTGAGAGATTGTTGGGAATGGGTTAGTC
>JAXHUD010000095.1:3303-9392 GCA_034189815.1 Chloroflexota bacterium
CGGCCGCCTGGCCGTGATCGCTGCCGTAGGCACCAGGGGCTATTATGCCGGCCGGGGGTTCGAGTTGGGTGAGCATTATATGGTGAAGGAGATTTGAGAGATTGTTGGGAATGGGTTAGTCATTTTTCTTGATATCATTCTTCATGGATATTCGTGTTTAGAATTTGCGTTTGAACATGCGGGCGCGGTGACCCGCCCCTTGAAAATTCAATTTTTTCAATTGTTATTTGATAGGATCGAATCCGATTTTTTCTCCAAATAGTCTCCTACTGATTTGTTACTGATTGCCTAATCTCCTAATGCCTGATCACCTTTTTACTTAATACCTAGCGCCCCATCCTACACCAGCCACCCCAGCAGTCGCATTGCCAGGGGTTGCAGCAGCAGGGCAATCGCACCCATCCCGGCGCCCACCAGCCAACCAACCACCACATCCGAAAGGTAATGTACGCCCAGCGCCACCCGGGAGAGGCCGACCCAGGGCGCCCAGACCGCCAGCGTAATCGCGAACCAGGGCGGACCAATGGCGATGCCCATCGCCACCAGGGCAGCGGACCGCGCTGCATGGCCAGAGGGGAAGGAATGCGGATCGGTAATCCGGTAGATCTGGCCCCACTCACCTTCAGGTCGCGGGCGCTGGATGGCGAACTTAAGCACGATCACGACGGAAGCCATGATCGTAAGCCCGACGCCCAGGAAGACGGCGCGGGCGCGCCAGGCTGTTTCGCCGAACAGCCAGACCAAGAAAAGCCCCGCCAGCCAGAACCAGGAATCACCTGAATGGGCACAGATCTTGAGCAGCAGGGAGATAAAACGACGATTCTCATTGACGCGCAGCGCTTTGGACCAGCGGGCATCCAGTTTCAACAATTTCTTCAGCCCGCGGTTCATGGCTGCGCTTTCAGGTCCCGCCGCAAGATGGCCAGTTGGTGCGGTTTATCGGCATCCATTGCCATCTCGGGGTAGGGGCAGCGCAGCGCCAGGCCACGCAGGTCCAGTCTGCGGCAAACCTTGCGGACTGCGCCGTCCAGCGTGATCGCATGGAGCAGCACCAGCGCTAACGTATCGAGCCCCAAGATACTTGCCTGGCGCAGGGGGCTTTTACGGGCTTCCGTTAATCGCCGCCAGACGGGACGTTCGCTGGCGAAGAAACGGGTATCCAGGGCGTTGAGGTCACCGCCGCAAACCGCAACATCACGGAAACGAACGAAGGATCTATTTGCATTCGGGTACCGTTTTTCCATAGCGTCTTGAGTGATCAGGTTGTAATAAATTTCGATATCCGGATTCTTTTTGATTTGTTTGGTTAACCAGGTCAGCATCCCGGGACGGATCGCAGGAATGTCGGATGAGGCGACGATGACCTTATATTGGTCGGGGTAGGTTTCGGCCGCAAATTGAGCGCCTGCGCGCATATTCTCAAGAACACCGCCCGCATCTGGCAGGAAAACAAGCGGTTTTGAGGATGTTAGCCCGCAGTCTTCCGCCATGCCGATCACGATGACTCGGGCAATAACATCAGAGGCGGTGAGCACGTCCAGCACCCACTGCGCCATTGGCTTGCCATTGATGGGGATCAGGCTGCGATGGCCGCCGGGGGCTTCGGAGTAGAGCGGGTTTTCCGGCGAGAGCAGACCGCCGGCCAGGAGGATGGCGTCATAGGCCATCAGTTCAGCACCTGTAATTGGGGGCGCAAACCGACCCGGTCAACGAGGTCTGTCATCAGGGCGAAATAGGGTTGATAATTTCGATAGTCCACTTTTTCAGTATATCCGCTGGCAGCAAGCAAGGCAGCTTCCATCATGTTGGTGCCAAAAGACCGGCCGTCATAGACGGGTGTGGTCGTCATGAGATACTTTACGCCGGCCTCACGGAAGAGGCACACGTCATGTCCGGTGGTGGTGTTGGTGACAATGACCTTGCCTGCCAGGTCCTCCGGCATATAACGGGTGATATAATGACAATCACCAGCAATCACCGAGGCCTGCTCGAAGGCCCATTTGAATTTCGGCGTACGTTTGAGCTGCTCTTCTCCCACGGGATAGATCCATCTAAAAGGTAGACGGCTGAGCACCGGGATCAGCACAGCCCCCAGCAGCTTGACCCCACTTTCCTTTCGGATGGGGAGCCGGACGCCCAGGGAAAACATCGCATCGCCGAAGAGGCACTCGTATCCGGCGTCAGTGAAGGTCCGCAGCAGGCCGTACCGGTCCACGGCCGTCATAACCAGGACCTTCCGCCCGACCTGATCGAGATAGTCGCCGATTTTCTCTTCCAGCTCACTCGCCGTTCGAGCTTCCAGGGTGTTCTTCAGACCGCAGCCATCCACCACGGGCGTTTGCTTTACGTCCTGCACCAGCGGGAGGATGGAATGGAGCGGGTACCACTTCTCGTCCACAAAAAGCCCCAGGTCAGCGCCGCCCACGCCAAAGGCATCCATCTCGCCGTCCAGACTGCGGAACATAGCTCTTGCCGCGTTCATATCGCCGTCGGTGCCGACTCGCTGGATTTGAATTTCTTCACCCAGGAGGGTGGTAGTGACGGATTTATCTCTTGTTGATGAGCCGATGCTGATGCTGATTGCTTTTTTCATTAATTCAACCTCATTTTTATCCAGCCGGAAGTATACCATAGACGGTTTTTGACCAAACTTCATTAATATGCAAACACATTCTTCGATAAATGGATACGCTTTGATGCACGAACAACCCCGGTATAATAAGGCGTTTGAAAAATCAGAGGAGATAACAACGTGACGAAGAAATCCCTGGCGATCCTTTGGGACCTGGATGGCACGATCACCGATACCAAAGCCTGCCATTTTGACACCTGGAAAGCCGTGTTGAGAAAACATGGGCACGACCTGAACCCGGACGTATACGACGCCAATTTTGGTCGTAACACCCGCACGATCGTGCCGCTCTTTTTGGGATTCCAGCCGGAGGAGGCCTTATTCGAGCAGATGATGCGAGAAAAAGCGGATCTCTTCCGTGAGCGCGCGCCAAAAGAAGTGAATTTGATCCCCGGTGTGGAAGGTTGGCTCGCTTCCGCTCAACAGCTTGGCATACCCCAGGCGATTGCCTCCTCCAGTTCGTTGAAGAGTATTAACGTGATGGTATCCGCGTTCAAGCTGAGGGGGTATTTCTCAGCCTTGGTTTCGGGCGCCAGGATGTCGGCCAAGCCGGAGCCGGAAGTATTCCTGGCGGCGGCCAATGAATTGGGGCGCGAACCGGGAGATTGCCTGGTGATCGAAGATTCGGTGCCGGGCGTGCAGGCCGCGAAGAATGCGGGCATGGCCTGTATTGCCGTGGCCACCACCTGGCCGCGATCCGACCTTTCGCAGGCCGATGCCGTCGTGGATGACTTCACCCAGCCGCTATCGCCTCTGCTGAAAACCCTGAGCTTAATCTAACCAGCGATTTTATTTCCATTCATTCTCATCTATAATAAGGTAAAACAGCGTCAAATCCCGGCCGGGAACCGGTTGTGGGGTTTATTCGTTAAGAATATGAGGGATCTGGATGTTTCTTCCAAAGATCATTAAGGAGTCGGTGATGGGTTTGCAAAAATCTCCTAAGCAATCAAAACGATGGATACAGGTCATCCTGGTGTTGGTGACGATCACCAGTCTGTTGGCGGGGTGCCGCTTCCCCTGGCAGCGAACGGGTGAGGGCGTGCAGACCGAAACGAGCAAGGCAACGCAGGTGCTTGACGTGACAGAACCGCGCACCGACCTGCCGCCCGCACTGGTCGCGGTGGATCCGCTGCCGGAGTCCGTGATCGGATTGACGCAGCCCCTCACATTCACGTTTAACCAACCTATGGATGCCGATTCGGTTGAATCCGCCGTTCGCCTTGAGCCGTCTATTGACGGCGCGTTCGTATGGACGGATGATCGCACAATGGTCTTCACCCCGGACCAACCCCTTGCCGCGGGTTCAGACTTAACTGTCCGGATCAACACCGGCGCCCAGGCCGAGAATGCCGAAACCCTGCAGGAGCCTGTTGAGATTTCGTTCCGTAGGACCGAAACGTTGGCTGTGTTGCAGGCTGCGCCTGCTGACGGTGCGGAGGACGTGGACCCCGAAGGTGCGGTCTTCCTGGCTTTCAACCAGCCTGTTGTCGCTTTGGGCGGCGAAGCAGAGACGGAACCGGCCTTCACCTTGTCGCCAGCGGCTGAGGGTCGTGGGGCGTGGCTAAATACCAGTACCTATATCTTTTACCCCGAGCCGTCGCTGGACGGCGGCGCGACTTATACGATGACGGTCAACCCCGACCTGGAAAGCACCGCTGGGGCTGGGCTGGACGATTCCCAACTGGAGAGCTATACCTTCACCACGACGGAGCCAGAAGTTCTATCTGTCTTGCCGCTGCCCGAAGAACGGCTGAGCCTGGATGGTCCGGTCATGGTCAGGTTTAACATCCGTATGGACCCGGAAACCGTCGAGGACCAGTTCAGCTTGCTGGCCCCAAATGGTGAGGCTGCCTCTGGGACGTTTGAATGGGCCGAGGACTTGAAATCCTTTGATTTCATCCCGGATCCGATTTTGGATCGCCAGACGACTTATACCGCCCAGATCGGGCCGGGAGCGCAGTCTTATGGTGGGTTGCCCCTGAGGACGGCGTATGAAGCTGAGCGGACAACCTATCCTGTTTTTTCGACAGATCCGTTTGCCTCCCCAAGTCTTGAGACTTACTACGCTAATTACGGTCAATACCGGCTCTACTTCACCACACCATTGGATGAGGACACCTATGCCGACCAGATCAGCATCACGCCCGAGATCGGCGCGATGAATATGCATCTGAGTGATGAGGGAACCACGCTTTCCATCTATGGCTATTTTGAGCCTGAGGCCAATTATATCGTCACCCTGGAAAGTGGTTTGCGGGACCGCTGGGGCGGCACGCTCGACCAGGCGGTCACGTATGCTTTTACCACGCCGCCGGCCATCGCCAGCTTGAGTATTATCTCAGGTGAGACCAGTAATAACCTGGCTTTCATCCCGGCGGAGGTCTCCGAGCTTTCACTGCGAGCGACGAATATCAATACGCTGACGCTGGAAATTGCACCGCTGGCGATGGATGAACTGATCACCCTGCTGCATCCCGAAAATTACGACTACCGATTGTCGTATGCCCCGGCGGCGGTCGAAACCTCAACTCGCAACCTGAATCTGCCGCGCAACGAGAGTCAGATCATCTCGCTGCCGCTCTCCTACGAGGGGCAGGCGCTCCAGCCCGGCGCTTATTATCTGGGTGTCTCCTCGCCCGATATCACGGATGAGGCGGTCAACAGCAGCCAAAAGCTCTATTTAATCGTGAGTGAAAACCATCTGGCGCTCAAGGTCTCACCGGACCAGGCCTTTGTCTGGGCGACGACGTTGGATGATTTCAGTCCATTGGCAGGCGCAAAAGTCTCGGTCTACACCACCGAAGGCGACCTGCTTGCTGATGGCGTCACGGATGTGGACGGGCTTTTCATGGAATACACGGCGGGCTATGCAGAGGCCTATTCTTCCTTCTTTGCTGTCCTCGGTGAGCCCGGCGAAAGTGACTTTTCTTTTTCGATTTCCACCTGGGGGCAGGGTTATTCGTTCTACGAGCAGGGCATATCGGTGGATACAATGCCGGCCTTGAGAGACGTTTATATCTACACCGACCGGCCGATTTACCGCCCCGGTGACACTGTTTATTTCAAGGCGATTGTTTTCAACCGTGAGAATGGGCTGCCGATCTCCCCTGAAATAGATTCGATTGATGTCAGCGTCTATGGCGACCCGGGCATGTCGGGTATTCCTTTGACCTTGTTTGAGGAAACGCTGACCCTGGATGATTTTGGAGCAGTGACCGGCGAAGTCGCGATCCCGGCGGATGCATCGCCCGGATATTATCATATTGAGACTGCGATCAACAATGAGATTTTGGAAGCGTTTTATTTTGACGTGGCCGAATACCGCAAACCCGAAATTGAGGTCTCGGCTTCATTCTCGCCGGAAGCAGCTTTGGCCGGCGAGAAGCTCACCGGTGCGATCCAGGCGGATTATTATTTTGGCGTCCCGGCTGCGGACCGGGATTTCAGTTGGGTG
>JAXHUD010000096.1:0-4424 GCA_034189815.1 Chloroflexota bacterium
GCTTTCCCCGAATCCACCATCAATGACCTCGCAGAGGCCGTGGGCATCAACGGTATTTCTATCCGGCACCACTTAACGGCGCTGAAAGCGGATGACCTCGTTACCTCTTCAGAACAGCGTCATGGTGTGGGACGGCCGAGGCTGATCTATTCCCTAACCGATAAGGGCATCGAGGAATTCCCCAGCAGCTATCTCCGGCTAACCCAACGCCTGATCGATGCGCTCGGTGAAAGGATGAGCAAGACTGAGATTGAAACGATATTCGCCGAGATCGGTACCTACATAGCCACACAATACGCTGACGAACTCGATGGCAAGAGCACCGAGGATCGTTTACGACTCCTCAAATCCATCCTGACCAAAGAGGGTTTTATCATTGAATGGGAAAAGAACGAAAGCGGCTACACGCTGACATCCCTCTCATGCCCGTATCTGCGAATCGGTCTTGACCATCCCGAGATTTGCGCCCTTGACCATACCATGATTGAATCGATCCTGGCTGCACCGGTGGAAATCGAAGCCTGCATTTTGGACAATGATGAACGCTGCATATATCACATCCCCATTGGAAACGAGGCATGACATGACAGGAGAACAACCCCTTAACATCCCGATTTGGGACGTTGAAGAAACTGATCCCGACCTTGTGCCTGCGCTTGAGGAAGCCCTGAGTGAAATCGTTGACCCGGAAATCGGCCTCAATGTGATCCAGTTGGGCCTAATCCGCAACGTCGCCATCAATGACGATGACGCACTGGTGACGATGATCCTCACCACACCTTTTTGCCCCTACGGTCCATCCATGATGGAAACCACCCGGAAAAAAGTAGAGAAAACCCTCGATAGGCCCACGAAGATTAACTACGGGCGCGAGACCTGGGACCCCACCATGATGGAGGAAGGCCTGGCAGACGATTGGGGTCTTTTCTAGGTTCCCCTCCAGCTAATAGAAATCAAGACTCCGGGTTTTTTTGAAATCCCTGGAGTCTCCAGTAATAAAAATGACATTGACATAAGCTTTGTCCTTTTTTAAATACAAAAAGGATTCTGCTTATTTTAAGGAATTAGCGGTCAAACAGGTTCACCAATTTCCTCCCCAACCCAAGGTCGCCAAACACCTTGATCTTACCCATCATATAGGCACGCATCGCATCCAATTCGCCCGTGAGCAGCTTGACCCCATCCTCAGCATTCGCCTTGATCGTCAGATCAGGATCGGACGCTACCCCTTCTTCCACACTGCAGGTTTGATCCGCAATCCGGATGATCCATTCGGAGGCCTGCTCTCCCGTAAAATAACACTGCACCAAACCATTGACACCACCGGCTTTTTCCGGGTTGAAATGTTCGGGAATTTTACTCATCATCTCAGGCGCGTTCAACGCTGGCATTTTTTCTCCTCACGAATCTGAAATTTTCTTGATTATTGTAACCCAGGCATTTCCCTTTTCCGCAACCAATGCCACCTTGTCCGGCTGCAAGGTTTTCGCCATTGCCATAATTCTGTCTGGAGCAAGGAAATGGCTGCGCATCTGCAGCAACTTTTCACCTAGCCGGATTAACTTCACTGCGAAATGCCGTACATCGGGCTCTTCGATGATAAGCCTTCCACCCGGTGCTAGGACGCGCCACATTTCCTTCAATGTCGTCCCCTGGTCCGCAACGTGATGGAATGCATCCACGATGATCACCCGGTCAAACCGGCGAGTGGCATATGGCAGGTGTTCGGACTCTCCGAGTGAGAGCTTGCGCAGTCCTTTCTCGCGCGCCTGGTTTAGCATGCCTGCCGCCGTATCCACCAGATGGACCTTGGCCCCTTGCTCGCGGAACAGGACCGAGACCCGACCAGTTCCCCCGGCGACATCCAGAACGGATTGTCCCGGTTCGATCCCGGCGAGTTCCACGATCTCATAGTCAGTGTGACGACCGAAGACATGGTCATAGATTGGGCCGATAATATCAAAATGATCGAAATTCAACACAAACTCATTCTAATAGAAAATCATCGAGACGCCGCGGGCGACCAGACTCGCCAGGGTCGCAATCAGAATCGTCAAACCGGCGATCTGCCACATCATCCTCCCCCCTAATTCCTTGCGGATGACAACCAATGTTGCAAGACAAGGTACGTAGAACACAACAAAGACCGCGTAAGTGATCATCTGTACCGGCGTCAGCACCAGGGCAAATTCCATTGATCCCAGGGCCTGACCCAGCATCACCAGCGAGAGTTCTTTCCGTAAGATGCCAAAGATCAATGGAACGCCCACCTCACTTGGTAGGCCCAACATCCAGGACAATGGTCGAACAAGAATGTTCAGGTATTTGGATATATCGAGATAATTGAAAATCGAAAGCACGACACTGCCGGCGATCAACAACGGCCAGGCTTCAACAACGAACTCTCTAATCCGCCACCAGGCCTTATTAACCACTGCCTTCAATGTGGGGATTCGATAAACGGGCATTTCCAGGATCAGTCCGGGCGACTCATCAGGCACAAGCTTGGATAGGATCTTAGCCGTGAGCGCAATTACAAAAAGGTCAAACAAATATATCACCAGACCCAGCAGCGGGCCGAGGTAAAACGCAACCAGCCCAAAAACGACGGCCAGTCTGGCCGCGCAGGGCACCAAAGTCGAAAGTGCAGCGGAGATAAACCGCTCGCGTTTGTCTTCCAATATGCGTGTCGACATGATCGCGGGAACGTTGCAGCCGAAACCCAAAATAAAAGGGACGATTGATTTACCGTGCAGCCCCAACCTATGCATCAGCGAATCCATCAGGAAGGCCACCCGGGGTAAATAACCAATATCCTCCAGCGCACCCAACCCGAACAGGAAAGGCACCAGATAGGGCAGTACAATGGCGAAACCACCTGAAATGCCCTGGATCAGCGCTACCAGGATTTGGGTTAGAAATCCATCGGGATTTGGAAAGCGTGAGACCAGCCAAACTTCCAAATTACCAAACAGATCCATCAGGGGCGTCTCAACCAGTCCGCCAACGGAATAAACAACCTGGAAGAAGAGATAGAGAATTAGGATCAGAAAAAGGTAACCAAAAACCGGATGCAGCAGAACATCATCCAAGCGATCCCTGAAGGTGGTCTTTCGCTTGCCTTGCCGGATGACCCGTTTGGCCAAATTGTCCGCCAACCCACTTCGCTCACCATTAACCACCCAATCAGGTGATTGGCCTCGTTCGTGCTGAATTGACTTCTCAATTTTTTGGAGGTCTTGTTCAATTGCAGGCTTCTGAGCAATGATATTCTTGCGAATGGCCTCATCACCCTCAAGCAATTTCAAACCCAGTGCTCTTGGATTCAGATGGCTTTCGACGCCTGCCAGTTCCTTCTCCAAAACGGATAGGTATTGTTCGATATCACTGCTGTATTCCGGTTGGATTGGTTTCTCATGGTTTTGCCCTGTTTTGAAAGCAGTGACGAACAAGGGTTTGATTCCGCGCCCTTTCGATGCAATCATCGGGATCACGGGCGCGCCGACCAGTCTTTCCAGCGCCGCCACATCCACCCGAATGCCGATCCGGTCTGCCTCATCCATCATATTCAATGCGATCACCATCGGTACGTCCAGCTCGAGCAGCTCGACCGTCATGGAGAGTCCATAAGAGAGATGCGATGCATCCAACACATTCACCACCACATCAACAGCGTTGGAGGTGAGATATTTAATCACTTCGCGTTCCGCCGGGTTGGTCCCGGCCAGGCTGTACGTGCCGGGCAGGTCAACGACATCCACTACTTCCCCCAAAACCCGGACTTTACTCTCGGTGAAGCTCACTGTCGTGCCGGAGAAATTGCCGGTCTCGGCCTTGTAACCTGCGACCTGGTTAAAGAGCGTGCTTTTGCCACAGTTAGGCTGTCCGATCAGGGCTATCCGCATCAGGTCTTTTCCACAATCACACGTGCCGCAATGCCACGGCCAAGTGCGACCGAGCGCCCCTCCACATCCAGCATCACCGGCCCGCCCATCGGCGCATACCTGAGGACCTTGACTTCTCTGCCAGGATTGATCCCAAGCTGACGGAGTTTAGATTCCAACCTCTTGCCCCCTTGGAAATAGAGGATTTTCACGGTGCGGCCTTTAGGTATGTCTAATAATTTCATTTAGCCTCATATAATAATTGGTGACTTCCCAATTCTAATCCCCGGAAAAGGTTGCGTCAAGGAAAGATCACATTTCCCCAGGACAATCGCAGCGTCATTCGTTTCAGTTTGTTTAGCTTTTCACTCTCCCAAAATGACCCTTTTCCGCCTTTCGGGCGCCCTTCCCCACGCTGTATAGACTGGCGATGGGGTAGTTAGTTGACTATCAGTACTTGAAAAATGCTGATGTACTTTGCGATTGCCCTGCACATTTCCCAATCAAGTCGGGCTTAAGTAGAATAAAATAGTATCGATA
>JAXHUD010000096.1:4524-9325 GCA_034189815.1 Chloroflexota bacterium
ATAGACTGGCGATGGGGTAGTTAGTTGACTATCAGTACTTGAAAAATGCTGATGTACTTTGCGATTGCCCTGCACATTTCCCAATCAAGTCGGGCTTAAGTAGAATAAAATAGTATCGATAAATCGTCACGACCAACAAAGATAGGGATTCCGCTATGAACATCATCCGATTATACGATCGCAATGACCTGCGCCTGGAAGATAAACCTGGGCCCGATCAACAGACCGGCATGCTCCGATTGAAAACAGCGAGTGTGGGCATTTGCGGCTCCGACAAGGGTCAGCTGGTTGCAGTGGACCCGGTCATCCCTTGCGGCCGTTGTGAATATTGCCTGGAAGGGAAGCCCAACTTCCACACCTCTCTGGCCTTCACCGGCTCCGAGGATATGGACGGCGGATTGCAAGCCTACATGAACTGGCCCAAATCCCTGCTGCTCCCCCTGCCGGAGAACTTCACCCCCCAAGAGGGCGCCATGCCGGAATCGCTGGGGTCGCATTCCATGCCCTGCGTTTGGGGAAGGTCTTCCCAGGGATGGATGTGAGCATAATCGGGGCCGGACCGATTGGTCTGCTGACGATCCAGATGGCCCGGCTGGCCGGCGGCGTGGCTTACCAGCCACCCAAGGCCGACAGCTATCCTGCAATGGGCACAATCCATCACCTGGCGAGGTACTGCGGTGTTTTGCCGACCGTGGTCTGGTTGGACGGCGCAAGCAGCGGCGAGCAGCGTGATGCAGAACTGCTGGATTTTATGATTTAGAACGGCGTGGTTGCTCTGAACATCATCCCGGACCGCAATTGGAACATCCCCAATCCCACAGAGCGGGAATTGAAAATCCACAAGCTGCACGACATTGTGGCGTTGGCCCGGGAACATGACTTGCCGATCCTGGTGGGGATCGAGATGAACAAAAAAGGGCAAAAATTCGTTGACGATTTCGATGTCCCGGCCCTGGTTCCGGTCAGGGACGCCTTCCTGGCAGGGGCGGCGTTCCTTTACGGTCATACCCTGCTGGCGCGCTGCGCCCAACGCGGCTTCAGTTCAGATTGGGCTGAGGCGTATTTCACTGACCGGCATGAAAAGAACGCTTTTTATGAGCAGATCGGACGGATCACGCCAAACACCCAAGTCCATCGCCAATTATTGCAATCACTACCAATAGACCTTAACCCGGATGAAGTCCTTTGCGCCATAAAACAGCGCGGGGACCTCTTTGACCTCAACACACTGACAGGAGCAAATCCATGACGTCCCCGGCCAAACCGCCTTTTATCATGACCTCGGAAGAAGGGTCCTTTGCCCGGTTCACGATTGAGGAACGAAAGCCGATGATCATCGATCGGATCCTCGATTGTTTTGACTATCCGCCCGTCATTCATGAGGCGCTTTTGGCTTTCAAGACGGAAATGAAGGAAGGGACAATCCAGCCGCTGCAGGAAATCACCAACGACAGGGAGATTTGGGATCATGACATGCAGCCCTGGCTCGATAAACCCTGGCTGGAAATCCCCTGGTTCCTGGCGGAGACCTATTTTTATCGCCGGGTATTAGAGGCAGTGCAATATTTTCAGCCCGGTCCCTGGCAGGGGCTCAACCCTTACCAGCGGCTCAAAGACCGCGAAACCAGAACTGCGATGGCGATCTTCACACCGATTTACGACCAGATGGCTCCCGCTCTATCGCTGAGCAGTTTTCGTGATGCTATAACCAAAGCACTCTGGGGCAACCGAACAGACCTCAGCAACCTGCAGTCCTTTGAGCACGATATGAGCAATCAGTCAGAGCGCATCATCCGGGATGATTCCGCTGCGGTTTTTGCATTCCTGAAAGATCGGCCCCGGAAGATCGCCTACATTTTTGATAACGTCGGCAAAGAACTTTATTTTGACCTTGCTTTGGTTGATCAACTACTGAGACACAATCTGGCTGCCAACGTCACTTTCTATCTCAAGAACCAACCCTACTTCGTCTCGGACGCCATGCCGGACGACCTGGAAGCCGTTCTCGGGCAGCTTGCTGCCTCCGACGCCAAAAAGGATCGCGCCCTGGCAAGCAGGCTTCGTAAAAACATCCGTACAGGGCGGATCCAGATTGAAACACCACCCTTCTTCACTACCGGGCGGATGTATCGTCAAATGCCAGCAATATTATCAAAGCAGATTGGCGAGCGTGACCTGGCGATCCTCAAAGGTGATGTGAATTACCGCCGCCTGGTCGGTGACCGGCACTGGCCGCCCACAACCCTGATAGGCGCGGCAGCCGGGCACTTCCCAACCGCATTCGTCAGTCTGCGCACGATGAAGGCCGAACTGGTGGTGGGTCTGACGGTGGACCAAGTTGCGGACCTGGATGCCAACGCCGAACCGGACTGGCAGATCAATGGCAAGCGCGGGATGATCACGTACCTGGAGAAGTGATCGGGGGACCCAACTTATTCAATATCGGCTATACGAAAGGCACACTCAACGCCGAAACAAATCGCAGCTTTCCATAAAAGCTTGCGCATTCTCAAGTTCCTCACTATAATTTTTAATAGAATAATTGTTCGATTATTGGATGACAAATGACTGACGTAACCCCTCCGCCCTATTTACGGGCGCATTCTTATTACGGCTTCCTCGAATCCCTGCTCTCGCCCGCCGACCTCGTCCAACTGGCTGTGGAATACGGGGTCCCTTGTCTGGCGCTGACGGACCATCGCTATCTATCCGGCGCCATTGAGTTCTTTACAACTTGTCTCGAAGCGGGCATAAAACCCATCATCGGCCTGGAAGTAGACCTGACTTTCCAGGGCTTTCAGGGCCAGTTCACCCTGCTGGCAAAGGACCGCGAGGGCTGGGCAAACTTAAGCCGGCTGAGCACCCAATTACATTTGCTTGATAAACCATTATCACTCAAAACCATCACGGCTCACCGGCACGGCGTCATTGCCATCGCGGGCGGTGAGCGCGGGCTGCTCAGAGAAATGATCCTGTCTGCCCCGAAGGGCTCTGATCTACCCCGGCGGTTCCTGCAGGGTCTTCAGGAAGCATACGATACGGATCTGTTTGTCGAGGTCCAGCGCACGGCCAGCGGTTTCCTTAAGAACGAAGTTCAGCTTATCAACCTGGCAAAGACGCATGGCCTGCCCCTGCTCGCGACACAAAACATTTTCTATGCCCGGCCTGAAGAGGCTAAACGCTACCGGACGCTCACCGCGATCCGCCATCAGACACCCATTCAAGCCCTCTCAAAACGCCTGCTCCCCACCGGGAGCGTACACTTCCCCGAGCCGATCGATTTCCGTTTTCGTTTTCAGGATTTACCAGACGCCCTGGATAATTTGCAGACGGTCATGGATCGCTGCTGGCTGGAACTGCCTATCGGCCAAATGCACTTCCCGGCCTTCCCTACACGCAAGGGCCAATCCCAGGCCGACCTCCTCCGTGAGAAAGCTTATGCCGGCGCCAGGCGGATCTATAAAACCCTTACAAGTAAGGTAGCCGATCGATTGGAATATGAGCTGAAGACCATTACTGAGATGGGCTACGAGCCGATCTTCCTGATTGTGGAGGATATTCTTAACCATGCTCGCGAAATGGGCATCCCGACCTCCTCGCGTGGGTCCGCAGCCTCCTCCCTGGTGGCGCATTGTTTGGACATTACCTCACCCGACCCTCTTAAATTGAATCTCTACTTTGAACGCTTCCTTAACCCGGCCCGCAAGAAGCCACCCGACATCGACACCGATATCGCTTCGCACCGTCGGGATGAGGTAATCCAATATGTGTTTGATGCCTACGGCGCGGACCGGGTTGCCATGGTAGGCACGGTGAACCGTTATCGACCGAAATCCGCCCTGGGGGATGTGGCCAAGGCCTACGGGCTGACGCCGGAAACGGTGCGGCAGCTCTCCAAGAAACTCCCCTCCTCATTCCGCTTCCGGCGCGGCGGAGAAGAAAATCATAATCCCTTTGCGCCGCTCCTGCATGAAAAGACTATTCCGGTGATCCAGAACATCGTCACTGACGCCCACGCCTTTCTGGATATGCCCCGCCACCTCTCCGTGCACCCAGGCGGGATTGTGATTGCACCCTTCCCCATCACTGACCTGGTGCCGTTGGTCCACTCATCCACCCTCGGCATCCATCACACCCAATATGATCTGGATGGGATCGAGCAGTTCGGCCTGGTTAAAATCGATCTCCTGGGTATCCGCGGACTCACGGTGCTTGGCGAAGTCGCCGACAGGATCCGCTCCTGGCGGCTGAGCGAATTCCAGAACGGCCTCGATGTCCTCGATCAAATCCCCCATGACGACCCGCTCACCTCGGAGACGGTTGTCAACGCCCGGACCATCGGCTGCTTCCAAATCGAAAGCCCCGGGATGCGGTCCACCCTGCGGGAAATCCAGGCAAAATCAGTCGAGGATATCATGGCTGCCCTGGCCCTTTACCGGCCGGGGCCATTACGCGGCGGCCTTCGAGATGCTTTTGTGCGCCGGTTCAGAGGTGAGGAAGAGGTTACCCAAGTCCATGACTCCCTGACCGGACTGCTGGAGAATACCCTGGGCGTGATCCTCTACCAGGAGCAGGTCTTGCGGATCGCGCACGAATTGGGCGGCCTAACCCTCGCCGAGGCCGACGTCCTCCGGCGAGCGATGAGTCACTTCGACCCCGGCGGCGTGATGGTCACGCTCCGGCAGAATTTCATCCGAGGCGCAGGCGAACGACGCGGCGTCCCACCCGAGACCGCTGAACGCATCTGGGAGATGATGGCCGCCTTCGCCGGCTACGGCTTCCCCAAAGCCCATGCCGCTTC
>JAXHUD010000097.1:0-9304 GCA_034189815.1 Chloroflexota bacterium
ATTGGATCATCCAGGCCTATAACGCCATCGCCCGGATCGCCGCGCCCGCCCTGCTATTCAAGTCGGAAGCCATCGTCCACCCGGACGAGGTCGCCCGCTACATCCACCGCGAGGAATGCCAACTCTCCTACAACCCCCTGATGATGGCCCTGCTCTGGAACACCCTCGCCACTCGCGAGATGAACCTGCTGCAGTATTCAATGGCTCAACGCTATGACATCGCCGAGGGCTGCGCCTGGGTCAACTACGTCCGCTGCCACGATGACATCGGCTGGACCTTCTCCGATGAGGACGCCGGGGCGCTTTGGATCAACGCCTACGACCATCGCCAGTTCCTCAACGCGTTTTACACCGGGCGCTTCGAGGGCAGCTTTGCCCGCGGTTTGCCCTTTCAGGAGAATCCCAAGACGGGCGATGCCCGCATCTCCGGTACCCTGGCCTCGCTGGCCGGGCTGGAGAAAGCGCTCACCGAGGAAACCGAGGCCGAAGTCACGCTGGCGATCCGCCGCATCCTGTTACTGCATAACGTGATCCTCACCACCGGCGGCATCCCCCTGATCTACCTGGGCGACGAGGTGGGCACGCTCAACGACTACGGCTACCGGGACGACCCGGCCAAGGCGGATGACAGCCGCTGGGTGCACCGGCCCGCGGCGGACGCAGAGCGCTACGCGCAGCGGGACGACCCGGCGACCGTGCCGGGACGGATCTACCAGGGCCTGCGCCAACTGATCGAACTGCGCAAGGCCACGCCCCTGCTGGCCGGCGACCACCCCGAATTCATCCAAACCGGCAACCCCCACGTCTTCGGCTATATCCGCCGCAGCGGCAGCGAGGCGATACTCTTCCTGAACAACTTCAGCGAGGAGACCCAGCAGATCGGCGCGCCGATCCTGCAGTTAGCCGGCCTCGGCGAGCGCCTGGTGGACCGGGTGAGCGGGACGCGTGTGCCACTGGATAGGGATTTAGAGCTGGGCGCGTTTCAGTACGTGTGGCTGGCTGAGAAGGGGTAGAACCTGACCTAAACAGATAAATGGGAAACTGAACGAAATATCTCGTAAAATTGCTAAACGGTTTTGGATTAAGAAACTTCCCAATGACAAACTTCCTGAATTGAATAACAAAGGATTAACCAATGTATTTATGATGACTAAATCATTATCTTTAGATAGCAGAATACCTAAATACATCACAATAATGAATTTACAGATAAGCAATTTGTCTATCGTTTCATATTTACAGATTGGTCTTACCCCATGAAGTCGAGTAACTTATTCTCTAATTGATCTAAATCTTTACACTCACATTCCCAAACAATTAGAGTTTTCCATCCTAAAGACACAAGGGCGTTCAAGTTTTCCTGATCGCGATGTTTTGTCCGGAGTCTTTTCTTCTCCCAGAAATCAGCGTTAGTCTTTGGCTTTACCCTTCCATACTTACAATCATGCATATGCCAAAAACATCCTCTAACCTCGACAATTTTATTATGTCTGGGTAAGACAATATCCGGTTTTCCAGGTAAATCTTTCAAATGCAACCGAAAACGATAGCCATTTTTATGAAGCAATGATCTAACCAATTTTTCAGGTTTTGTATCTTTGCCCCTAATCTTGGACATATTGTAACTTCGTTGTTTCTTCGAATGTACGTCAGCCATAATGAATATGTTCTGTCAAAACTTCAAGAAATGCTTCTATAGATAATATAGATGACCGTATCTCAGATGGATAATCAGAGTGATACTGCTTGGGAACAACCAGAGAAACATTTAGTGATGTCATCTCTTCAAATTGATTTGATGAAACACCTCGCTGCAGAGTCAACAAGTGCTTTTGAGGAATCCTCGGGGCTTCTCTAGTGACTTGTCGCCATCTGTCTTTACAAGTTCTCTTAATACCAATCATAAAAAGGTCCTGGGTTGGATATTGCAGATCTTCATATTGTTCCACTCCGGGAATCAGAACATCCGGCTTTGTCCCATCAACAGTGGGTCTTATGGAAAATGGTATACCCGCTTGTATAAGGATATACTCCACATGGTTTTCCAAAGACCTGCCAGCCCGAGATTTTCGTGACTGCAAAATACTATTTGCCGTTTGGAGAAACTCATCGAGCGAATTATAAACACGTTGAATGCTTGGGCCAAAAACTTCCTTTTCCGCCATGCGATATAGCGCATATTCTTCCTTGACAAGTCTTAGCAGTTTAGAATCGGGGTCTATCAGATCAAAACTCGTTACACATTCATTAAGAGCATGGACCGTTGTATCTGAAAAAATAGCTCCCGAAGGAAGTTCATCAATACTATGTACAAACTGCCTAAACTGATAATCCAAACAATTATTTTCTATTTCTTCAGGGATATTTGAGATTCCCATATATCCCCAAGTATCCGTTATCTCAATTCCAAGTCCTGCAAGCAGTTCTTCAATATCCTCATCATGACTTAAAATATAAGCTGAGAACTGTTCAATGGTATGCGGAATGATTACAAGCAAATCTCCCACATTATCATCGCGATTCCACTGAATCCAGGGGAATCCATGTCCAAATCGAGTTAACCTGTATTCGCTTCTTGATTCCCTGCCGTACCAATAAACTCGCGAGCTGGTTATAAGACCATCGGGCCATGTGATCTGGACGTCATGCCTATAGTTTTCTCCTTCATCTGGAGAATATGGGCTATATAACTGCCATGCCGCCTTGGGCAAGTAAAAGCCATATTGGTGGCTACCGGTTGTTCCAACATCATTGGCGGATATAAATTTTACCAATGCCCTCCCGGTACTTAATGCATCAAATAATGCTCGTTCCCCTTCAGGTGATAACATCCTACTTCTCCTATTAATAATTCTACTTCAATAAGCAAACTTCCTCATTATTCAGATAAGCAGCGACCACACTAAGAACATTTTGCCCAATAGCCTCAACCACTAGAGGACATACGGCATTACCAAATTGTCTGTAGGCCTGTGTGTCTGAAACTACAATTGGAAGTTCATCTGGAAATCCCATCAAACGGGCACATTCTCTTGGAGTCAATCTTCTGGGATTCTTCCCATTCTGCTCCAAAAGGATTTCAGAACCGTCCTTATAGTATCGAGCACTAAGGGTTCTTGTTATCCCATCAGGATCTGCAATACCATACCCAAAACCATTCCCACGTCTCCGGTGTTTTTCAGCATACTCTTGTAAATATTTCCAAAGTCTATCTGACAAAGTATATTTTTCATCAGGACTTTCTTCTAATATTTTTCTCAGTTTGTGTTCTTCATTCGACTCTGGGAATTTAAAATCCGGTTTTTCCGAGAACACTAATTTGTCAAAACCGATAATAAAGATTCGCTCTCGATGTTGTGGGACCCATCCAGCTGCATCTATAACCTTATAAAAAATATGATATTTTAAATCCTCGAGTGTCTCACTTATTACTTGCCAAGTTTTTCCCTTATCATGCGATAGTAAATTTTTTACATTTTCCAAAATTAGAATAGGTGGACGTTTTGTCTCAATAATATTCGCCAAATTAAAAAACAAGGTGCCTTGGGTCTTATCCCGAAAGCCATGTTTTTGACCAAGACTATTTTTCTTAGAGACACCTGCTATTGAGAAAGGCTGACATGGAAATCCAGCTGTAAGGATATCATGATCAGGAATTTGTTTTGGATCAATTTTTGTGATATCTCCCGTAGGGATTTCACCAAACCAATTTGAATATGTTTTCTGACTGAATTTGTCCCACTCTGAACTAAATACGCATTTTCCACCAAGATTTTCAAGTGCAAGCCTAAACCCTCCGACACCAGCAAAAAGATCGATAAACTTGAATGGAAGTTGTTTTCGTTGAGAAATTGTTAATCTCGGTGTTTCAATATAGTTAATCTGATCATTATTTACCTCCATCGCAGACGACAGTATATCAATTAAAAAATCTTGTTGAGACAACTGGTACTGTTGCCGCTCTTGATCAATCCATTCAGATAATTTATCAGGAATATTTCTAACTAAAACATCTTTAGCCATAAGCGCCTCTCGCTGGGAATAATTGATATCAAATTATACCAAAGAAATTATTTTACGCACAAGTGTTCGATAAATTCTTGTATTCTCAATATCAAGAATATTAAACAGATAACAATGAACTTATCGTAAGGATAATTTTCGTAACTTTAAAACCTTTCTATTATTCAAATACTCCCCTTGATCCAATTAGTCACGGCCGCCAGGCAGGCTGATAATCATCCGCTTCATCATTCGTCAGCGCGGTCAGCCTCGCGCCGGAGCGCATCATGATGTAGATCTCCAGGTCCGCCCCTGCCTCGCGCCCATCGCAGAGGATCCAATCCGCATCCGGCGAGAAAGCCGGGTTCTGCGCCAGGGCCAGGCCTGTATCCACGGGTACGTCCTGGTTCGCCCCCAGCAAGCGCCCACCCAATACGCCTTCCTCCCCGACATCAAACAGAAGCAGGTTCCCCTCCGGCGACCAGGCCGGGTGCAGCGCGGTCGGGTAGTTCTGCCCCAGCACGCCGCGCGGCTCCCCCGTGCCCTCGGCGTCCACGGTGAAGAGCACGGGGCGATTGGTGACCGGGCTGGGCGAGACAAACAGAATCTGCTCGCCGTCCGGTGACCAGGCCGGCATGCGGCTGATCGTGGAACGGTTCATCAGGTTGCGGGTCTCCCCGCTGTCGAGGTCATAGATGAAGATCTGCGGCCTGCCGGTCTGCAGCGAAGTGAAGGCCAGCGTTGTCCCGTCCGGCGACCAGGCCGGGTCATAGTCGCCCGTCGCCAGGGTGGAGATCAGGTCGCTGCGCCCCGTCTCCAGATCCAGCACGAACAGGCTGGCGCGGTCGTAGCGGTCCTGCGGCCCGTCGCAGGGTGAGATATAGGCCAGGCGCAGGCCGTCGGGCGCCCATTCGGGCTGGCAGGCGCCGCCCGTTTCCGAGGTCAACTGCTGCACCTCGCTCCCATCCGCGTTCATCAGATAAATCTGCGGAAAGCCGTCCCGCTCTGAAACGAAGGCGATCTGCCCGCGCCCGCCGCCCTGGGGTGTGCCCACAGGTTCCGGTGTGAGGGTCGGGGTCAGTTCGTCCGCAGCCACTACAGCCTCGGTCTCCGTGGGGAGTGGGGTTGTCGTGGGGCTGGCGGTCGGGTTTGCTTCCGCCACTGCGACGGCGCTGGTCACGGTTGACGTTGGAGACCCCGCCGGCGCGGCCGATCCCCCACCGCGCAGCAGGAAGATCGCCGCAGCCCCGCCGCCTAAAACAACGGCCAAAACCGGGATCAGCCAGGCCCAGATCGAGCGTTTCTTGCGGGGTGCAGGGGAATTTGTTTGGGGCTGTGTTTTCTTCCGGGGCAGGGTGGAACCGGTTATGGAACGCCCGGAGGCCTCACCCGGCAGGGGATGTGCGGCCAGCAGGGCATCTTTGAACGCGTTCACAGTTGGGAAGCGGTCTTCTGCCCTGACGGCCATCGCCGTTTCAACCACCTCTGCCAGCTCGGGGCTAACCAGCGGGTTCAGATCCGCGATCGATGAGAGTTCATTCCGTCCGATGGCGCGGTCCAGTGATTCCGGCGGCGTCTCGCCCGTCAGCAGGGCATAGAGTGTGGCGCCTAGGGCGTAGACATCCGAGCGGGCATCCGTCCCCTCGCCATACTGCTCCACCGGGCTGAAGCCGGGCGTGATCCCCTTGGCCCCAACAGCCGTCATCTCACCCTGTTCGAAGAACTTCGCCAGGCCAAAATCCACCAACATCACCTGGCCGTCCGGTGTGATCTTGAGGTTGCCGGGTTTGATGTCGCGATGGATGACGGGCGGTGTGCGGGAATGCAGATAGTCCAGCGCGTCGCAGACCACTGCGCCGATTCGCACGGCCTGATCTTCCGGCAGCGGGCCGCCCAGCTCGGTCAGCCGCTGGTCGAGGTCCTGCCCTTCGATGAAGTCCATCACCAGGTACTCCCCCTGGCCTTCCACCACGAAATGATCAATCACCCGGGGCAGGTTGGGATGGCGCAGCCTGGCGAGGATCGTGGCTTCCTGCCGGAACTGGCGGGAATGGCCCTCGGTGGTGTAGTGATTTTCCTTGAGGGCGACCTCCACGTTCAAGACCTCGTCATGCGCCTTATAGACGGTCCCCATCCCGCTCTGTGCGAGGCGTTCAATGATGCGATAGCGATCTCGTAATTGGGAACCATTCTTCAGGCTCATGCCGTCCTCCTGCGATTAATCCAGTCAGTCAATCCAATATTGCGCTTGCCAAATCCTCACTGGGCCGGGCGCCAGGCGGGATCGTAGTCCATTGCTGGGTCCTGGGTCAACTGGATCAGGTTGGACCCCGGGAAGGCCATGATGTAGATGTCGGAGAGGAAATCATAATACCAATAGTCGAAGGCCAGCCAATACCCATCCGGCGAAGCATCCACATTATCCATCAGGGGGATGTATTCCAGGCGAATCGTGGGGATGATGGGATATTCTTCGGCTTCGCCAAGGTCTTCCATGCGCATCCCCAGGAGTTGTTTGGAGGGGCTGCCCAACCCGAGGACCTGGCTGAAGAGGATCAGGTCATCCCGGGGATACCAGGCCGGGTTGCTGTTGTCAATCGCGCCCGAGAGTGTGAACTGCACAGGGTCCGAGCCGTCAGCGTCCATCAGCCAGACCTGGCCCACACTGCGGATGCGAATAAAAGCCAGCCGCTCGCCGTCCGGCGACCAGGCCGGATCAAAGTCATCATAACTGCCGTCCGACAACCGTACCATCGTGGTCAGGTCCGCCGTGCTGAGCTTCATCAACTGCATCTGGCCGTTGATCAGGGACGTGTACGCGATCCAATCCCCATCCGGTGACCAGGCCGGGTCAAAATCGCCCTCAAGCGAAGAGGGCAGCGGCGTCAGCTCGCCGCTGGGGAGATCGAGGATAAACAGGCTGGAACCGGGATAACGCGCTCGCTTGCGGGCACAAGGCGACGTGAAGACAACCTGTTTACCATCCGGCGACCAGGAGGGTTGGCAAGCCCCGTCCACGACATCGGTCAATTGGGTCGGGGAATCATCCTCGAGGCCCATCATCCAGATCTGCGGCTGGCCGCTGCGTTCGGAGACAAAAGCCAGCATCTCATCACCGCCGCCCGTGGGGGTCGGTGATTCGGTCAGTGCAGTGCCGTTGGCGTTCCCTGTGCCGGATGGGCCGGCAGCATTTTCCGTTGTCGCCGCGGTGGGGATCAGCCCGGGAGGTTGGGTCGATTTGGATGTTGCCGTGACGGTTGGTTTCGGTGTGCCCAGCGACTGCGCCACCCAGCCTCGCAGGATCGCAGGCTGGAACAGCGAGGTCAGCACCAGAGCCAACACCAGCAATACCAGGGCGCCGAAAATCACCCAAATCGGGTCGATCTTCCCGATCAGCCGAAGGGTTTTATCCAGGAAGGTGTTCAGCCAGGCTGGCCCCTTTCGGCGGACGGGTGCGATGGTGCGGCCTTCAGGTTGGGTCTGGGTCAGCTCCCCCAGGCGTCCGCTGCTGTGTGCCCCAGCCGGCAAAGCTTCCCACGCCTCCACCAGAGCAGCTCGGAATGCCTGTGCCGACTGCCAGCGGTCTTCTAACCGCAATTGCAGAGCCTTCTCGATGACCTCGGCCGTCTTGTCCGAAACAGACGGGTTATACGTTTGCAGGAGCGTGAGTGTGGTCTTGCCTGTGGCACGCGCCAGGCTGTCCTCGGGCAGATAACCTGCCAGCGAGGCATAGAGCGTAGCGCCCAGCGAAAAGATGTCCGACCTGTGATCAGTGGGGTCCGGGCCATATTGCTCGGGCGGCGAGTAGCCGGGTGTCATTGCCCGGGCCGCAGTCGCGGTGATCTCCTTATCATCCATAACCTTGACCAGACCGAAATCAACCAGGACCACCTCGCCGGAAGGCGTGATCTTGACGTTGCCCGGCTTGATATCCCGGTGGGCAATCGCCGGCATCCGCGAATGCAGGTAGATCAGGGCATTGCAGATCGCGATCCCGATTTGCAAAGCCTCATTCTCGCTAATCGTCTGTTCGCGGTTCATCCACTGGCGCAGGTCGTCCCCGGCGATATAGTCCATCACCAGGTATTGGCCTTGCTGGTCGATCACGAAATAATCAAACACCCGCGGCAGGTTAGGGTGGCGCAGTGAGGCCAAAATCTTCGCTTCCCGTTGGAACTGGCGGGCGTATTCCTCTGAGAAGAAAGAGTTCTCTTTCACCGCCACGGTGATATCCAGGTTCTCGTCCACGGCACGATAAACCGCCCCCATCCCCCCCTGGCCGAGGATGTCGAGGATTCGATACCGATTATTGAGCAGAAAGCCGTTATCTAAAGGCATATCACACTAAAATTAATCATCTCCAATGATTTTAACTTAACTCTGGATAATAGGTGGCAGATGGACGGATGAAAATACGCTATAATTCGATTTGACCGGAGGATGCGTTTTTTATGCTCCAAATTGATGTCCATTCAACGGTTTTGACCGCCACTATCCTGATCGCCGTGGCTGCGATCCTGACCCTGATCTTCGGGATTAGGAATATCGCCAAGAGCCGTACAATTCCCTTCTATAAGAAAAGACACGACCGCGTGGTGCGAGGTTGGCGTCTGATCCTGCTGGCGGTGATCCTTGTGCCGGTGGCCTGGCTGTTGTTAACCCGTTCTGAGCCCGTGATCTACCAGTTCATTTCTCCTTCACCGACCCCCTCACAAACGCCGACGATCACGCTCACGCCCACGATCACGCTCTCACCCACCATCTCGCTCACCCCAACCATCACAGACACGCCCTCCATCACCAGCACGCCGAGCATGCCGGAAGCAGTGCAAAACGAATTCGAGGGTGAAGTCACGCCCAATCCCGAGGCGCTCTTCAGCCCGCTGCAGTTCGCTCAGGAGATGGATGACGGTCTGCAGCCCGTTGACCCGGCTACCGAGTTTGATAACCCGGTCGGGCGCCTCTATGGCGCCTTCAGCTACAATAATATGACGGATGGCGTCCAATGGAGCGCGCTCTGGTATTGGGAAGGCGAGCTGGTCTACTACGAATCCAGCCCATGGCAAGGCGGCAGCGGCGGCTATGGCTATACCGATTGGGAACCCGACAGCGACCAATGGCTGCCCGGTAATTACGAGGTGCAGATCTTTGTGGGTACCGAATGGAAAGTCTCGGGTTATTTCATTGTGACTGGCGACCCGGCCACGCCGACGATCACCCCCACAGCAACCCAAACGGCCACTGCCACCCGTACGCCGACGTCCACTCAGACCCCCCGGCCGACGGACACCCGCCAGCCGAC
>JAXHUD010000098.1:0-9288 GCA_034189815.1 Chloroflexota bacterium
CTCCTCGCGTCTGAAACGGCGTGGTCTTTATCATTTGAATGTAAAGGAACGTAAGATGAACCAAGCGGAACTCTTGAAATCAGTTGAAGCGCCTGTCAACGAGAATATCCCTGAGTTGTTCCCCGGCGATGCTGTCAGCGTCCACCTCAAAATTAAAGAGGGCGACCGGGAACGCATTCAGGTTTTCAAAGGCACCATCCTGTCCGTCCGTGGCAGTAAGAATGATGCCTCCTTCACGGTGCGACGTACCGCCAGCAATGGGATTGGCGTGGAACGCACCTTCCTGACCCGGTCCCCCCGGATTGAGAAAGTCGTTGTCGACCGGCACACGAAAGTCCGCCGCGCCCGGCTGTACTTCTTGCGCGAGCGCACCGGCAAGCGTGCCCGGCTTAAACAACGCTTCTAACATTACGATAAACCTATCACGGTCCTGCTGGCGTGTGCCAGCAATAAACCTCATCAGGGTCCAACATCTCGGCCAGCCGAACCCATGTTGATTCCTGGTGAGGTTTTCACATTGGGAGGAAGTCATGATGCCATCCACACCCCCGCTGATCGGCATCACCAGCCGCCGGGAACAGAATGAAACCGGAGCCTGGGTCTGCCAGGTCGGCCAGGCGTATATTGATGTCATCGCAAATGCAGGCGCCATTCCTCTCATCATCCCCATCGGCATGAAAAATGACCCCCTCCCCAGTCTCGTCTCGCGCCTGGACGGGTTATTGCTCTCCGGCGGCGGAGATATCCATCCCAGATTCTTCAAAGGGAAAGACCACCCCAGGATCTACGGGGTCTCGGAAGCACGGGACCAACTGGAATTGAATTTAATCGACCTCCTGTTGGGAGTAAATAAGCCGCTGCTCGCCATCTGCCGGGGGATCCAGGTATTGAATGTGGCGTTCGGTGGCTCGCTCTACACCCATATCGAAGACCAACTCCCCGGTGCACTAAAACATGATCGGTTCCCCGGGCATCCGCGTGATCAGATCGCCCACTCCGTCAGCCTTGCCTGCGGCAGCTTGCTGCACAAGATCTTTGGGGTTGATGAGGTCCCGGTTAATAGCCTGCACCACCAGGGCATTAACCAGGTTGGGGAGGGCCTGGAAGCCATCGCCTTCGCGCCAGATGGGTTAGTGGAGGGTGTGGTTGTCGAGGGTGAGCGTTTTGCCTTGGGAGTGCAGTGGCACCCGGAGTGCCTGCCCGACAACCCCCAAATGCAAGCCTTATTCTCAGCTTTTGTTGAAGCCTGCCAGGAAACAGGCCCTGCAAACAAGTAGTGATAAAATCAACATTCAGATCACCAGCCTAAAGGAGCGTTAACGATGAAAATCCTGATCACCGGCGGGGCAGGTTACATCGGCAGCACCATCTGTTCAGCCCTTGAAGATCACGGCCATACGCCTATCATTCTCGACTCATTGGTGACAGGTCGAGAGGAATTTACCAAGGGGAAGATTTTTTACAAGGCTGACATTGCCGATCAGGACAGTGTCCGTCAGATTTTCACCGATCACCCCGACATCTTTGCCAGCATTCATTGTGCCGCGCTGATCGTCGTGCCGGAGTCTGTTTCACGACCATATGACTACTATCGTGAGAATGTGGTCAAGTCGATGAAATTTTTCTACCAGCTTTCACAGTTAGGCTATCCCCGGGTGGTTTTCAGTTCTTCTGCCGCAATCTACGATGTGGTGCCCGGCTTCATGGTGACAGAAGAATCGCCCCTCAAGCCCAACAGCCCCTATTCCCGCACCAAATATATGATGGAAATGATCCTGCAGGATTTCTCCCGCGCCTACAACCTGGAAGGGATTGCGCTGCGGTATTTTAACCCGATCGGCGCTGACCCCCAGATGCGCTCGGGCATGCATATCAAAGCGCCCAGCCATATCCTCGGGAAGCTGGTTGCCGTTGCCCTTGGGGAAGAACCCATATTCAATATCACCGGCGTCGATTGGCCCACCCGCGACGGCACGGGTATTCGGGATTATATCCATGTCTGGGATCTGGCCCTGGCACACGTGAAAGCCGTCGAGAAGTTTGACGCGGTCATAGAATCCGCTTCCAACCCTGAAACGCCCTATGCTGTGATCAATCTGGGCACCGGTAAAGGCGTCACCGTGCGGGAGATGGTGACGGCTTTCGAGAAAGTCTACGGCCAGGAGATTAATAAGCAGGATAAACCACCGCGTCCCGGCGACGTGGCCGGCGCGTTCGCTAATGCGAACAAGGCGTTGGACCTGCTGGGCTGGGAAGCCAAACTGCCGATTGAAAACGGAATCTCAGACGCGCTCAAGTGGGGCGAAATTCGAGAAGATATTCTCGATTTTGAACATTAATTTTTTCAAAGCCTTACATCGATTAATCATAAACCGGAGAACTTTTGTTCTCCGGTTATTTATTGCAAGATGTAAAGTTTATCCTAAACCTCTCAGGCAGGAGCACCCTCGGTTACATCCATCTTTGGAAGAGATTAGATGGATGTAACATCCATATATATGTAATAGAAGTTGTCAGTGGAGACTTTAAAAATTATGCCCAGATAAAGGAGTCAGTCATCGCCCTCAATAATCGCCAACTGGATCGCGGTCATATGTTCGGCCAGAAGCCCCATTAGAAATGAAATCACGCCTAATACGAAGAGAACCACGCTGGAATTTGGAATATAGAGTCGGCCAGCCTGAACAATACCAAAGATCATCCCGATCAAACCTAATAGAAATGCAATAAATGTGACAGGTATAAAAACACGCATTGGCTCGAATAATAAGATAATCTTGAAGATGATGGCTGTGAAACGGAAGCCATCCCTAAACAGCCTGATCTTGCTCGATCCGGCTTTGCGGGGTTGGATATGGATGGGGACATACTTGATGTTGTACCCACCCTTCAAAAGGGCCAATGTGCTGGTCGTTGGATATGAAAAGCGCTGGGGGAAGAGATGATAGAACTTTTTCACCACATCCGCTTTAAAAATACGGTAACCTGAGGTCAGGTCTTGTATCTCAAAATTTGTCAGCCATGATGCGAGGCGGTTATAAAACTTATTAGCGAGGTTGCGATACCAGGTACCATCAGATTTAAATGGCCTGGCACCGACCACCAAATCATACTCTTCCAAATAAGGCAGCATATCGAGAATATCCTCAGGATCATGCTGACCATCGATATCCATGCAGACAATATAATCGCCGGTCGCGGCCTTGATCCCGGTTTTGATCGTGGCGCCGTTGCCTTTATTATAAGGATGATGAATGACCGTTAGCGCCTGGGGAAACTCTGATTCCATTTCCCGCAGCACAGCCAGGCTGTTGTCGGAAGAACCGTCATCCACGGCGATGATTTCCCAAACCAGGTCTTGCCGAACAAAAAGCTCAACAACCTTTCCAATCGTAGTTGAAATGACGTCTTCTTCATTATAAACCGGCAGAACGACCGAATATTTCATTCGATGACTCTCGATTTCTCCTAATCTTCAAGTGTAAAAGAGCATATCAAATTGAGCGGTAGAATTGAGCTTGGATAGCGGATCATGCGATCCAATTTGAAGCCATTCGCAGCGATCACTTCTACTAACTCATAAACATTGTGCTCATGGTAATCATGATATTTATTGTAACCCACCATGAACCGACCCAGTTTATAAAGGGCCGATTCAGTTGGTCCGGACATAACCAGCCTGCCGTTGGCTTTTAGCTTTTGGGCAAACAATTTAAGATAGGCGACTGGATCATGTAGATGCTCCATAACCTCAACGGCAAATAGCAGATCCAAAGAGCTATCCGGGACGGAGGAGAGCTCCTCCGAAAACTTCACCGAAATATCAAGCTCCTGAGCCATCGCCTGAGCATATTGTGGAAACAGATCCACCGCATATACCTGCTCTGTTTCGCTGGCAAGCGTGGGTAAGAAAGCGCCAATCCCACAGCCAAATTCACATACCGTCATATCCGGGGTTAATCCCGCCATGCGATAGACTTTGTCATAACGACGCCAAAATATGGCCCGGATAAGCGGGTTTGAGTTGAGATAGGAAGGGATCGCCATCTCGGCCTGGTCGGCTTCGGGAACGTCTCTAACCTGGTTGGATTCCGTGATTATTCTTCCTATTAAATTGCGATCAATACGTCGAATACGAGACATAACTCTTTCGTTAGTATATTAACTCTATCAAAACAGATCAATTAGGATTATAACCTTTAACCTCAACTACTAAACTGATCTCGAACACCGCGACTTATTCTTCTGCAAGTGTTAATATCCCTGATTCCTGGTCAGAAAAACGCCGGCCGATCCTTAGCATGAGATAGAAAGTCATAATCGGTAAAATGTGAATATACATCCGATTGGCACTATCGTACCAAAATCGGTGATAACCACCCTTAACTGCACCCAAGATCACAATCATGCTAAAGAAACTAAAGATCAACAAGTCGAAAAACTTATCTGTTGAACGCCGCTCATGAGGCTTAACTAGCAGCATTAAGAACCAAGTTCCCCAAAAGGTCATCAACCATTTTCCCGTGGCAAACATACTAATAAAATTTTGCCAAGTATTAATGAACATCCTTGATGGGTTCAACGCAAAAACGACCACGAAAAGGAATAGGATTGCCAATGCGAGCAATCGATTAGTCCGGGGCAAAACCTGCTTGCGTACCCAGGGTAGATCTGATAACAGAACAAATCCTACCAACGCCACTAAAGCAATAGTAACAAGACGTAATTGATCTGTCGTCATGAGGTTGGAAAAAGCGACTGGGTCAATCCGCAGAACGACCAGGTTCCAAACGATCTGAAAAACCAGATACGGTAAGAATGTCCAGACCAGCTTGTTATGAGCGATTTTCCGGCTGGCAATCGTCAATAAAATGACTACGGAAGCAACAATTACATTCTCCGTACGAGCCATTCCAAATGGAATCAGAAAAATTCCGGCAATGCCCAACCAGCCATCTGCTTCACCCCGCATCGCAAAATAGAGTGATGTGACTATAAGGAAAAGGCTCATACCGCTGACAAAGTTGTTGTGAACATAAAACTGGGCCACCCAATACATATTTGCTGTCAACATTAAGCCAGCACCCAACCCCGCCAATAGAAAAGGCATCGCCTTACGAGACGTCAATGGCTTGGCAGCCCTCACTATCAGTGCGGAAAAAATGATCAAAAAAGTCAAACTGAGGACAGGATGAACGAACCAGGTGTAATCATATCCGAATAACATACCGAGAGTCTGCAGTATTGGTGTTAACACACCCCATAGAAGTGGCGAGGCAAAATACCATTGGCTGAATCCTGTTTCGAGAATGCTTCTGCCAACAATGACCATATAAAGCGAATCAGGGGAATAGAACACGAACGGGTAGCGCAGAAAAGCCCAACAAGCTAAAACATATAGTACACCCACAGCGAGAAACCACAGGTTAGAGATCCGAAAATCAAATAACAATGCCTTCATCCGTATCCAATGCAGCATAAAGAGTAACACAATCTCCATTGCAATAAGGATGGATAACAAACCAGCAGAAACGGACACTCCCACGAGTGTGAGGACCAGCACATTTATAAAGTAACCTAAAAAACCAAAAAGGACTGCGAAGACAGAAAGCAGAAAATCAGAGAGCTTATCTCTAAAAAATATCGCTAACGTGCAACCGAATAAGTAAAGCTCAATCAGAAACAATATCATGGAATAATCCTAAATCATCAATCCATTCGGTGGGCACCAGCAAGACGTCATCTTCGTAAGTAAAAATAGCAATCGGCGAGTTGATGGGTTCTTCTGCATTATAAAAGAAAAAGGAACCTGGGAGGCGCTTTTTCCATTGAGTCCACTCGCCCTGTGCCATCACACGAGAATATTCCTGGGCCGTGAGCTCTCCTTGATAATCCGCCAGGACGACATCTTCTAAATAATTGATTCGGATTAACCGTTGAATATAATCCTCATCGGAAAGTTCTGATCCCGATGGCAAAATCAAATCCGCACCACGTAATTGCTTATAAAACCCAACAGACATCATCGTCCGTTCGTCGGGATTAACATGGCTTGCGAGTTCATTGAATGTCCGTTCCTCCATCATTGGGACAGATAACAAACGGTTAAACCAAATGACATTGGCAAACAAATTCACACCCAGCGTCACACCGATCAAGATAAATGGCAGAGAAGGCATGAACATGTATAAAAGCTTCAGGAACAGGAACACACCGCCAGGGAGAAGAATCAATGCAGTAATAGGCGTCGACTCTGGTAAGTAATACCGAACACCAAATGCGATTAAAATCAAGGCGAATCCCACGATTAGAAAATCCAGTAAATAGCGCTGTAATTCAGATCGGTTGATCTGATAGATCTCTTCTTCGTTGTGAAAAACCAGGTCTAGTCCGCCAAGGAAGGTTATCAATATAAGAAATAAAGTTAACCCCCTGTTGACCCTGACACCCATTAAGAAAAGACGCATGGCTTGGGTTGGTGTTCCCTGTGAGAGCGGATCAGTTTGGATTTGAACAGCCGCCTCGCCATCAAGCGTAATAATATCCTGCTGATCATCCCAGAGGAGGGTTGCCTGCGCCTCCCCCGCAGGTGCGGATAAGGTCATTGTCAACCCGCCAGTCATCTCACGAGTGTATGACAAGCTCTCGCCCTGCTGGAGTGCGACCGATTCACCTCCAAGCGTGCCAGTTGTTTCCAGATCGTCCAAGGGAATAATACTTTCCATCGGTCCCTTCAATGCTGAGACCGTCACCGGATTTGAACCTTCGGGGATGGAAATTGCCATCGTATGAACCGTTCGTATCGGTACTCTTTCACCTGGTAAAAGAAACAAAATGCCAGTCGCCAGAACCGCACCAATCAGGACAGTTAGGAGTAATTTACGCTTGTTATCCAACAAGTACCGAACGATAGGGGTAACAAAGAAAAAGAATAAAACAAAAAAATATAATACGAGACAAATAAAAACAACCAGTTTTTGCCATGTCGGTGTGATAAAAAAATCCAGGAACCGGACAAAAAAAGCTAAAGAAAAAGAAGCAGCAAATACAAAGTTAACAAAATAAGCGCTATCCCAACCTTGCAGGAGTGAACCTAATCGTTTTTTATTTTCGTTATCTGTTTGATCCACTGTAGATGCCATATCCGCAACTATACCATAGTGTCCACTTGTTGAAGGGACGATCTTAATTCGATTTTTATTGGACCTAATAAATTCTCACTTCCCCTTCCGCTCACCGCGCAGCACTCGCATCACAATGGGCAAGCGAAGGACGAGCAAGATAATCAGGATCACGGCAAGGATCAACGGCAGGGTGTAATTACCCTCCAGGGTGAGCAGGTTGCCCTTCACCGCCAGGAGATAATGGGCGATCGCCAGGATGCCTGCCAGGTAAGTGAGCCGGTGGAGCTTGACCCACTTCCTGCCCCAATCCCGCTGCCAGCGGCGGAAAGACGTCGCCGCCAATACCACCAGGATCAACAGCGCAATCGCTCCCACGATAATAAATGGCTTGGAACGTATCTCTGCCCAGATCAACCCGAAATCCAAACCGAAATCCCAGATAGCAAAGGCAGCAAAGTGAAGCACGGCATAAAGTGCGGCGTAGAGGCCAAAGGGTTTACGCAGAAACCCAACAATCCGCAGGCTGAACAAACGCCTGACCGGCGTGCTAGCCAAGGACAATATCAGGAAGATCACAGCCGTACGGCCTGTCCGTCGGGTGGCCGCTTCTATCGGGTTAAAGCCCAATTCGCCCCGAACATAATCGCCGATCAGCAAGACCAGGGGCAAAACCCCAATGAAATGCGCCAGGACCTTCAACTGGTAGCGTTGGGATTCGTGTTTTCGACTCTCAATCGGATTATTCATGCAGCGAACCTTTGGCGGTGGTGGATTTGGGGATCAGTAGTTAATCGTCAGGTCCATGCCTTCATAGAGCGATTCAACCTCTTCGGCATAGCCATTCATAAAGAGCGTCTCTCGCCGGCCGCTCTCGCCAATCCGACGTTCCGTGGCCTGCGACCAGCGCGGATGGTCCACGTCCGGGTTGACGTTGGCGTAGAACCCATATTCATTCGGTGCAATCGCGTTCCACATCGTCGGCGGCTGCTCGGCCACCAGAGAAATTCTGACAATCGACTTGATGCTCTTGAAACCATACTTCCAGGGTACCACCAAGCGCACCGGGGCGCCATTTTGAGGCGGCAGCGGTTCTTCATAAAGCCCGGTGGCGAGGATTGTGAGGTCATGCATCGCCTCATCCATCCGCAGCCCTTCCAGATAGGGGAAGGGGAACATAGGCGAGGCCAGGCCATCCATCACGTCCGGGAGCAGCGCCGTCTGGAATGCCACATACTTCGCTTCAGAAGTGGGGATTACTTCTTCCAACAATTGACGCAGTGGGAATCCGATCCAGGGGATCACCATTGACCAGGCTTCCACACAACGCATACGGTAGACTCGCTCCTGTTGATCAAAGGTGTTGAGGATCTCCTGCATGGAGAATGTGCGAGGATTTTCAACCAGACCGTTCACTTCCACAGACCAGGGCTCAGGCACAAAGTCCTCCGCCAGAGCAGCCACACGCTCCTTGCTGGTCGTAAACTCGTAATAGTTACAATAGCCCGTCACGGCATCATAGTGCGTGACCGGGTTATCCATTTCATCCGTGAGAACAGTAATCGGAGTGGCGGATTCCGATGGCGCAGCAGCTTTACCCGTCGCTGCCGGTGAAGCCGGGGACTCCTGCGGGGTCGCGCAGCTGGCCAGAGCGGCGCCCAGGCCAACGATTCCCATCCCCTTCAGGAACTGCCGGCGGGATTGATAAATGTGCTTCGGCGTGATTTCATCTTTTTCGATCGGTATCGAACGAGACTTCTTTTTACCCATAATAGCACCTCAGATCCAGATCATATTGGTTCATCTAATTTTACCGCCTGTAGGGGAGAACTCCCGGTTTGGATAGTTCCTCCCATAAGCCCATCAGCCGAAAATTTGATTCCAAAGCGTGAAAACCATGTCCAATTATGCCTTTAACTTGGGCGACAAATATGACATGATCTGACATAAATCGATTCGTTTAGCCTTCCTGACGGTATGGCATAGATTCCGGCAGTGTTCAGCAGGACGTACCACGTTATGATCAAAATTATACCTTTTATATCAGGTTCCTCGCTAATTAGAATGGGTAAATGATACTATATAAGGAGAAAGTGAGCTTTGGAAAATACCCAAAATATCAAATAAGAGGAGCCTATTATGAACCGGTCAACATTAGAAAAAGCGC
>JAXHUD010000099.1:0-5827 GCA_034189815.1 Chloroflexota bacterium
TTTCATCCTGCTGCTGGACCTGATCCAGGACCCCCAGAACCTGGGCACGCTCCTGCGCACAGCCGAGGCCTTCGGCGTCCACGGCGTGGTCTTGCCGCTGGCCCGGGCCGCCTCGGTGACTCCTGCCGTGGTGAACGCCTCCTCCGGCGCCACTGAAATGCTCCAGATCACCCAACACAATCTGGCTCAGGCAATGACCCGGATCAAGGAAGCCAATGGCTGGCTAGTGGGGCTGGAAGGCAGTGAGGAAGCCCAGCCCCCCGAAAAGCTGAACCTCACCGGTGGGATCGGGCTGGTGATCGGTAACGAAGCCCAGGGCCTGCGCCGCCTCGTGCGAGAAGAATGTGACCTGTTAATGCGCCTGCCGATGCAAGGCCAGATCGACTCACTGAACGCCGCCGTGGCTGGCTCTATCGCACTTTACCTCATACGCCAGGCAAGATCCTGAAAGTATTTAAATAAACTATCCGAAAATTGAAGATTCCCGGGATTTTGAAAATACCGAGAATCTATTATTTTGAGATATTTTCTAAAGCCTGAACACAAACAAACTCCCTGATGAAAATTTTTTGGATTATTTCAGACAATGTTTATATAATTTATACATAGTGGGAGTATAGATTAAGATAACAACGATCTAATAGAAAGAGGTACTAAAATGAAAATCAGTAAAAAGTTAAATGATGCGATCAACGCCCAAATTGGTCACGAATTGGAAGCGTCTAACATTTATATAAACATGGCAGCCTTCTTCAACAGCTTGGGCCTGTTGCGCCTTTCCGAGATGTTCTTCGAGCAATCAGAGGAAGAACGGGAGCATGCCATGAAGTTCATCCACTATCTGCTGGATGTTGAAGGTGATGTCGCTGTCCCCGCTATTAATGAAGCCCATACGGATTTCGGTGATGTGAAAAGCGCTTTCAAAATGGCCCTGGACTGGGAGAAGGTCGTAACGAAAAACATTAATGACCTGATGGAGATCGCGATCGCCGAAAAAGACTATGCATCGCAGGACTTCCTGCGCTGGTATGTGACCGAGCAGGTTGAAGAAGAAGCAACCATGTCGCACTTAGTGCTCCTGGCAGAAGAACTCGGTGATCGCTCCGTCCTCATGCTGGAAAACTTGCTCCCGCGCGAGTAACATAATTCTCCCACATTGATGATAAAGTCAAGACCACTCGCTAAGCGGGTGGCTTGACTCAGCGCCCAGTTTTGGGCGCTTTTTTTCCCTCTTTTTACCCTTATTTATACAGCAGGAAGTACCACACTAGAAATAAACCGATCATCACCGTAGCCACCAAAAGGCGAGCGCCAACGGCCCAACCGCAGCCCATCGCCATTTGCGAGGTGGATTTAAAGGCAGCCCTATGATCCTTGTTCCTGAGCCATTCAACCAGGAACAACACCATCAGTGCTGCCACCAAACCCACCAGCGGGGTCAGCCAGATCCCCACCCCGATCATCGCCACCCAGCTCAGGCCAATAGCCCACCAGCTGGCGCCCCGGCTGCGCGCCCCGCCCGCCATAAAAACGTTATCAAGGATATTGCCCAACAGCATCAACATGGTGATGACGGTAAAGCTGGCCAGAGTCAGGGTGAATGTCCAGGGTCCGGCTGCATAGTTAAAGCGAGTCGCAATGCCCCAAACGGTGATGGACAACCAGATGACGGTCAGCCCCGGGAAGAACACCAGGAACAGGCCGAAGAATCCAATCGACATTCCCAGGATAACGATAACCAGCAGCGGGATCTCCGCCCAAAGTGACATCGGTGCCTATTCCGCTCGGATAACTTTCCGACCGCCCATCAGGGGCTGGATAACCTCCGGAATCGCCACGGAGCCGTCGGCTTGCTGATAATTTTCAAGCACGGCGATCAGGGTGCGCGGCATGCCCAGGCCAGAGCCGTTCAGTGTGTGCACATATTCCGTCCCTTTGCCTTCTTCCGGCCGGAAGCGAATGCCTGCCCGGCGGGCCTGGAAGGAGCCGATGTTTGAGATTGACGAAATTTCCAGCCATTCTCCGCAGCCCGGCGCCCAGACTTCGAGGTCATAGGTTTTGTGCGAGCCAAAGCTGAGGTCGCCGGTCGATTGCAGCAGTACCCGGTAGGTCAGACCCAGCGCGGCCACGGTCGCTTCGGCGTCCGCCAGCATCTTTTCATGTTCTGCAGCCGACTCCGCCGGCTTACAGTAGGTATACATTTCCACTTTGTCGAACTGGTGCCCGCGTTTGATCCCGCGCACATCCCGTCCGGCGCTCATCTTCTCCCGCCGGAAACAAGCCGTATAGGCTGTGTAGTGCATTGGGAGCTGGTCCGCTTCGAGGATCTCGCCCATGTGCAGCCCTGTCAGCGGTACTTCAGCCGTCGGCACCATCCAAAGGTCCTCTTCCGCGTCACGGTAGAGGTTGTCCTTAAACTTCGGCAACTGCCCGGCGCCGTAAAGGATCTCCTCACGCACCATATAGGGCGGATATTTTTCGAGATAGCCCTGTCCGATATGCAGCCCGACCATCCAATAGATCAAAGCCCGCTGAAGCAGCGCACCAGCGCCGCTGAGGACATAAAACCGGGAACCGGCTAGTTTCACACCACGGTCAAAATCAATGATGCCCAATTCAGGGCCCAGGTCCCAGTGCGGCTTGGGTTCAAATTCAAACTCAGGCTTCTCGCCCACCGTGCGTAGGACAATATTATCGCTGTCATCCACCCCTACCGGCACGTCCGGAGCAGGGATGTTGGGAATTTCGGCCATTAGCGCGGTGAGGTCATCATCAATCGTGCTCAATTCGGCATCCACGGCGTCAATCTTATCGCCCAGGGCGCGCATAGCATCGATCTTGGCCTGACGGGTATCCTTATCCTTCATCTTCCCGATTTCCTTAGAGCCGCTGTTGCGTTCAGAACGCATCTCTTCCACAGATTGGATCAGTTCGCGCCGTTTTTCATCAAGAGACAGGACCTGATCGGCGATGCCGGGGTCCATCTGGCGTTTGACCAATGCTTCCCGGACTATTTCGGGGTTTTCTCGGATAAGGTTAATGTCAAGCATATTGAGTGATCCTCCAGTCTGATTTCATTCCTTGATTTTACCAGACTTACAAAGACGACTAATGACACTGCCGATATAAAGAATATGCAAGAATAGAGACATCTACTGACCCCAAACCTTATCCAGCAAAGTCCGGGCATTTTCCCGAGCGCGGCCGAGACCAGGCAGGCGGATATATGCAAAGTCTGCTGTGATCAGCAGGGGTGACTGCCGGCGGGTAATCTCATAAATGCAAAAGGCCGCACCATGCTGCATCAGCGCAGCATAGACCGAACCTCGCAGCCAGGTCTCGTGTTGCACAGTTCAAACGCATACCGGAACCCGGTCGGCAGCGCCGCCAGGAAGGTCTGCAGCCGTTCCAGATCCAAATGCCAGTTTGGGAGCAGTTGAAACTGCACCGGGCCGAGATGATCGCCTAAACAATCCGCTCGCTCAAAAAATTTAGGCAAGGTCTCTTCCGGTTCCAGCAGGTTTTTCATTCACATCAAAACGGAACGCGGGTGGGACCCGGGCCATCCAATTTTCAATCGTTTTCGGTTCGGGAAGGTGCTAGAAAGTATTATTTACTTCCACACTGGGGAACTGATGCGCGTGATACCCAAGCTGTTCCGTCTTCACAATATTTTTCGGATAGAACCGCTCTGAAAAATCCGGGGATTGCCACCCTGATATGCCGCTGAATACCTCCGCCATAAAAAGCCTTCAAACCCTTGGTCTTTTACTGATAATGGCACCTGAAGCGGCGCTGTATACCCCAAGCGATGCCAACCCAAGACCCAGCCAAAGCCGCCTTTCGCAACCCGGTCCGCATTGGCTGCAACCGTATCATTTAACCATGTCTGAGATAATTAGAACAACGGAGGATATCACAGGGCGATCAATGCAATCTTGCTAAATCCGCAGCAATGATCGACAATTTAATATCAAAATAAACAAGTAAGAGACCTGGTCTCCTACCTGTCGCTCGTTTAATCTACAGTATTAGGGCTGATAAACGGTCAAATTGTCAAAATAGACATCCGCGCCAGAACCCTGTACTGTGGCGACGGCCAGGCCAATATCCTCACCCAGTGAATCCCCGGCAGGCAGTGTAAACAGTAATTCCCCATTGACGGACATTTTCAAGGTCTCACCCACACAGCTCACCTCAAGCGTGTTCCGGGCTTCCATTCCGGTGTTAATGACATCAAATTTTGCTAATTCACCCCCGCGCAGTGATCGGAAACCCTGGTCATTGAGCCCCACCCCGGCCTGCCCGTCGTTGCTGATCAAAAAGACATAGCCGTTGGTCGTGTCGGGGTCATAACGGCACATGAGACCGTAAAGTGACCCATCCGGCCCACCCACCTGCCAGACATCTACTGCCATCGTCACGTCAGGGAGCGCCTCGTCCTTATAGACCCACCAGAGGTTGTTCTCGGCCTGTACCTGCATCTGGTAGACGCCTTCCTCCTCGACATAATCCAAAACGCCGTCGAGTTTCCGATAGCGCTCCCAGCCGCTGGTTACATCGGAGAAATCGTCCCGCCAGAGCACATCCCGGGGCGCTTCTGTCGGCGTTTCGGTAATGGTTTCCTCGGTCGATATTTCCGACTGCGCCGTTGGTGGTTCCGTGGCTGGCTCGGTCACCGGGCTCTCAGGCTGCCTGGTTTCATCCATGGACGGCGAGGCACATCCCGTAAGTAATACCAATAATCCGATCAGAAAAAAGATGGCTTTCCCGCTCTTGCACATCATTGGTACTCCTTCTTATTGGATTTGGTTTGTCGATCAAATTATATCATAGGCCCTAATCATTCACCCCGCGGTGAGTCCCGTTTTTTCCGTAAACACGCTATAATAAGCCCATTATGCAACGAGCACCCAGAACAACATTACTGACCTTTTTCGTGTTGGGCCTGGCGGTCATCCTCCAAACCCAACCCGTATACGCCCAAACCGGACCTCTAGGTGACCTCAACGGCGATTCGCCGGAAGCAATTGTCGCTCAGGCGACCGAGGTCCCACTGACTCCGGTGATGACGGTCACACCCAATGAAGACGGCATCATCACCCACGTTGTGCGATACGGTGAAACGCTGTGGTCAATTTCGCAAGCCTACGGCGTGCCGATCAGCGAGATCCTGGCCAACAGCGGCCTGGGTCCCAATACGGAGCAGGTTAACGAAGGTCAACCCCTGCTGATCCAAAAGGCAACCGAACCCACTGCCACGCCCACCAATACCCCGACTGTGGACCCGGGGACACCCACGCCTACCCAGCCGCGCCCCACCCTGACGCCCATGCCCACCCGGACGCCCGCACCTACCGCAACACCCACCCGGCCGCCCTCGATCTTCCACCGAGCACTCAGCAATGGCAAGAATGTTGGGGTTGGTTTAATCATCATTAGCGGGTTGGGATTGATTGTTGTCGTCTATCTGGGATTCATCAAGAGTACTAATTCCGTTAACAAAAGCGAATAATTCTCGATAGAACCCAAGCCCACTTGAGGGCTCTCGCACTTGTGGATTTTCATCAACGTTGTCATTATCAATTATCCCTGAAAGAAAAAAGGGTTTTACCTTGACACAACTGTGACCTCCATGATACACTCCTACTGTTCATGAAACGCCCGCTTCTGGGCCCACTAATTAGAATCTTATCAGAAAGGAAAGCACCCGCATGAGCATGGCCTTTGTAATTGCTCAAATGCCTCCCACCAAACTCTCCGATGTTATCGGCGGGCTTGAACCGTCGCGGAGTGCGTCCCTTCTGATTTAGCTAAACCTAAAACG
>JAXHUD010000099.1:5927-9288 GCA_034189815.1 Chloroflexota bacterium
AGGCTGGAGAGATCATCGGTTATATCGATGTCTGGGACGTCTCCAAGCCGCACGTGACCAAATACACCTTCGGTCTGATGCATCCGGATGCCTGGGATGACCAGGTATTTTTTGACATGCTGGCCTGGGCGGAAGAGTGCGGCCGGTCCCGGATTGACCTGGCGCCGGAAGGCGCCCGGGTTATTCTCAACTTCGGTCTGAACAATCGTGATACAAAGCGGAAAAAAGTCATGGAAGCCTACGGCTACGACCTGGTCCGCCATTTCTACCGGATGGTTATCGATATGGGTCATGCTCTGCCCGCGCCCAAGCTGCCGGAAAACATCAGGATTGCACCAATTCGCTTGGATGAAGAACTGCATGATGCCGTCAAGGCATTGGATGAGGGTTTCGCCGACCACTGGGGGCACGTTCACCATTCGCTGGAGGAATCGCTCCGGCAATGGAAACACATGATTGAAACCAGTGATGATTTCGATCCGACCCTGTGGCATTTGGCAAAGGACGGTGAGGAGATTGCGGGAGTCTGCCGCTGTTCAGAAAAAGTAACCGAAGACCCCGATATGGGCTGGGTCAACCAGCTCTGCGTACTACGTCCCTGGCGGCGGCGTGGCCTGGGCCTGGCACTGCTGCACACAGCATTTAACGAATTCCATCGCCGCGGTAAGCAGCGTGTGGGATTAGGTGTAGATGCCAACAGCCTGACCAACGCCACCCGCCTTTATGAGAAGGCCGGCATGCGCGTGGTCCGGCAATATGACACTTACGAATTTGAACTCCGGCCTGGTGAGGATCTTCGTACGATCCAGGCTTAGGACAAAAGAAAATGAGATTTTAAAAGAAATGGACACCAAGGAAATAAGCGAAACACTACCACAGGAAGTAACCCGCCCCAAGCGGATACTCTCAAACACCCTGATCGTCTTCATGGTCGCGATGGTGTTTGCCAATATCGCTTCACAAATGTACGCCACCATGCTGCCGCTTTATCTTAAATACCTGGGTGCTGATGTGGTCCAAATCGGTATTTTCTTCACAGTGTCACAGATCGTCCCCCTGGTTTTACAGGTGTTGGGCGGCTGGGTCTCGGACACCATTGGTCGGCTGCACAGCGTGGCGATCGGCAGCCTGATCGGCCTGGGGGCGTTTATCAGCCCAATCTTTGTACCGACCTGGCAGTGGCTTTATCTTTCCGAATCGCTGAATGCCGTCACCCGGTCGCTGGTCGGCCCCAGCTTCGGGGCGTTCATCGCTGAAGAAACGCCAAAAGAACACCGAGGCAAAGTTTACGGTATTACCGACACAATCTACACTGTGGTGACCGTTATCGGTCCGCCCCTGGCGGGCTGGTTAGCTGACAACTACGGCTTTCGGGTTATGCTGGCCGTCTCGGCCTCAATCTATATCGTCGCCACCACTATCCGGCTGATCTTAGCCAAAGTCGCCGGGAAGAGGCGCAACGAACAAGCCAGAGAGAAATTGAATTTTAATTCGTTCAAAATCAACTTCAAAACGATCTTTGCCCTGGTCACCACCGGCGGCCTGCTTACCTGGCTGCTGCTGACTGACGGGGTGCGCGATATTGCCTTTTCACTGTCTTTCACCCTGCTGCCTGTCTACCTGGAAGAGATTGGCGGGATGAGCCTTCAGCAGATTGGTTGGCTGACGTCATTCTTCGGCATCGCGATGATGATCACCACCATCCCAGCCGGCTGGCTGGCGGATAAAACCGGCGAAGGGATCACAATCGCCTTGGGATTTTTCCTGGATTTCATTGCCATGATCCTCTTGATCCTCTCGGACACCTTCCTTAGCTATGCAGGCGCCTGGGCGGTTTTCGGTATAGGAGCCGGCCTGATGTCCCCCGCTTATCAATCTCTGCTGAGCAAAGCCCTGCCGGAACGGCTGCGTGGGACGGGTTTCGGCCTGATCCATGCCAGCTTGGGGATCTTCTCGCTGCCTGCACCGGTCATCGGGTCTTACATCTGGAAGACAATCTCACCGGAGGCCCCCTTCTATTTCACCGCCGTCATCGCCCTGCTCACAGTAGTACCCGCATTGTTGAAGTTCAAACTGACCCAGCGGGATCTCGAGCGCCTGGCCGAAGCGGACATTGACCCATCAGAAACGGGTTGATGCCAAATTATATAAATGACATACTTCCTGTAGTGATTGGGTGAACCGGGCGACCGGTCCGCTCCCTGGCCCACCGGACTGTTCCCGAAAAACAGCGCAAAGTGAGGTTTGCACCGGTCGGACAGGGACGCGAACGCCGCTGCCCGTGGGGGTGGACATCACCCAATCACACCCCTATTCATCAGGCCCGGCGCGCTCTACACATTAGCATCGGTTCTGACCTGAATCTATTTCCGCCCGCAGGAAACAGCGTTGGATAATATCATCTTGTGAGGAAATCAAAATCGGCGGTCACCGTCGTCCAGGGCAACCGGGACTGATTCTACCGGATCCGCACACAGCGGTCTGCCTTAACTGATGTCCACGGGGTGCGGATCGTCGTGGCACATGGGCATCGCACCATTGCCATTACATGGTGGATAAATGGGCTAACATAAACAAGGGGTACGCCTTCGAGCGATATTACACGCATCTATCAGGAGACTATCCTGAAGCAGAGGTCGTCTTCGGTCACACACACCACCAGACCGCTTGCTGGCTCAGCGGACACCTGTTCTTCAATCCCGGTGCGGCCTATCCCTGCCGCATAATGATGTCACGCCCGAATATGGCTTCCTCTCCATTTCCCCTGATGGGACAGTCAGGACGACCTGCCGCCGGCTGCCAAACTAAAAAAGCACTCTGAATGAAAAGAGCGCTTTCTATCCAGATAGTGTTTCTAATTATTTCTTCTCTATCTTCACCCGAAGGTTGGCCGCCAGAAGTGCTTCCTCCCACCGCTTGCCGGCGTAAATATTAAACCGGTAGACAGCCTTGGAGCGAGTCTGTACTTCCATATGGAAACGCTCAATAAAACCTTTATCGATCAGTTTAACGGTTTTAATATCTTCCAATGCATAATCAAGAACTTCTTTATCTTTTGCAAAGAAATATGTCTTGAAAAGGAAGCGTTGATCCGTCAACATTAGAACGCCATTGCGATTACGATTACCATCCGCCAGCAGGCGGCTTGCAACTTCGATCAACTGCTTTTTCTCCCCTTCCTCCGTTTGGAACCGAGTGGAGAAAACAATGATCAAATTTCCCAGGAGCCAAACGATCCAAATTACCACCAGAAGCACCAAGCCCAACATGACAGAGAACAAGGTGGACTCGTTTCGTCCATAGATAAACATGTTTGCAGCAGCCAGAAGAATGGACAATAAGAGTATACGAATATCAAATA